>NZ_WWJX01000101.1 GCF_009865215.1 Streptomyces sp. SID3343 | reverse complement strand
TACGGCAGGGGCCCGAGCGGGCGCGGCCGGGGCCGTGACGCCGGGCCGGTGACGCTGGGCCGGTGACGCTGGGCTTGTGGTGCTGGGCTTGTGACGCCGGGCTTGTGTAAAGCCGGGCCGGTCACGCCGGGCTGTGCTGCCGGGCCGGTAACGCCGTGGCCCCGCCCTCGAGAACCCCGCCGGAGTCCGGGTCGGTGGCGCGGTGACGTGGTGACGCGGTGACGCCGTGACGCCTGCCGGAGTCCGGCCCCCCGTCGCCGAGAACCCCGCCGGAGCACGGGCCCTGACGCCGGGAAGCCCGCCGGACCGAGGTCCGGCGGGCTTCCCTGTCGCCTGCTCCATGGTGCTTTTCCTGCGAAGGAGGAGGGTCCATCCACTTCTCGCGGATCCTGATTGCGCGGTGCGCGGCCCGACTTCGACCGCTTCTCCGCGTCTATCCGTTGCGGACCCTCCTCGCTCCCTCCAGTAGACGCCTGCCTGCGGGATCCCGCAAGATCGCCCGCGGCCGCTGCGAGGTCAGCCCTTCGGCTGGTTTTCGGCGATCTTCTGCTTGACCTCCGACATGTCCAGCCCCTGTGCCTGCTTGATCAGGTCGACCAGGGCGGCTTCCGGCAGCGCGCCCGGCTGCGAGAACACCACGACGCCGTCGCGGACGAGCATCAGCGTGGGGATGGACTGGATGTCGAATGCCTGCGCGAGGTCGACCTCGGCCTCGGTGTCCACCTTCGCGAACACGACGTCGGGGGTCGACTCCGACACCTTCTCGAAGGTCGGCGCGAAGGCGCGGCACGGACCACACCAAGACGCCCAGAAATCGACGACGGTGAGACCGTCGCCCGCGACGATCTCCTCGAAGTTCTCCTTGGTCAGCGCGACCGTGGCCATGCGTCCTCCAAACGTTTTTTCGCTTCGTGCTCCGTCTACTGCCTGTCAACAGAACCACGGCGGTGGGCATTCCGTCCGGCGGGTCCGCCGGTGATCGCCGGGCCCGGGTTGCGCGGGTCGATCGGTTGGGCCGCGCCCCGTGACCCCATCAGTCACAGCGGCACCATAGGCTTGTTCGGACCGGCGCCGCCCGCCGGTTACCGTGCAGCCGAGGAGCCCCGTCATGCGCTTGACCCGCCGCAGCGTCGTCAGTCTTACCCCGGCAGATCCGGGGTGGGACGTCGAGGTGACCAAGGCCGGTGAAGAGGCCGTCCTGTGCCCCGTCATCGGGTGGGCGGTCGTCGTCCTCGACACCTCTGCCGAAGGCGTGACCGAGACCGCGATCGAGCCCGCGTTCGTCTACGACGGCGCCGTGTACACCCCGGCGGAGCTGGCGCACTCGATCGGCGAGCTCGACTACCAGCTGATCGAGCCCGAGGAGTGACCGGGCCGTGATCGGGCGCTGATTGCCTCTGCGGTGCACCCCTCGGCCGACCTCCCTCGGCCGAATTCCCTTGTACGTACGAGTGGTTACCGACAACCTTCGGGCCGTCGGCAACTGCTCGCAGGGGGATGCGGTGCGGGATCGGCTTGCTGTGCTGTGCCCGTTGCGGTCTTTCGGGGCCCTCGGCGTCACGGCTCTGACATTCGGAATGCTGCTCGTACAGCTCCTGCCGGCGGCGACGGCGGGAGCTGTCGGCTTTCTCGTCCAACGCGCCGCGACGGGTGGTGGGTTGGGCCTGCCGCTCGCGATCGTGGCGGGCGTGCTGCTGCTGCTCGACCTGATCGCGCCCGAACCCGTCCAGACGCTGCGGGAGCGGGCCGCGCTGCGGTCAACGGTCACGCCCGACACCTCGTCCGCGAGTCGATGTCCGGGCCGGCCGGGACCGCCCACCTCGACGAGCAGGCCACCCGCGACGCGGCCGACCTACCCGTGTCCGATACCGGGGCGATCAACCTGGGCAGCGGTGTCGAGGCCCGACTGTGGCTGATCACCAAGTCCGTCGGCTCGTTCGCGTTCGCGTCCGCGTCCGCCGGCCTGGTCGCCTGGTTCTCGCCGCGGCTCGCGGCGTTCGCGCTCGCGTGCGTACCGGCCCAACGCGCGATCCCGGCCCGGCGATACGGCACGATCGTCGCCGATCCGGTCCAGCCGAACTCGTCACTGCGGGGCGGGACTACTGGGAGGGCGTAGCCGGTGGGAGCGCCGGCGCCAAGGACGCCCGGCTGTTCGGCTTCGGGCCGTGGGCGACGGCACACTACCGGCGCCACCCGGCGGCCCAAGCCGACGTACTCGCACAGCTCATGCGCACGCCGATGCCCAGCCACGTCGCGGTCTTCCGGACGGCCGGCCTTGCCGCCGGCGTGCCCTTCGCGGTGATCACGTCTCGCCGCCCTCGACGGCACCCTGGTGCCCACGCGAGTGGCCACCACACTCGGGGCGGTGGTCCGGATCGCGGCGCTCGTCGTTGCAGGAGAAGGATGCGTCGGCACGACTTCCGGCGCTCCCCGGCTCGGCTCGTCGATTCGGTTCGAGGGGGCGTGGTTTCGTCGCGGTGGGACTGCTCGCGTTCGTGCACCCGTTGCCGATGCTCGCGCCGCTGTTCGCGCTTACGCACGAGGAGTTGCTCGGGCGGGGTGGCAGCTATGCGTTGATGTGCCGTCAGCAGGTGTCCGGCTTCGCCTGATTCGGGCCTTGATCGGGGCCGGGGCTCGGTCTTCGGTCGGGTCCTTGCCCGGGTCCTTGTTTTGGTCCTTGGTCCGGTGTGCCCTCGCCGAAGCGGGAGAGTGCGATCGCGCCCGCGACGGCGAGTACGAAGCCCGTTAGCGCGAGGGGGCCGAATGGGCCCGGGCAGCTGTGGTCGCCCAGGAACGCGATGCCCACGCCCGCCGGCAACACCGTCTCGCCGACCACGAGCGCGGCTGCGACGGAGGTGACGGCGCCGCCCTGGAGCGCGACCGTGTACAGCAGGAACGTCAGCGCTCCGCCCACGAGCAGCGCGTACAGGGCGGGGTTGCGGACGAGGCTGCCGAAGGACAGGTCGGTCAACACCCGGGTGGCCAGCGCGACGAGGCCGAACCCGAGTCCGGACAACAGGCCCAGCAGCCGCGACCGCCACGGCTCGCCCAGCCGGGCGCACCACCACCCGGCCGCCCCGAGCAGCGCGACACACCCGAGCAGGGCCCAGCGAAACGTTGCGTGGGTGTGCGCGGGGCCCTCGTGGCCGGCCGAGATCCCGAGCAGCGCGAGCCCCGCGCACACGGCCGCGACGGCGCCCCACTCGCGGCTGTGCAACCGGGCCCCGAGCACGGGCACCGCGAGCACGGCCGTGACCGCGAGGTTGGCGGCCTGTGCCGCCTCCACGGCGAAGATCGGCAGTCCCCGGAGCGCGACGAACTGGAAGGCGTAGCCGGCCAGGTCGAGCCCGAGCCCGACAACGAACGGCCACTGCGCGAGCGCCCGCCCGAGCACCCGCGGATCGAGCCCCTTCCCGGCGGCGGTAGCCCGCGCACCCAGCGCCTGCAACACGGTCGCGACGCCGTAGCAAACGGCCGCGGCCAACGCGGCGAGCAGGGAGACGAGCACACGTCGACGCTATGTCCTGTACGGGCGGAACACCCCGACCGACGGGCCGCCGAGCGGGTGAGCCACGCGGGCGCCGTGCGGCTGCGCCTCCGGCTCGGTTACGCGTCCGCTCGGGTGCGTCTCCGGCTCGGTTGTGCGTCCGCTCGGTTGTGCGTCCGCTCGGCTGCGCGTCCGGCTCGGTTGCACGTCCGACTCCGCTGCGCCCCGGACTTGTCTGCGCCTTCGCTCGGCCATGCCCTGCTTGGTCGGTTCGCGTCGGGTCGTCTGCGTTCGTCGCTCGGCCGCGTTCCCGGCGCGCTGTGGCCGATGCGGAGGTGGTGGGTGACACGCGGCAGACTGGGGGCATGTCTGTTGTGAAGATCAATGCGCTGACCGTGCCCGCCGAGATGCGGGAGACCCTGGAGCAGCGGTTCGCCTCGCGGGCCGGGATGGTGGACGGGCAGGACGGGTTCGAGTGGTTCGAGTTGCTGCGTCCGATCGAGGGGACCGACCAGTACCTCGTCTACACCAGGTGGCGCAGTGAGGACGACTTCCAGGCGTGGATGGCCGGGAACATGAAGGCCGCCCACGGTCAGGGCGGCGGACCCGGCGGCGAGGGTGGGGCCGAGCGTCCCAAGCCGGCCGCGACGGACTCGGCGTTGTGGTCCTTCGAGGTCGTCCAGAGCAACGGCCCGAAGCAGAGCTGACTTTCGGGCCGATGCGCCCGGCCCAGGCCCCGGCCCCGGCGCGATGACGACAGCCGCCGGTGGTGCCCTTCGGGCGTCCCGGCGGCTAGCCTGATTCGCATGCCTCGCTACGACTATCGCTGCCGCGCCTGTGGGATCACCTTCGAGCTCAACCGCCCGATGGCCGCCGCCAACGACCCGGCCACCTGCCCGGCCGGACACGACGACACGACCAAGCTGCTGACCACCGTCGCGGTGACCGGCTCGGCCGCCGCACCCGCCGGTGGTGGCGGAGGCGGTGGCGGCGGTGGGTGCTGCGGCGGCGGCTGCTGTAGCTGACCGGACGCGCGGAACCGAGCCGGTACCGAGCCCGAGCCGAGCCGAAGACCGCCCGGCTGCGCGCATCGGAGCGCACCGAACCGGCCCGAACGATCCGACTGGGCCCGACCGGACCCCACCGGACCCCACCGTCAAGCTCATGACCCGCGATGCCGCCCCGCCCCGCCCAAGCAACGGTCGCGGCCCGAGCCCGTCGGGCCGCAAAGCCCCCTCAGGCCGCCAGGCCGCCCAGGCTTGCCGGGATCTCCTTGTCGCACTCCCAGTGCGCGAGGGCCCTGCGGTCGAGCAGCACGATGCCGGCGGACTTCGCGAGTGCCGCGGCCTTGGCCGAGAAGCACCCCGCGGTGCTCGCGAGCAGGAACGCCGGCGCGTCGTCCGTGCCTGCCGACAGTGCCGCTGCGAAGTCCTCCACGACGCCGCCCGCCACCGGGCCCGGCCCCTCCGTGCTGCGGCACCGCACGATCGCGCGGCTGCCGTCGCCCCGCTTGGCGTGGATGTCCACCGCGTACGCGTCCTCGACCACTCGTACCGTCTCGACGTCGGCCAGGCCGTCGCGTTCGCACAGGTCGGCGACGTGCTCGGCGAGCCGGGTCGGGTCCATCCGCTCCAGGCGCTCCTTGGCGTCGCGCAACTCGGTGTTGTCGCACTGCTGTTGCCGCGGGTCGGCCGCATCGCTCGCGGGCCGATAGCCGACGAGCCAGATCGCCGAGGCGGCGACCCCGGCGGCCACGACGTACACGACCATCATGTTCGAGGACTGGTCGACGCGGATGCCCTCCAGGACGAACCAGATCCCGATGGCGAGGAGTTCGAGCCCGGCCACCAGAAGGGCCAGGTTGAGGTAGGCCCTCACCGTCGTACGTCCTGCCATGTCCGTCGTCCCCCCGGTGACGCTTTGGCTTGTCGTACCCGTGTCGTTCACGTGTGTCCCGTTGATCCGATTCGATCGGCCGGCCGAGGTCCTCGGTCGAGCCGTCGTTACCCCTATTGCTGTCCCGACGAACCGGGACACCTGCCCGGTTCCCGACCCGAACAACAACGGGACACCCTACGAACCGCGCTTCAGGCGCCGTCGGGCAGGTTGGTCCACCCTCGACCGTCGGCCTTGCCGTACCAGCCGCTCGCCGCCGTCGTACCGCCGTCCACCGGGATCAGATGACCCGTCACATACGACGATGCGTCACTTGCCAGGAAGAGCACAACCTTCGCGTAGTCCTCGGGTTCACCGAATCGCGCCATCGGCACCCACGATCCGATCAGCGCCGGGTCGCGATCGCGCAGTTTCGCCTCGTATGTCGTCTGCGGCGTATTGGCCATGTCGGGCGCGATCGCGTTGACCCGCACTCCCTTGCGGGCGACGTCGACCGCGAGACTTTTGGTGAACGCAATGATGGCGGCGTTGTACGCGGAGTACACGGGGCAGCCCGGGATGCCGCGCAGGGCCTCGACGGTGGAGACGTTCACGATGCTGCCGGAGCCGCGCTCGATCATCGCCGGCAGGAGCGCGTGTGTGACGCGCAACACATGCTCGAAGTTGATCGCGTGCAGCGCCTGCCACTCCTCCTCCTTGCTGCGCAGGAAGGTGGTGGACGGCCGATAGTCGCCGACGTTGTTGACCAGTACGTCGACGCCGCCCGCGTCCCGCGCCGCGTCGCGCAGGCGCGCCACGGTCTCGACCTCGCGGATGTCGCCGACCACGACGATCGCCGTACCGCCGGCCGCCTCGATGTCCACGCGGGCGCCTTCGGCGTAGTCCGCGTCGATGTCGTTGAGGACCACGGTGGCGCCCGCGCGGGCGAGCAGTCGGGAGACTCCGCCGCCGATTCCGGCGCCGCCTCCGGTGACCACGGCGACCTGACCGGCGAGGGGTTCGGGATCGAGCATGAGTGGTGCCTCCTCGGCGAATGTGACGATGCGTCAGATCTGCGCATGCTCTCCCAACTGCCGATCAAGGTCAACGGCGGGGTACGGGTGCGCGCTGTCGGTTCGTGGCCCGCGTGACCCTCGACGCGCGATGATGATCGTCCCGGTAGCAACCGTCTCGGGTATGAGTTCGAATGGAACGTACGGAACCCTCGACAGCCGCCCCCGCCGACCACGACTCGACCCCCACCGACCACGGCTCGACCCCCACCGAGAGGGAACACATGGACATCGTCGTCACCGACGTACCCGAGCAGGACCGCTTCGAGGCCCGGATCGAGGGCGACCTCGCGGGCTACGCGGAATACATGACCACCGACGTCCTGATCGTGTTCACCCACACCGAGGTGCTGCCGAACTTCGAGGGCAAGGGCGTCGGCGGCGCGCTCGTGCGCGCGGCCCTGGACGCGGTCCGGGAGGGCGGCAAGCGCAAGGTGCTGCCGCTGTGCCCGTTCGTGAAGGCGTGGATCGGCAAGCACGCCGAGTACTTCGATCTCGTCTACGACGCGCCGCCGACGACGGTCAAGGACTGACGGTGACCGCCGGCAACCGACCACGGACCGTCGGGGGCCGAACCGGCGGCCACACCCCATTGCACCCGATCCGAGTTGATTCAGATGAGCACCGGTAGCGACACAGGCGGCGGGACGGGCAAGGCCTATTCCACCGAGGACATCACGGTCACGTTCGACGGCGGTCGTTGCCTGCACTCGCTGGAGTGTGTACGCGGGCTGCCCGACGTCTTCCATGCCGAGAAGCGACCGTGGATCGACCCCGCGGGCGCGCCGGCCGATCGGGTCGCGGAGGTGATCCACCGTTGCCCGAGCGGTGCGTTGCGTTACGCGCTCACGGGCGGCCCGCCGGAGGACCCCGTACACCCCACGCAGGTACATCCGGTCGAGGCCGGTCCGCTCGTGATGCGCGGCCACGTCGTGATCACTTTGCCGGACGGCACGCACCGGCACGAGACTCGCGCGGCGCTGTGCCGCTGCGGGTCGACCGCCAACGTCCCGTTCTGCGACGGCAGTGCGGGCTGCATGTTGACGGGCAAGGACTGGGGGCAGAAATCGTGAATCCGGGTTTTCCATGACGGACGGCATGATGACTCGATGACCTCGTTGTTGTTCGTCTGTACCGGGAACGCCACGCGTTCGGTGATCGCGGGCGCGCTCGCACGGGTGGCGCGGCCCGAGTGGGAGGTCGTCACCGCCGGGACCTTCGTGGTCGAGGGCCTGCCGATCAGTTGGCGCACCCGGGGCGCGATGGCGGAGTTGGGGCTCGACGCCGCCGGGCACCGCAGTACGCAACTGACGCACGCGCACGTGGACGCGGCCGACGTGGTGATCGTGCAGGAGTACCAACACGTGCAGTATCTGCGCCGCCACCATCCGCAGGGGGATGCGCGTACGGCGACGCTCAAGCGGCTCGTTCGCGACCTGCCCGCCGGCGCCGGGCCGCTCGGCGATCGGCTCGCGGCGCTCGACCTGGCGACGGTCGACCTCGAACCGGATTGGGAGGACGTCGTCGACCCGGGCGGCGGGGAACCGGACGATTACGTCGCGTGTGCACACGAACTGGCCGCGTTGATGGCCGGATTGATTCCGCGCCTGGGGAGCGGCTGATCCGGCTCGGCGGCGAGGCCGATCCCTCGGTTGGTGAACGAGGGGCGTCGTCGTAGGCTCGGCTTCCGTGGAAAGCCTGCGCATGATCGACACCTGGCCCGTCGACCGGGCCGCCGCGGCCGTCGTCACCCGGGACGGGGGGATGCGCGGCGAGCACGGTCGCGTCGACGAACCGTTCCGCCTCGCCTCGGTGACCAAGCTGCTCACCGCCTACGCGGTGCTCGCCGCCGTCGAGGAGGGCGCGGTCGAGCCCGACGACGAGGCAGGGCCGCCCGGATCGACGATCCGCCACCTCCAGGCGCACACGTCGGGACTCGCGTTCGACGACGACCGCGTGCTCGCGGCGCCGGGACGCAAGCGGATCTACTCGAACACCGGCTTCGAGGTGCTTGCGGCGGCGGTCGAGAAGGCGTGCGACATCCCGTTCGAGGACTATGTACGCGAGGCAGTCTTCGAGCCGTTGGGCATGTCCGAGACCACGCTGGGTGGTTCGCCCGCGGCGGGCGGCATCTCGACGGTACGCGACCTGACCCGGTTCGCGGCCGAGTTGATGGCGCCGCGGTTGCTCGCTCCCGAGACGGTGCGGGAGGCCACGAGCGTGGTCTTCCCCGGCCTGGACGGCGTCCTGCCGGGCTACGGCGCGCAGCGGCCCAACGACTGGGGCCTGGGCTTCGAGATCAAGGGCACGAAGTCACCCCACTGGACCGGCGCCGGCAACTCCCCGGCCACATACGGCCACTTCGGCGCCCGGGGCACGTTCCTGTGGGTCGATCCCGCCTTGGGCGCGGCGGCCGTCTGCCTGACCGACCGCGACTTCGGGCCGTGGGCGGCGGAGGTGTGGCCGGGCTTCAACGACGCGGTGGTCGCGGAGTTGGGGTGACGCCGGGGCGGGGGTCGCCGGGCTGGGTCGATGATGGCGCCGGGGGCACCGAACTGCGCTGACAACGGCGACGGTTCGGCGCGTGTGACCCGGGAGCGGCCCGCCCCGCCGCGGTGATGACGGCGTCGCCGAGGGCCACGCCGAACCGCGACCACGTCGCCAAGGCCGGGGCGACCGTGCCTGCGCTGCCTTCCGCAGCCCTGTAGAAGCCGGGTGCGGCGAAGGCGTGCCCCAGGCCGCTGTGGCTCGACCCGTTGCCGTACCGGTTGTGCTTCGGTCGCTTGTATGCGTCACGTCACCACCCTCGCAAGGGCGGCGACGCCTCGGCGTCGCGCCGAAGTGGGACCCGACGTTCCCCGGTCGGGGGACCTTGGCCCGGAGCGCGGAACCGCCCCGCGCGCGGGGTGTGGGCAGCGCGCGGGGCGGTTGTTCGAGGGGGTGGTGGTGGGGGTTATGGGCGCAACGGGCCTTCGCACGTGTAGGTGGAGGTCGCGGCGCGGTTGTTGGGCCACGGTTGGGGTGGGCCGAAGTGGCAGTTGGTGTCGGCGAGGTTGTTCATCGCGGCGCCGGCTCGGCTGAGGAGGAAGTAGTCGACGGTGGCGGCCATTTCGGTGTGCATGCGGCCCGGGTCGGTCGAGCTGATGTTCGCGGTGATCGAGCCCTTGCAGGTGAAGCGCGGGTGGCCGTCGTAGACCGCGTCGCACGAGGTCGGCCGGCTGCCGGTGGCCTGGGTGAAGACCTGGCGCACGTAGTTCGGGCCGGTGGCGTTCAGTTGCGGCAGTGGGGTGTAGGTCGCGGTGGGCACGTTCAGGTCGTTCACCCCGGCGATCTGCCGGTCCAGGTAGGTGTCGAACTCGGCCTGGAAGGTGGGACCGCTCACCCGGTCGAGGAACGCGTCGTATCCGGCGACGTCGTTCGCGCGCAGGTGGTCGTACATCTCGGCGAGTTGATCGGGGTGATCACGGCCGAGCATGGAGAAGAACGCACCGGCGTACGCGTAGTAGCGGAAGAAGTAGCCGTCGTCGTCGTATCGGAAGTGCAGCGTGTCGCGTACCGACGGGCGGCCGCCGTACTCGGCCACGTCCGAAATCACCTTGGTGACCAACGACTTGCGCAGTTTCACGCCCTGGTCACGAGTCGACCCGGCCAGGTACTCGGCCATGCCCTCGTCGAACGCGGTGGTGCGGTTGTCGGCGTACCAGGGTCCTTCGCCGAAGGAGCCCGGCACCGCGTAGCGGCCGTTGAGGTAATGGGTGTACTCGTGCCGGAACAGCTCCTCCAGTTGCAGGAGGGAATCGCGCGGGACGACGCGCTGGTAGGTGTAGAAGGTCGCCCCTTCCTCGATGTACATGCCGCCGTTGTCGGTGTCGAGGTCGTACAGGAACGTCTGGTAGGTGTGGTAATCGGCCATGCTCGCGTACAGCCGGATCGTGAGCTTGTGGTTCGGGTCGCCCGCGAGCGGCTGATCGGTGCCGACGGTGCGGAAGAACTGCTCCTTGACCTGCTTGGACGCATAGTAGAGCTGCTCGACGGTGGCGCTGTCGAGCGACGTGTGCACCTCGATGTCACCGAGGTCGTAGGTGTACGTGGTCGGGAAGACCAGGGCCTCGACGTCGGCCCGACAGACGGCGTAGCGGTGGCAACTGCCGTACGTCTCCAGCCAATGGGCCACGTTGCTCCACGGTACGGAGAACCGCCCGTACCAGCCCTCGGTGTCCGTGAGCAGCGTGCCCAGGCCGGCCGTGGTCTCGGCGGTCAGCGCCGGGATTCGGCCCAGTCGCCCGTACTCGTAGACGGCGTTGCGCAACAGGCCGGACGTGGCCGGGGTGTCCAGGTGGCGGTAGCCGACGAACGCCTTGAGCGCGGCGCGGTAGCCGGGGTCCGCCCGGACGGCCGCGATGAAGCCCGCGTCGCCGTTGTGGATGCCGTGGTAGGCCATGTTCTGGGCCTGGAGGGTCGCGTCGGCGCGCCCGGGGGCCTGCCACGCGGTGGTGGTGCCGTCCATGTCGGTGAAAACGCGGGTCAGGAGCGGCAGTTGGTGCTCGCGTACACCATCCACGTCGGTGCTGATCAGTAGTTCGCGCAGGAGTACCCCGGACGACGGGGTCACGTCGAACGCGTGCGGCGACGCGCGGAAGGCGGCCACCGCGCGGTTGAGCGCGGCGACGACGGTCGGTCCGCGCAGGTCGATCGCGGGGTTGTCCCAGTCGAGATAGAGCGCGGCGTGGGTGAAGTACCAGAGTTCGTACAGATGCGACGCGTTGGTGCCGTCGTAGGTCGGCGCGAGCGCGGTGACGCGATCGAGGACGGCCTGAAGGTGCGCGGGCGTCAACACCCGGCCCAGGTCGGGGGTGTAGGTCCACAGGTAGGGCCGCAGGCAGTCGGGGCCGACGTCGGGGCGGGTCAGGAAGTCGGCGAGGCCCTGCGGGGAGAGCGCGGCGAATTCGGCGAGGGTACAGCCGGGGACCGGTGCGGCCACGCGGTCCTGCCGCCCCGGGAGTTGCGCCGGCAGGTCGGCCGGCGAGGGGCCGGCGCCGGTGAAGCGGAGGTTGCCGCCGTCGAGAGGGCCGGGGCCGCGGTCGGGGCCGTGTGCGACGGGGGCGGCGAGGCGGTCGACGTCGTCGTTCGGCGTGGCCGAGCTCGCGGGCGTGGCCGGACTCGCCGGTACGGCTATCGAGTTCGAGGCGGCGAGCACAGTGGCGGAGGCCGCCGGTGGGGCTGCGATCGGCAGCACACCGACGGCCAGTGCCAAGAGGGGGACGCTTGTGGCAAACCACTTCTTACGGCGTGCGTGAGTGCTCATTGACGGCCCTTCGGGCACGGGCGGGCCACGGTCGGCGGCCCGAGTTGAGAACACGACGACGAGTACAATTGCACATGTCACACGTGACATCTATATGGGAATGGAAAGGATCATCGAGTAATCGGCGGGCTCTGCACGGCAACTGACGGGTCGTCGGCAAACGGCTCCCGGGTGGCGGTGGCGGACGAGGGCTGCGCGGGAGGGCCGTCGGGGGCGTTTTGACCGGAACGCGTGACCAGCCGGAGACGAGGGACTAGCGTCGGCCTGGAGCGCCTCGACGCACGGATTCCCGTGTCGTGTGGCGGCGCCGATGGTCCGTCACGCCCGTTGCGCGGCAAGGGAAGCGGAGGCTCACATGGTCTACAGTCAGCCCGGCCAACCGGACAGCATCGTCAACTTCGAACCCCGATACGACAATTACATCGGCGGCAAGTGGGTGCCGCCGGTGCAGGGTCGGTACTTCGACGACATCTCCCCGGTGACGGGGCAGCCGTTCTGTGAGGTGGCCCGATCCACCGCCGAGGACGTCGAACTCGCCCTCGACGCGGCGCACGCCGCGGCCGACGCGTGGGGCCGGACCAGTACCACCGAGCGGTCACTGATCCTGTTGCGGATCGCCGACCGGATCGAACAGAACCTGGAGCGCCTCGCGGTCACCGAGACGTGGGAGAACGGCAAGCCGGTCCGCGAGACCCTGGCCGCCGATCTGCCGCTCGCCGTCGACCACTTCCGCTACTTCGCCGGCGTGATCCGGGCCCAGGAGGGGTCCATCTCGCAGGTGGACGAGGACACGGTGGCATACCACTTCCAAGAGCCGTTGGGCGTGGTCGCGCAGATCATTCCGTGGAACTTTCCGTTGCTGATGGCGACGTGGAAGCTCGCGCCCGCGCTCGCGGCGGGCAACTGTGTCGTACTCAAGCCCGCCGAGCAGACGCCGGTGAGCATTCTGGTGCTCATCGAGTTGATCGGGGATCTGCTCCCGCCGGGGGTGCTCAACGTCATCAACGGCTTCGGTTTCGAGGCCGGCAAGCCGCTCGCGAGCAGTAGCCGGGTCGCCAAGGTCGCGTTCACGGGGGAGACGACCACGGGTCGGCTGATCCTTCAGTACGCCTCCGCGAACATCATTCCGGTGACGGTGGAGCTGGGCGGCAAGAGCCCGAACATCTTCTTCGCCGACGTGGCCGCCGAGGACGACGATTTCTTCGACAAGGCCGTCGAGGGGTTCGTGATGTTCGCCCTCAACCAGGGCGAGGTCTGTACGTGTCCGTCGCGTGCGCTCATCCACGAGTCGATCTACGACCGGTTCATGGAACGGGCGTTGGCGCGTACGCGGGCGATCGTGCAGGGCAATCCGCTCGACCCCGCGACGATGGTCGGGGCGCAGGCTTCCAACGATCAGTTGGAGAAGATCCTTTCGTACCTCGACATCGGTCGGCAGGAGGGGGCGGAGGTGCTGACCGGCGGGGCGCGCAAGGTGGTCGAGGGGCTGGAGGACGGCTACTACGTCGAGCCGACGATCTTCAAGGGCACCAACGACATGCGGATCTTCCAGGAGGAGATCTTCGGGCCGGTCGTCTCGGTGACCACGTTTCGCGATGACGCCGAGGCGCTGCGGATTGCCAACGACACGCTGTACGGGCTCGGGGCCGGGGTTTGGACGCGTGATGCCACGCGGGCGTATCGGTTCGGGCGGGAGATCAAGGCCGGGCGGGTCTGGACGAACTGCTATCACGCCTATCCGGCGCATGCGGCGTTCGGTGGGTACAAGGCCTCCGGGATGGGGCGGGAGAATCACAAGATGATGCTTGGGCATTATCAGAACACCAAGAATCTGCTGGTGAGTTACTCGGCTAAGAAGCTTGGGTTCTTCTGATGTCGTCGGGGCCGTCGGGGTCGTCGGGGTCGTCAGGGCCGCCGGGGTCGTCTGGGGCGCGGGGGTTGTCTGGGTCGGTGGAGAAGGTGGCGATCACCGAGGCTGCGGCGGTGCTGGTGGGGGAGTTGGTGGCGGAGCACGGGCCGTTGCTGTTCCACCAGTCCGGTGGGTGCTGTGATGGGTCGTCGCCTATGTGTTATCCGCGGGGGGAGTTTCTGGTTTCGGATGCGGATGTCTTGTTGGGGTGGGTGGCGGGGCAGCCGTTTTACATCTCCGTTGCGCAGTATGCGTATTGGCGTCATACGCATCTGACGGTGGATGTTGTGGCGGGGCGTGGGGGTGGGTTTTCGGTGGAGGCGCCTACCGGGAAGCGGTTCTTGATTCGGTCGCGGGTGTTCAGTGACGCGGAGGTTGCGGCTTTAGGGGTTGGGGGGTGAGGTGGCCTCAGGCGCCGGCCGGGCTTTGTCCTCAAACGCCGGACGGGCTGTTCCCACCCGCCCACCCTTTTGTCCTCAGGCGCCGGACGGGCTGGGGGTGGCCTCAAACGCCGGCCGGGCTGGTTGTGTACCGGCTGGGCCGAGGGGTGACCTCAAGTGCCGGTCGGGCTGGGGGGTGGCGGCACGCGCGGCCGGGCTG
>NZ_WWJX01000993.1 GCF_009865215.1 Streptomyces sp. SID3343 | reverse complement strand
TAGCCCAACTGCGCGCGTTGCAACCGGCTTTGCGCCCGCGCCGCCCGTCGGCCGTGCTCGCGGCGGGCCGCGTCGACCGCCTCCTTGCGCTTCCTGTTGGACGCGAGCGCGGCCAACTCCCGCAGCGGCAAAAGCTCCGGCTCGTCGCCGACCGCGCGCGCGAACCAGCGGTACTCCTGCTGCGCGGCCAGCCGATACACCACGCTCGCGACCGCGAGCACGACCAGGCCGTTGAGCACGATCTGCACGATCGTCAGGTACCAGTCGGTGCGGCCCAGGACGATCTCCAGGATCGGCGAGTTGTTCACGAAGTGCAGCGACCACGCGATCCCGTACAGCAGGGCCGCCACCGCGACTCGCATCGGAAGCGGCCGATGGCCGACGAGCACGTACGCCACGCCCGCGCCGGTCATCGCGGTGAACGCCGCGTGGCTCCACAGGCCGTTGACGATCGCGCGCAGGAAGAAACTCGCGACGATGCCGCCCGACCACGTCTCGCCGGACTGGATCGCGGCGTGCAGCGCGTACATGACGTTCTCGACGACCTGGAATCCCAACCCGACGAGGGCGCCGAAGACGAATCCGTCGAGCACGCTCTCGAAGACCCTGCGGTTGATCAGGATCAGCACCACGACGCCGAGCAGTTTGAGTGTCTCCTCGACGGTGGGCGCCGAGATCGACGCGCCCCAGTCGGTCGAGAAGACGGGATCCAGCTTGGACATGTAGGTGAGCAGGTTGTCGTTGGCCACGATCGCGAAGCCGGTCGCGACCACGGCGCCCCACCCGAACGCCGCGACGCAGAACGACAGCGGCTCGCGCTCGAACAAGTCCAGGTGGGTGATCATCGCGAGCGCCGGGACCAGCCACGCGGTGTGCATCACCACGCTCATCGCGAGCGCACCGGACGGCGCGGCCGAGGACAGCCGGATCAGGTTGGGCACGACACTCGCGGCGCCGATCAGGACCACGAGCGGATACAACCAGAACGCCGCGTGGGTCGGCTGCACGAAGCTGCCCGCGTCGCGGCGGCCTCTGCGGTCGGTCAACGGGGCCACGCTCACGATCCGATCACCTCCACGGAGTCGATCATGGCGGCCACGTCGTCGGCGATCGCGCCCGTCGGTGGGGCGGTGTGCCGGGCGGTGAGCGTGATGCCCAGGCCCTGGCCGCCGCTCACGAGCACGGTGAGCGTGCCGTCGACGGTGTGGCCGCCGATCGGCGCGACCAGGCCGGCGAGGCCGCGCGCGGTGGCCACCGGCGCGGGGTCGTCGCCGACCCGTCCGCGCCCGGTCGCCTCGTAGCGCCGTGCGGCGCTCTTCAACGCCCCGAGCGCCGAGGACTGCCGGCCCAGGGGGATGACCCGGTAGGTGGTCGCGCCCTTGACCAGGACACTCACCCGGTCGGGCTGGGACTGACCGCGATCGATCTGCCAGCCGACCGCCGGCGCGTACCGGAACGAGCCGAGCGTGACGATCTCGCCGACCCGTACGGGTGCGGCGCCCACGAGCGAGCGGTTGAGCAGGTACGGAATCAGGATCAGCAGCATCATCACGACGGCGACGACCAGCGTCGCGCGCAGACCGTGGCGGGCCGACGGTGGCGTGGTCGCGGCGCGCGGAACGAACACGGGGGGCGACAAGCGCGGCTCCTGTCTGCGGGAACGGCAGGGGCGGGCGGGGCGGGCGAGGCGGGCAGGGGTGAGCAGGAGTGGGCCAGGGCGGCCGGGACCGGCGAAGCAGCAGAAACACCACGGCAAGCCGAATGATCATGACAATAATCACGAAGTCTTCCGAAGAGCCGTATATAAGAATGAAACATCTCAAACTGTATTCACGGCGGACATCGCGACCGGGTACCCCGGGCGCACCGGAATGTCACGGACCACGGGGCCGGAGGGGTGATTCGGTCACGGTAAAATCACGAATTCGGCGTTTTCGTTCCCCCGATCGATGGATGGCTGTTACAGAGCCGTCGAATGACCGTCTCGATGTCCGGTTAGGGTCGGTATTGGTCCGTCGCCGCGGCCACCCCCTGCCACAGCCTTCACTTCGTCCTTGTCTTGCCACCTCTTGTGCCTGCCGGAGCGCTCCTCTTGAAACTCCCTTCCGCGACTCGTCATCGCACGACGGCCCTGATCGGGGCCGTACTGCTCGCGGCGACGGCCACCGCGTGCGGCTCGTCGTCGGCCGGCACGTCCGCCGAGCGCTCCTCGGCCGCGACCGACGCGCCGACCAAGGGCGACAAGGGCCCCGAGCCGGCGCCCGAGGCCCCCAAGCCGAAGCCGCCCACCAAGGCGGTCATGCCCTCGGGCCCCCCGACCGCCTTCTCGACCGCTCGCACCACCCCGGGCGGGCCGATCCTGATGACGTCGTACACCGGGCCCAAGTCGGGCGTGACCGGCAAGGTGTGGGTCTGGCTGCCGCCGGAGTACAACGACCCGGCGTACGCGAAGTCCGGCTTCCCGGTGCTCACCCTGTACGCGGGCGGCCAGAGCAACGGCTACAACACGTGGACCGACAACCAGTTGCCCATCCAGGAGATCGCCGCGCAGGAGTCCAAGGCCGGCCGGACCCACCCGTTCATCATGGTGATGCCGGTACAGAACCTGGAGAAGGACGAGCGGCGCACCCTCGACTGCAGTGACATCCCGGGGCAGCCGAAGATGGGCACGTGGATGTCACAGGACATCCCCGATCTGGTCAAGGCCAACTTCCGCACGCTGCGCGGCCCCGACGGCTGGGGCCTGATGGGCGCCTCGACCGGCGCCTTCTGCAGCATCAAGCTCGCGCTGCAGCACCCCGAGCAGTTCAAGGCGGCCGTGCCGATCGACGGCTACTTCAACCCCGACTCGTCGCTGTGGAAGAACTACGAGGCCGACCGACTCGCGAACAGCCCCGACACGATGATCGGTGCGGGCAAGGCCGGCATCGACGTACTCGCCACCGCCGGCGGCGGCGATCCCCACGAGGTCAAGCTCGTCAAGGCGTTCGTCGCCAAGGCCGCGCCGCCGGTGCGGATCGAGTACTACGAACAGCCCGGCGGCAGGCACCTGACCTCGCACTTCAAGCGGATGATCCCCGACCTGCTCGGCTGGCTCGGCAAGCACCTTTCGCCGCCGACCGCCGACTGACCCCCCTCGCCCCCGCTCGGCGCCGAACCATCCTGGAAGTCCCTTGAGTCTGACCGGTACACCCTTCTACATAACGACCATCGTGCTCGCGATCGCGTCGTTGGCCCTGGCTTTGGCGGCGTGGAACCGCATCCCCGGGCACCAGGCGGTCAAGGTCGTCGGCCGCCTGTTCATGCTGGTCCTGTGCCAGGCGACCGCGATCATGATGGTCTTCGTGATCGTCAACAACTCGAACAGCCTGTACGACACATGGGACGACTTCCTCGGTACCGGAAGCGGCCACGTGGTCGAGGCTCGCGACCCGGCGGCCATCCCGCCGCCGCCGAAGCCCGAGGAGAAGCAGCTCACCGAGTTCAAGGGCGCCGACGGCAAGCTCGGGGACGGGGTGCAGGTCACCGAGCTCAAGGGCAAGCAGTCGGGTATCGAGGCCGAGGTCTACGTGTGGCTGCCGCCGCAGTACAAGGACCCTGCCTACAAGGACAAGAAGTTCCCGGTCGTCGAGATGCTCCCGGGCTACCCGGGTTCGGCCAAGGCTTGGTTCGGGACGCTGCACGTGAACTCGCAGCTCAAGGAGATGATGACCAAGGGCGAGGTCGCGCCGTTCATCCTGGTCTCACCGCGCACGAAGCTGCTCGCGGGCAACGAGGACACCGGGTGTGCGGACGTACCGGGCAAGGCCAACGCCGACACCTGGATCTCCGCCGACGTGCGGCGCATGGTGATCGACAACTTCCGCGCCGAGACCGACGCGAAGCACTGGGCGATCGCGGGCTATTCGGCGGGCGCGCACTGCGCCACCCGGATGGCACTGCTGCACCCGGACCGCTACGGCCAGGGGGTGAGCCTGTCCGGCTACAACGACCCCAAGGGCGAGAGCGACTCGGTCACCGCGAAGGACCCGGCCCTGCGTGAGTCCGCGAACCCGTTGAACATCCTCAAGAAGGCCCCGCAGCCCCCGAATGTGGCGCTGTACATGGCCGGCGAAAAGGGCGACGGCTACGGCGACGCGCAGGCCCTGCACGCGATCGCCAAGGCCCCCACGGCCGTCACCCTCGCCGAGATCGGCGGCGGCGGGCACGGCACGGACGTCTGGCGCAACATGGTCCCGGACGTCTTCCGCTGGATCACCCAACAGCAGGCGAAGCCGTAGGGCGCGACCGGGAACGAGGCGATCTCGAAATCGAGGGGCCGGGCGACCGGAAGGAACTCCCCCTCGACTTCGAGATCGTCTCGGCGCGGTCGCGGCGGGCGCGCGCGACCTGACCCGACGGTCTCGGGCGTCGTGCCTGCTCGGGCGTCGTCTTTGCTCGGGCGTCGTGTCGCTCAGGCGGGTTTTTCGGCCGTCCTCGCGGTCTCGCCGACGTGGCGCAGGCTCGGTTCGGCGAGGAGGCCGTGCAGGGTGAGGAAGACCTTGCGAGCCTCGACCGCGTTCCAGTCGGCGGGCAGCAGTTCGGGCGGCAGACCGGGGTCGAGATAGGGCAACCGGCGCCACTGGGTCAGCATCGGGACGTACGTCCGGAACGCCTCGGCCCGGTCGAGCATCGGGCGGGCGGCGAACCGGGCGGCGATCGGCCCGTACCGGTCGGTGAACAACGCGTACTGTTCCTCGATCGCGTCGAAGTCCCACCACGTGCCGACCGCGGCCCGCAGCTTGTCGGGCTCGGCGAAGGCCGCGTCGCCGGTGAACAGGTGGACGTAGTCCGCGAGTTCGACCCGGATCAGGGTGCTCCGCGCGTCCTCCAGAAGCCGAGCCGGTGCGATCCACACCCCCGGCGACACGTTGCCGAAGCCCAACCACGTCAGCCGCGAGCGCAGTTGGTGGCGGTGCGCGCGCTCCGACTCGGGCACCGAGAAGATCGCCATGACCCACCCGTCCTCGAGTCGGGCCGGTTCCAGGTGGCCGAAGATCCGCCGGTCGCCCTCGTCGAAGATCGACTCCATCGCGGGGCTGAGCCGATAGCCGGTCCCCTCGCGCCGCTCCTGGACGAGTGTGCCGCGCTTCTTCAGGCGGGACATGGCCGAGCGCACGGCCGGCGCGTCCACGCCGAGTTCGGCCATCAGCACGATCAGGTCGGCGATCGAGATCCAGCCGCCGAGTCCACGCACGAACGCGCCGTAGACCGTGTTGATCAGGGAGCTGGGTCTGGCCGGGGTCTCCGCCATGATCGCCTTCCTCGCGGAGTTCGGTACGGCGGTGATCCTATCCGGCGGGCCACGTGCGCAACTCACCGCTGCGCGGCTTGCCGGTGCCGGTAGGCGGCGGCGCGGTGGTACGGCGGTCGAGGCGGCGGCCGTCGTACCACCGTGCGCGACGAGCGAGAAACTCGGCCGATGCGGGTTGTCGGACCACGGGAACACTCGGATCCGGCCGGCTGACGCGTACGTCACACCCGGGCGCGATGGCGGAGTTGGTCAGCCTGCCTTACCGTGAGCCGGCATTTGGGCCCCGGCGCGAGGAGCACGATCGTCATGGCGAACGACAAGCTTGGTGTGGTGATCGTCGGTACCGGATTCGGGTGCATCACCCATCTGCCGGCCTTCCGGGACGCGGGCTTCGAGGTACGCGCGCTCGTCGGCCGCGACGCCGCCCGAACCGCCGAGCGGGCCGCGCGCTTCGGCGTACCGCACGCGTTCACCGACCTGGCGGACGCGCTCGCGCTCGACGGCGTGGACGCGGTGACCGTGGCCACGCCGCCGCACACACACGCCGAGACAGTGCTCGCCGCCGTCGCGGCGGGCAAGCACGTGGTGTGCGAGAAGCCGTTCGCGGCGAACGCGGAGCAGGCCCGGACGATGCTCTCGGCGGCGGACGAGGCCGGCGTCGTACACCTTCTCGGCACCGAGTTCCGCTGGCAGACCTCACAGGCACTGCTCGCGCGCCTGATCGCGGACGGTGCGGTCGGCGAACCACGGCTGGCCACCTGGCTGTTGCATATCCCGGTCCTCACCGGCCCGGCGGCGCAGGTACCCGCATGGTGGGGGCGGGCCGAGGACGGCGGCGGTTGGCTCGGCGCGCACGCGACCCACTGGATCGACCAAATCCGCTACACACTGGGCGAGTTCGCGGGAGTCAGCGCGGGCCTGCCCCTGGTCGCGGATCGTCCCGGGCAGAGCGCGGAGGACACCTTCAACATCCGCTTCCGCACGGTGACCGGCGTCGAGGGTTCGCTGCAAAGCTCGGCCGGGGTCTACGGCCCGCCTCTGATGACCACCCGGGTGGCCGGCACTCGGGGCACCGCGTGGGTCGAGTTCGACGACGTATGGCTCGCCGACGCGACGGGCGACCGCAGGGTGGAGGCCCCCGCCGAGCTGGCCAACCCGGCCCCGATCGCGCCACCGTCCGACCTCATGCACACGGCGTACGACCTGCTGCACTCGATGGGCATCGACCGCGCCCCGTACACCAAACTCGCCACCGCCTTCGCCGCATTGATCAAGGGCGACCCGGCGCCGGCGACCGTCCCCGTCGCGACGTTCGCGGACGGCGTGGCGGGCCAGATCACCTTGGACGCGATCCGCACGTCGGCAGCTGACAACGGCCGCTGGGTGGAATGCACACCGCACCGAGAGCCGTCCCGGGACTGATCTTCGCCGCGTCCGGACCACACGCACCGACGCGGCACGAGGGCGCCTCGCGTCGTCCACCCGTCGCCGAACCCTCTGCCGCGACAGTTCGTCTCTCACAGTCGTCGGGGCCCGACACCGTCACCGGCAAGCGTGTCACCGGGGTTCAACAGAGCGCATGCCTTCATCGAGAGACATCCGCAGCCGATACACCCGGTGAGCTCGGCCTCCAGGCGCTCGATGGTCTGCCGACGCTCCTCCAACCGGCGCCTCCAGCCGCGCGAGGCCCGCTGCCATTCTTGGTGACTGGGCGGACGGTCGAGCGGCACGTCGGCGAACGCCTCGCGCAGGTCGAGCAACGGGATGCCGATGCGTTTCGCCACCGAGATCAACGCGATGCGGCGAAGCATGTGCCGCGGGTATCGGCGTTGGTTGCGCTCGTCGCGTTCGGACGCGATCAGGCCGAACTCTTCGTAGAACCGCAGAGCGGAGACGGCCGCCCCGGTCCGAGAGCTCACCTCGCCGATGCTCAGCCAGTCGTCCGGGCCTGCTCGAACCTCACCGGAACGGTAACTCGTCATGCACAGCCTCCTGTTGACCTCGACATTACTTGAGGCCCTACGGTCGGCCGCGTGCGAACGACAAGCACGATTACCCCGGAGAGGACGGCAGTTCGATGACGTTTGTGATCGCTTCGCCCTGTGTGGACGTCAAGGACAAGGCATGCATCGAGGAGTGCCCCGTCGACTGCATCCACGAGGGCGAGCGCATGCTCTACATCCACCCGGACGAGTGCACCGACTGCGGCGCCTGCGAACCGGTGTGCCCCGTCGAAGCGATCTTCTTCGAAGACGACACCCCGCAGGAACAGCGTCACTTCAACACCGTGAACGCCGAGTTCTTCTCCGACCTCGGCACTGCTGGCGGCGCCTGGAAACTCGGTCCGATCGGACGGGACCATCCGATCGTGGCGCAACTGCCGCCCCTGGGTGACGTCGCCTCGCCCATCGCGTCCAAACCCTGACGGTCCAGGGGCCGTTCGGGGCACACTCCCCCGCGCCGCCGCCTCCTCGAACACGCCGCTCCCGCCGCTGTCCAGCCCGGCGGGACAGGAGGGATCGGTCTCCGCATCGGCGGCTCCCGTGCGTTACATGTCCGTCGGGGGTGAATCCGTTCGGTGGCGTGGGATTCGGTACTCCGTCACCGGCGGCATGCAGAAGATGGTCAGGTCGCATGCGACACCGACCGCCTGGGACGGGGTGTGGCCCAAGTGGAGGGCAGCGCGGGCGTATTCCCACCCCGAACCGATGGCGCCGTAGTCGTAGTAGAAGACGTCGAAGTCGTTGCTCGTCTCGAAGAGCTTGCCGTCGAACGCGAACAGGAACTCCGACTTCGGCTCGAAGCTGGACAGTTTGCGCTTGCCCCACTCGACGAACTCGGCGTAGAACTCCAGTATGTCGCGCTCGTCGGAGGACGCCGGAGTGTGGGTGTCCAGGAACAGGCGCATGAGGTTGATGTCGCGGAGCATCCCCGCCCCACCGAATATCAGGTTCTCGTTGATCTTGTAGAGCTTGGTGCCCTCGGTTTTCGCCTGGCCCCAGGTCACCTGGGAATCCGCGGCGACGACGATCGACTCGTCGATGATCTTTCCGGCGACGACACTCATGACGGCCCCCGTGTACACGCGGCTGATCCGGACCCGGACGTGCCGGTTCAGGATCGCAGAGGGGCGGGCTCCGGCGCAGCGGGATCGCGAGGTCCCCGCCGGCGGAGCCCACCACCGTCGATCGGTCGGGGCGCGGCGCGCCGACACCCCGACGCCGCACCACTGTCAGGTGCGGCGCGCCGCGCTCAGAGACGCACCACCACGTGGTCCAACTCCTTGCGGTGGATGTCCGGCACGCGCGCGTCCTCGGCGGGATACCCGACCGGGATCACGTACGCCGGGCGTTCCTCGGCCGGGCGGTCGCAGACCTCGTTGAGGAATCGCATCGGGCTCGGCGTGTGGGTCAACGTCGCGAGCCCCGCCTGGTGCAGCGTGGCGAGCAGGAGTCCGACGGCGATGCCGACCGATTCCTTCGTGTAGTAGGGGCGCGGCGATTCGGGGCCCTTGTGTACCTCGAACACCACGATGACGACCGGCGCGTCCTCCAGGAACGGCTTGCGCCAGTCGGTACCGATCGGTGCGAGCGCGGCGAGCCACTCCGGCGATGCGCGGTGTTCGTAGAACTCGCGTTCCTCGGCCTCGGCGGCCTCGCGCAGGTGCCGCTTGCGCTCGGGGTCGGTGATCACGACGAAGCGCCAGGGCTGGACATTGGCGCCGCTGGGCGCGGTGGCGGCGGTACGGACGGCCCAGTCCACGACATTGTCGGGGATGGGACGCGAGGAGAATTCGCGGATCGTGCGGCGGCGGGACATGACGTCGTGGAAGGCACGGCTGCGGGCTTCCGCCTCGTGAGCGGGAACGCCGTAATGCCGGTGTGGAACCGTGGGGTATGTGGGTTCGTCGACCATGGCGCACAGCAGAGCACGGGGCGACGGGTCAACGGAAGATCCCGCAGCCGACCAACCGCTCGAAAAAGCCGAGTCACGAGGCACTCGCCCGCTCGACCGACCGGCACCGGGCACCCGTGCGGGTGCGGCAGGCCATCCGGGCCGTACCCGCCCGGCCGGGGTCAGCGGCAGCTCAGCGCCTGTTCGGGGTCGGGACGGGACAGCTTCGCAGTCGCGGTGGAGGCCGCACTCGTTGCTACCGAGCCCGAACCGGCGGCCGAGCCCGCCTCCGCGTCCACCTCGACCCGAACCACCCGAAATTCCTGTACCGACCCCGGCGCCCGCACCACGGACCCCGCCCAGGCCTCGGTCACCCGCCGCCCCAACTCGCTGTCGGGCACTCCCGCGCGGACCAGGTCCTGGCGCAATCCCCGCGCCGCCGCCTCGCGCGTTCCGGTGTGCAACGTCTGCCAGTCGTGCCGGTTCGTCTCACGTGTCTGCGCTTCGTGCATCCCGTCTGCTCCTTCCCCGGCCCAAGAGCCGGGTCTACCTCCCGTGGCCCCCTGAACCCAACCCTGCGTCAGCGATCAAAGAACGTCCAAATCCATCAGGAAATATCAGCCTCAAGCAGGAGAGGCACTGAGTCGCATACACCCCCCGGACGACCGGCCGACTGCTTCCCGCCCTTGCGGCGCGCGCTCCCTGCCTGGTCGGCGGATCGATGACGCACGACGCCGCGGAGGTTTTCAGGACGTACGGGGACGGCCGGCTCCCCGCCGCACCACGATCCGATATCGGTCAAAACTCACTAAATCCCCCAAGTGAATGCTCGGCCTGCGTGCACGAATCGCGCGGCGACCACCCGAACGCGCGCATCGGAGGGAGCCATTCGTGTGCATCCGGGTACATCCGGGGAGACGACCTCCCCCGTCTTCGATCGCGAGCGTGGTTACGCGTGCTTCACCGTTTCCGTTCGCCCACTGCGGCGGACGCGCGAAGCAAGGTCGCCGCCGCTCTCAAGCACCTCTTCGACGGTCGGCCTCCGTACCGCTCGGCGAAGCCGAGATCACCTCCCGAACGGATCGCCGGCAGCGGTCGTGTCCGTCGACCGCTCCGGCCCCCGAAGACGGCCCCGAAGACGCCGATCCGGGGCACCTACGAACGGGCCGCCGGGCAGTTCGCCACCACCCCTGCCGTCCCCGCGGACCACCGCGTCACATCGGCCCGCCCCGCCGACGGGAACCGAACCCGGCGGCACGCGAACTCGCCTCGCACGGCGCGGAGTTGCTCACCGCAACCCGATCCGCGAAACGCTGCCATCCGACCCTCGACACCCGGAACCCGACACCCGATGGGCAGTCGGGTCAGCAATCCGCCCCCACC
This sequence comes from Streptomyces sp. SID3343, assembly GCF_009865215.1. Classification (GTDB taxonomy): domain Bacteria; phylum Actinomycetota; class Actinomycetes; order Streptomycetales; family Streptomycetaceae; genus Embleya. The sequence continues at coordinate 12,529 of NZ_WWJX01000993.1, read as the reverse complement.
GGAACCCGAACCCGCGTCTGCTCCCCGCGCACGCGAACCGTCACCGTCACGCACCGGGGCTGGTCGACCCAGTACCCTCCCGGGAACACCGTCCAGGGCGTCTCCGCCCCGTCGCCGGCGCAGCCGGGGACGCGCACGGACTGCGCACCGCCCGAAGCACCGTTGCCCCAGCCCACCGCCGCATGGTCGGCGTCCTTGCCCTCGACCAGGATGTCGACAGCCGCGCCGTCGCGGACGAGCAAGCCGGTCTTGGCGAACCACGGATGGGGCGCGTCCGTCCCTCCGCCGTCGGTCGCCTGCAGCTTCCGGCTCGTCTCGAACGCGACGTCGCCGAGGACGACGGTGTAGGTGTCGGTAGGAGCCGCAACCGCTTGGATTCTGCCGGCGCAGTCGACCCTGTGGACCGGCTCCGGACCTATTTCGGCAGGCGTGGTCGGCTCGACGGCGCCCCGCTCGGCGGCGGCCTCGCCGAGGGGCTTGTCGGCGTCTCCGCTCGAACCACAGCCCGCAACGGCGAGCAGTACACAGCTCAGGGTGGCAAGCAGTCGGCCACGGTTGTCGGGCATTCGAACATGCTGCCAGGTGGGGGCCGTTGTCGACAGGCCGAATGAACTCGCCGGTGCTGGGCAAGGTCATTCGGGTCGCGGGGTACCGGGCAGCGCCCCGGACCTCGGAGACCACGCACGACGGAAGGCGGCACGGCGATGACCGACGACGACACCCCGGACCAGACGGACGAATCCCCCGACAGCCCGGGCGACGACGGCGTACTGGGGCCCGAGGACACGCTGACGACGGACGATCTGTCGTACGACCCGCTCGACACGGGCATCGTGCCGCCCGATCGCTGGTCGGTGGGCGAGCGATTCGGCAATACACCGGAGGAGGAGCGGCGCGGAGAATCGCTCGACCAGCTCCTCTCCGAGGAAGAACCGGACGTACAGGACCAGGACGACGTCGTCTCGGACGAGTGGGAAGGCGGCCCGGACCCGCGCGCGGGCCGCCTGGTCGCCGAGGACGAGGGCGTCCACGAGGACACCGAGTCGGAGGCGGTCGCCTACGACGTCGGCATCGACGGCGGCGGAGCCGGCGCCGAGGAAGCGGCGATGCACGTCATCCCGGAGGAAGAGGTGCCGTAGACCGCGGCCCGATCAGCCGATCCCCCTGCCTCCGCCCAGGGCCCCGCCCTCGCCACCGCCCCCGGCCGTCGACTCCGGATCCCCTTCGACGACGCCCGTGGCTCCCGTGACTTCCGTGGCTCCCGTGTCCTCATGGCTCCCCGAGGTCTCCGAGACCTCCGAAGCTCCCGCGATTACCGGGCTCCCCGAGGCCGCCGAGCCTCCCGCGGTCGCCGCGTCTGCCGACACCACCCGGTCGACCGGCGCGATCGAGTCCGTCGGAGCCGCCGCCAACACCGTCTCCGGCGCCGGTTCCGGGCCGGTGAGCGGAAAGCCGTCGAGCAGGTTCAGGGTCGCCGTCAGGCTGTCGGCGGCGGCCTTCGCGGCGCCTGCGGTGATCGGGTCGCCGGTGCGTGCGACGACCCGTGCCAGTTCCCGTTCCGCGTCGACTCGGTCCGCGAGAAGGGCATGCCGCAGGTCGGTCAGCGGGCCGGCGATCCACGCCTCGGCGTCCGCCTCGGTCTCGGCGACCTTGCGGGTCGCGTCGACCCAATGGCCGACGGTCTCCACGGACTCGCGTGCGTACTCCAGCAGACGGCGCCGAGCCGGGCCCTCCAGCCGATGGCCCTTGCCGTGCCGGAACTCCTCGTCGACCGCGGCGAGCCGGTTCTCCAACTCGTGGTGCTTGGTGAGCCTGCGCTGGGCCTCGGCGACCTCGTCCAGAACGCGCCGATCGTTGTCGGCGGCCTGCCGCAACAGCCGACCCAGCAGACCGTCATCGGGCCGCCACCACAGCTGCGCGATCGAGGTCGCGCGCGGGAACCGCAGGTTGCGCGGGTGGAGCAGGGCCTCGGCGGCCGCGTCCGCACACGCCTGGGCGCTCGCCTCCGCCTCTGCCAGGGCCTGCATGGCGCCCAGATTGCGGGTACCGCCCAACAGGCCCTGTGCGGAGCCGGCCGCGACGCGCTTGGCGAGGGCCGCGACGGCGGGCAGGTCACCGAGCCCGGAGGCGGCCTCCTGCAGCAAGCCGTACGTGCTGTGCCCACACAACACCGCCGCCCGCGCCGCGGCGGCCACGATGAGCAACTGGGTGGCCCGGTCGTGCGAGGGCTCCCGCATCGCCATCCCATCGAGTTCATCGCGCAGCGACATCGCCAACGCACCCGTGTCGGAACGGGCGCTGGTCGCGTACGCAAGAGCCCGCAGCGCCGCGGCCCGACCCGGCTCGGCAACCGTCAGCGGATACGCCGCCGCGTAGTCCCCTCGCCCGATCAGCGCACCGAGCGCGTCGGCGGCAGCGGCAGCAGTCGCCGCGACGGCATCGGCGTCCTCGCTGCCCTCTCCACCCGCGCTGGCCTCTCCGGCCTCTCCACCGACGCCGCCCACGCCGCCCGCGCCGACCTGTCCGCTCTCGGCCGGCTCCCCGTCCGACGACAGCGACGCACGCCCCTCGGACGAAGCAGCCCCCGAAGCGGCCCCAGACGTATCCGGCGCGACAACCCCCGCCGCGACACCCCCCGAATCAGCTCCCGCGTCGGCCCCGTCGACCGCCCCGGAGACACCCACCGAAACAGTCCCCAGGCCGGAACTCCCGGAGCCGGAACCCCCGGAACCGGAACCGGAAACCCCCGATCCGGCCCCGCTTCCCGCCACGCCGGCCCTTCCGTCGGCCGCGTCCCCCGACCCGGTCGCCAAACCGTCCTCGGCGCCATCACCGTTGGCCTGCGCTGCCCCCTCCGCGACCGACGGGTCCCCGCCGTAAGCACCCGCGCCCAGCCCACCGTCCGCCGCGACATCGGCACCGGGGGAGGCACTACCGCCCCCCGAGGTCTCGGCAGCCTCGTGGGGGCCACCGGCACCCGCACCCGCAGCCCCGACCTCGACCTCGATCCCGCCGCCCTCCGACCGCAGCGCCTTCCCCCACGCCAACCGCCCCCGCAACGCCGCGTTGACCACCGTCGGATCCGGCAGGTACGGCCGCACGTTCTCGGCCAGTTCGTCGACGCCGTCGTCCCGGTCGGCCGCGATCGTGTCGATCAGCGTCGCCAGGTCGACGAGGGCCACCACGCAACGGCGCTCGGCCGCGTCCCACCTCTCGTCGTGGTCGGTCAACTCCTCGGCCAACCGGCGCAGTTCGGCCAATGCGGAGGTCTGCGTGGCGGGGCCCGCGAGGCCGCGTATACGGGCGAGGGCGGCGAGCTCGCGCGCGTGCACGGCCGCCTCGTGCGCGGTGATCGCGTCCGCCAGGCCGGGCCGGTCCTCCGGCAGCGTGTCCACGTCGGTACCGGTCAACGTCGCCACCGCCCCCCGGGCTTCCGCCGCCGCGGGGCCCACGCGGGCCAGTATCGCGAGGTCGGCCTCCTCCGGTACCCGTCCGGCCGCCACTGCGGCCGCCACCGAATCCGCAGCGGCCCGGGCGTGGCCGAGCGCCTCGTCGAACGTACGCAGGGGCGATGGTGGATCGGTCACGCCGCACATCCTGTCCCGACAGAAGTCCTCGAAGCGGCGGCAAGCGGCCGCGATGTCGGCGATCACGTCGGCGGGCCACGCGGGCAGCGCGAGGTCGGCCTCGGTGAGCGCGAGCCGCAGCAACGCGGCGGCCTGGCAACTGAATCCCCAGTCGGCGAGCGCGGTGAGCCGCACCAGATCCGGAGTCAACGTCGTGGTCTTGAGACTTTCCAGGATTTCGCCGTCGAGCTCGTCCGAATCCGTGTCCAGCGTCGTCGGCAGCAGGACCCGTAACACCGGCAACGTGACGACCTGCGCGGTGTAGCCCCGCACGGACGGCGTCTGCCGACGCAGCCGATTCAGCGCGTGCATGGCGATCGTGGCCGTGGGCCGGCGCGCGGGTGGCACCCGTAACGCGCGCAGCGTGTCCGTCCGCGTCGGGTTGGGCAGGCGCCACACCGCGTCGGCCAGGACGTTCGGGGCGATCTCGGTCAGGCAATCCATGAGCGGATCGCCGAGCCGCGCGAGCTGTACCGCGACGGCCGACTTCTCCCGGGCCACCTCCTGTTGGTCGTGGTCGGGGTGATCCAGAAAGGGTCGCAGTTCTCCCGACGAGGTCGCCCACCACAACCAGTCGACGCTTCGAGACCGTGGCTGCCGCACCATTCGAGCCTCCCGAGGGAGAGGGGCTGGTCCCAGCGTTATACCGCCGACTGCACGAGAAGCGGACGCTTCTGCGGGAATCCCCGAGGAATGAACACGAGCCACCCGACGATTAGACATACCCCAGGGTGGTATAGACGCGGGATCGACGAAACGCGAGAAGGGATCGGCATGGAGCCCGGCCACACCAGCCACGACGGACCGTCACCGCACGTGGACCACACGCAACCCCCGGCCCGCGACGCCCGAGACGATCACGAGGCCCACGACCGAACGACCCACACAAGCGAAACGACCCACACGAATCAAGCAGACCACACAGGCCACCCAGGCAACCCACCCAACACAGACCACGAGAGCCACCCGGGCCGCGAGGGCCTTGCAGATCACCCGAGGCACCCCGACCATGCCGGTCACAGCAACCACGCCGACATGTTCCGCAGCAAATTCCTCCTCAGCCTCCTCCTCTCCATCCCCGTACTCGTCCTCAGCCCGATGCTCGGAGATCTCCTCGGCTACGACGAGCCCTCGTTCCCCGGCTCGACCCTGATCCCGCCGATCCTCGGCACCGTCGTCTTCGCGTACGGCGGCCTGCCCTTCCTGACCGGCGCCCGAGGCGAACTCGCCGCCCGCCGCCCCGGCATGATGACGCTGATCGCGATGGCGATCACCGTCGCCTTCGGCGCGTCCTGGGCCTCGACTCTGGAACTCGCCTCGCACGAGCTCGACTTCTGGTGGGAGCTCGTCCTCCTCGTCGACATCATGCTGCTCGGTCACTGGCTGGAGATGCGCGCACTCGGCGCGGCCTCCGGTGCCCTCGACGCCTTGGCCGCGCTGCTGCCCGACGAGGCCGAACGGATCGGCCCCGACGGCGAGTTCGACCGCGTCCCGGTCGCCGACCTGCGCACGGGCGACACCGTGCTGGTCCGCTCCGGCGCCCGCGTCCCGGCCGACGGGCGCATCGCCGACGGCACCGCCGAGTTCGACGAGTCGATGATCACCGGCGAGTCCCGCCCGGTCCGCCGCACCGTCGGCGACTCCGTGGTCGCGGGTACCGTCGCGGCCGACGACGCGGTCCGAGTCACCGTCACCGCGATCGGCGAGGGCACCCAGATCGCCGGCATCCGCCGCCTGGTCGCCGAGGCGCAGCAGTCCCGCAGCCGGGCCCAGGCGTTGGCCGACCGCGCCGCGGCCCTGCTCTTCTACTACGCCGCCGGCGCGGCCGTACTGACCCTGCTCGTCTGGTCTTTGCTCGGCGAGGGCGCCTCGGCCATCGAACGTACGGTCACCGTGCTCGTGATCGCGTGCCCTCACGCGCTCGGCCTGGCCATTCCGCTGGTGATCGCGATCTCGACCGAACTGTCCGCCCGCCAAGGCATCCTGATCAAGGACCGCGTGGCGTTGGAGCGCATGCGCGCCGTGGACGTCGTCCTGTTCGACAAGACCGGCACCCTCACCCGCGGTGCTCCGGCGGTGACGGGCCTGGCCGCCGTCGAGGGCCGGGACGACGAGACCCGAATCCTCCTGCTCGCCGGCGCGGCCGAGCGCGACAGCGAACACCCGCTCGCCAAGGCCATCGTGCGCGCGGCCGAGGAACGCGGCACGCCGGCCGTCGCGACCGACTTCCACTCGATGACCGGCCGCGGTGTCGAAGCCGACGTGGACGGCGTCCGCGTCCGCGTGGGCGGCCCGGCACTCCTTCGCGAAATGCGCGAGGCACAGCAAGCACAACCAACCAACAAGGCCGATCCAACCGTTCGCACAGACCCAGCCCACGGAACGCACGAAACGCATGAAACGCGCGAACCCGAGGTCCCCGCCGCCTTGGCCGCGACCACCACCGCCTGGGCCGAGCGCGGCGCCGCCGTGCTGTACGTCGTCACCGACGACGACATCGCCGGCGCGCTCGCCTTGGAGGACGACATCCGGCCCGAATCCCGGGAGGCCGTCGACCGGTTGCACGCGGTGGGTGTGCGGGTCGGCATGCTCACGGGCGACGCACACCAGGTCGCCGATCGGGTGGCTCGCGACCTCGGCGTGGACGAGGTGTTCGCCGAGGTCCTCCCCCGGGACAAGGACGCCAAGGTCGCCGAACTCCAGGCCCGCGGTCAGCGGGTGGCGATGGTCGGCGACGGCGTCAACGACGCCCCGGCGTTGGCCCGCGCCGACGTGGGCATCGCGATCGGGGCGGGTACCGACGTCGCCGTCCAGTCCGCCGGCGTCGTACTGGCCTCCGACGACCCGCGCGCCGTCCTGGGCGTACGTCGGCTGTCCACGGCCGGATACCGCAAGATGCGCCAGAACCTCGCCTGGGCGGCCGGCTACAACCTGGTCACCGTACCCCTCGCGGCGGGCGTCCTGGCGTGGGCCGGCGTGGTCCTGCCGATGGAGGTCGGCGCGATCCTGATGAGCCTGTCGACCGTCGTGGTGGCCCTCAACGCCCAACTCCTTCGACGCTTGGACCTGCGCCCGCAAGCCGCGACGGAGACCCGCGAGCCCGATAAGCCCCGATCCGCCCGAGAAGCCGAAGCCTGAGCACCACAAGCGAAGCCCGACCACGGAGCGAAGCCCGACGAGGGAGTGACGAGAGAGTACGGGACGAGGGAGTACGGAACCCCACCGAAGAACCGGAAGCCCCAGCCCTGCGACGACACGCGCCCACCCTGCCGATCCGAACCGCCCGACGGGCCCGGGCCAAGCCCAGGGGCCACCCCAAAACCGGAAATATCCATCGCGCACACGCCGACGCCGGCTGAGGTTCACCTCGCACACCCCGCAGCTAACCCTGTGTTTACACGACCTCTCGTAAGCTTCCGGGTATGTCCGAAGAGCCGATTCCCACGGACCTGATCGAACTGCAACGCGCCCGCGACGCCGCCTACGAGGCCATCGCCCGACGCGCGGGGCAACTGACCGACGAGGAGCACGCCCGGCTGTGGGCCGAGGCCCGTGATGCCGTCGAAGCGCTGCACGCCCACCCCGCGATGTCCGCGGGCATGGACCGCGCGCACCTGGTCAACCGACTGCGCCTGGCCGCCCAAGCAGCCTGAACCGGCCGGTCGAAAGGCTGCCGACAGGCCACCGCGGCCCATGTCGGCGATCCGCCCGTCGAAAGACCGAAGCCGCCCACACGAGCGGCGAAACGACAGGAACGGCAGCGAAAACGCGCTGTGGCCCCACCCCCGAGAGGGTGAGGCCACAGCGCAAGAGACAACCGGCACGCGAACGGCACACGAACGGCACCGCGAAAGCGAAGCCGCCCTACCTCGGCAGGAACGAACCGAGCCGAGGTGAGGTGACGTGAAGCCGAGGCGAACCGAGGCGAACCGAGCCCGGGTCAGCCGCCCACGGCCGCCTTGAGCGCGTCCACGCGGTCGGTCCGCTCCCACGTGAAGTCCGGCAGGTCACGGCCGAAGTGGCCGTATGCCGCGGTCTGCGCGTAGATCGGCCGCAGCAGGTCCAGGTCGCGGATGATCGCGGCCGGGCGCAGGTCGAACACGGTGCCCACGGCGGTCTGGATGGTCTCCACCGGCACGGTCTCGGTACCGAACGTCTCGATGAACAGACCCACCGGCGCGGCCTTGCCGATCGCGTATGCGACCTGTACCTCGCAGCGGCGGGCGAGTCCGGCGGCCACGATGTTCTTGGCCACCCAACGCATCGCGTACGCGGCCGAGCGGTCCACCTTCGACGGATCCTTGCCCGAGAACGCGCCGCCGCCGTGACGGGCCATGCCGCCGTACGTGTCGATGATGATCTTGCGGCCGGTCAGACCGGCGTCGCCCATCGGGCCACCGATCTCGAAGCGACCGGTCGGGTTGACCAACAGGCGGTAGCCCTCGGTGTCGATGTCGAGACCGGCGATTTCGGGCTCGACCACGTATTCGCGGATGTCCGGGGCGAGCAGCGAATCCAGGTCGATGTCGGCCGCGTGCTGCGACGAGACGACGACCGTGTCGAGGCGGATCGGGCGGTCGCCGTCGTACTCGATGGTGACCTGGGTCTTGCCGTCCGGGCGCAGGTACGGGATGGTCCCGTTCTTGCGGACCTCGGCCAGGCGATGGGCCAGCCGGTGCGCGAGGGTGATCGGCAACGGCATCAGTTCGGGGGTGTCGTCGCACGCGTAGCCGAACATGAGGCCCTGGTCGCCCGCACCCTGGCGGTCCAACTCGTCCTCGTCGCCTTCGACGCGGTTCTCGTATGCGGTGTCGACGCCCTGGGCGATGTCGGCCGACTGCGCGCCGATGGAGATCGAAACGCCGCACGAGGCGCCGTCGAAGCCCTTCTTCGAGCTGTCGTAGCCGATCTCCAGGACGCGCTCGCGCACGATCGTGGGGATGTCGGCGTAGCCCTGGGTCGTGACCTCACCGGCCACGTGCACCTGACCGGTGGTGATCAGCGTTTCGACGGCGACCCGACTCTTGGGGTCTTCCTTGAGAAGCGCGTCCAGGATGGAATCGCTGATCTGGTCGGCGATCTTGTCCGGGTGACCTTCGGTCACGGACTCGGAGGTGAACAGACGGCGGGACACATCGCTCCCTGGGGTTGCAGCGGCTGCTGGCTGGCAGGCTGGCCCGGTTTCTGTCGCGACAGGTCTGGACAGGCCGGTAAGCCGAGTTCAAGGCCGAGTTTATCCCCCCGACCCCCGGCTTCGGGCGGGGTGTCCCACGACATGGACGGCGTGGCGTTGGTCACTTTGTGTGAATCTGCTGCGGCGGGCTGAAACGAGACGAGCGCACACTAGGCGAAACGGGGCACCACGAGGTCCCAGACGATGTCCGCCAGGTCCTCCTTCGGGCCGTGCGGCACGGGCGTCTCGGTGCCCTCCGAGCCCAGTACGACGGCCTCGTTGACGTCGGTGCCGAAGGTCAGTTCGTCGCCCACCCGGTTGACCACGAGCAGGTCGCAGCCCTTGCGCGCGAGCTTGGCGCGCCCGTTCGCGAGTACGTCGTCGGTTTCCGCCGCGAAACCGACCACTACCTGACCGGCCCGCACGCGGTCGTGCGACAACTCGGCGAGGATGTCCGGATTTTTGACCAATGCGATCGGTTCCGGCTCGGCATCGGTCTTCTTGATCTTGCCGTCGACGCGCAGCGCGGGACGAAAGTCGGCGACAGCCGCGGCCATCACCACGCAGTCCGCGTCCGCCGCGGCCTCGAGTACGGCTTCGCGCAGATCGAGCGCGGTGCCCACGCGCACGACGTCGGCGCCGGCCGGGTCGGGCAGTCCCGTGTTGGCCGCGATCAAGGTCACCCGGGCGCCGCGCGCGATCGCGGTGCGGGCCAGCGCGTACCCCTGCTTGCCGGAGGAGCGGTTGCCCAGGAACCGAACCGGGTCGAGCGGTTCGCGCGTGCCGCCCGCCGAGACGACGACGTGTCGGCCCACCAGGTCGGGCGCGGTCACACCGCGGGCAAGGGTGCGGCGAACCGCCTGGAAGATCTGCTCGGGGTCGGGCAGCCTGCCCTTGCCGGTGTCCTTGCCGGTCAGGCGCCCCACGGCCGGCTCGATCACGATCGCGCCGCGGCGGCGCAGCGTGGCGACGTTCTCCTGGGTCGCGGGGTGCTCCCACATCTCGGTGTGCATCGCGGGCGCGAACACGACCGGACAGCGCGCGGTGAGCAGCGTGTTGGTGAGCAGGTCGTCGGCGAGCCCGTGCGCGGCCTTGGCGAGCAGGTCGGCGGTCGCGGGGGCGACCACGACGATGTCGGCGTGCTGTCCGATACGTACGTGCGGCACCTCGTGCACCGCGTCCCACACCCCGGTCGCGACCGGCTGCCCGGACAGGGCGGACCACGTGGCGGCGCCGACGAAGTGCAGCGCGGACTCGGTCGGCACGACCCGTACCTCGTGCCCCGACTCGGTCAACCTGCGCAGCAGTTCACACGCCTTGTACGCGGCGATGCCGCCGGCGACGCCGAGGACCACGCGGGGTCGGGATCCGGTACTCATCGCTGCTCCTGCTCGTTCGGGTCCGCTCTTCGCGTCTGCTCTTCGGGTCTGCTCTTCGCGTCTGCTCTGCGTGTGTGCTCTTCGGGTCTGCTCTGCGTGCGTGCTCTGTGTGTGTGCTCTGGTGTCTGCTCTTGGTCGCGGCCACCGTTTCCGGGCGGCTACCGGAGCCTACGACACCGTTCGTGTGTCTCTTCCGGTAGCAGCCTGCGAAAGCCCCGCCCCGGGCGGCACGTCACCGGCGACTCCTCCTCCGAATCCGGTGCGCGGGGCCGCGATACCCGTACGAACCTGAGTACCCGTACGGATGCCCCCGCCGGCGTCGGCGCCCACGATGAGCTGCACCACCAGACGCATCGGGGGAGATGACGGCGATGTTGGACGAACGGCTGCTCGACGATCGGAGCAGGTGTCCGAGCTGCTCGACGCGACTGCGAGTACCTCGGACGGAGCGTTGTCACGACTGCTCGATCAGGCTGGTCGGTCCGGCCGCCGACCAGTTGTGGGTGATGAGCCTGTCGGTGGCCCAGTTGCTGCGGCAGCGGCAAGGTCTCCTGCACAGCATGCGCCAGGAGGCGAAGTACGCGGTGGGCAGGGCCGATTCGTCGCCTGCCCCGGCGCCCTCTCCGCCGTATCCGCCGTCTCAGCCCCCGGTGCGGGTGGCGGCGAACGTCGCGGCAACGGCTCCGGTACAGCTGCCGCGCCGGGGCGCGCCGGCCGAGCCGACCCCGGCGCGGCCTCCGGTTTCCCGCGATCGGGCTTCGGCCGAGGTCGGGCGCCGCCGGGTGGCGCGGATTGTGCTGGGCGCGGGTGTGCTGCTGATGATCGTGGCCGCGATCGTGTTCGTCGCGGTGACGTGGCGACAGACCGGCACGGCCGGTCGGGCGCTCGTGATGGCGTTCGCTCTCGTCGTCGCCGCGTCCGGTACCGCCCTCGCCGAGCGCCGCGAATTGCCCGCGACGGCGGAGGCGATGGCCGCGTTGACGGTGGCGATGGGCCTGCTCGACGGCTATGCGGCGTGGGCCGCCGACCTCGGCGGTCTGCGCGGTGGCAGCGCGCTCGTGGTCACCGCCGGCACGTTGGCCGCGGTCGGTGCCGCGGCGGCGCTCGGTTCGATGCTCGCGCCGCTGCGCGCGCTGCGGATCTCGGCCGCGCTGCTGTTGCAGGGGCCGCTTCCGCTGTTCGTCGCGTGGTTCGGGGTGCGCAATTCCTCGCTGCTTCCGCTCGCGATCGGGCTCGCGCTCCAGGCAGCCGTGGACGTCGGGTTGCTGCGCTGGACACACGCCAAGGCGCCGCGTGGTCTGCGGATCGTCGCCGAGATCGGGGTGCTGTGCCATTGGCTCGCGGCCGTCGCCCTGACCCTGGTGAACGACCTCGCCGCCGACGGCGGCAGCGGTCCGTCGGCAGCCACGATGCTGGGCCTGGCCGCGTTGGCGGGAGGAATCGCGTACGTACTGCGCGGCAGCGCCGTCGTGCGGCACATCGCCTCCGGCAGCGCGATGGCCGGATCGTTGGCGGCCCTGGGGCTGTTGCTCGCCGCGCGGCCCGACGGTGGCGATGCGCACGCCCCGATCGCGTGGGCCGGCGTGTGGCTGCTGGTCCTGGTCGCGGTCGGGCTCGGCTTGCTGTTCGCGGTGCCGCGTCCGTTCCGGAGTGGCCCGATCACGGTGCTCGCGCCGCTCACGGTGGCGCCGGCTTTCTGGGCGCTCTGGTCGGTCGCGGTCGCGGGGCTCGGCCCGCTGTCGTGGGTCAAGCACGCCTGGACACTCGCCGCGGTCACCGCCGGCGTCCGGGGCGCGGTCGTGGCCGGGGACGGTGACTGGGACTTCGGTTTCGCGCCGCTCGTGCTGGTGCCGCTGTGGGTGATGGTCGCGCTGCTCGGGGTGGCGCTCACGCGGGGGCGGCCCGGTCGGGCGCTCGCGATCACGGTGGGCGTGATCGGCGTCGAGGGGCTGCTCGTGGTCGGGCCGCCGGCGCTGGACCTGCCGCTGTGGGCGGCACTGGTGTGGCACTTGGGCGCGGGGGCCGCGTTGGCCTGTGGGTGGCGGGTACGGGCGTGGCTGCCCGCGGTAGGCGCGTTCCACGTCGTCCTCGCGGTCGCGTGGTCGACGGCTCACGCGAGCGCCTCGATCGTCGTGTGGGCCGTCGCGGCGCTCGGTTGCGGTGTGGCTGCCGCGGTGGCGCCGGAGTTGCCCCGGGTGCGGCTGACCAAGGCGGGCACGCCGACGCCCGGCCGCTACCTGGTGCGGCCGTTCGCCGCAGGAGCAGCCGTCGCCCTCGCGTGCGCGGACGCGGCAATGGCGGCCGGCCACTCGGACGCGTCCACGGCAGTCGTCGGTCTCGCGCCGGCTCTG
>NZ_WWJX01000992.1 GCF_009865215.1 Streptomyces sp. SID3343 | reverse complement strand
GGCTGCCGCCGTGCGGTGGCGGGGGCGGCGGCATCGGGGCGCCGCCGTACGGGGTGTGGCCGGCCACCGGTAGGACGCCCTGGGGCTGCTGAGGGTGTTGCGGCGGGGGCGGCGCCGGGAGGGTTCCTTGGCCCTGGCCCTGGGCGTATTGCGGCAGGACCGCGGTGGGGGCCGCCGGTTCGTGGGGTACGGGGCGGGCCGGAGGCGGCTGCTGTGCGGGTGCGGGTGCGGGCCGTGGGGCTTGCGGCTGCTGCGGCGCCGGCGCCGAGGGCTCGTCGTCGACGCTGATGCCGTAGTCCGTCGCGAGACCGGCCAGGCCGCTCGCGTAACCCTGACCGACGGCCCGGAACTTCCACTGGTCGGCGCGTCGATAGATCTCGCCGAACACGAACGCGGTTTCCGAGGTCGCGCCGACGATCGGGAAGTTCAGCAGTTCCGCGCCGCCGTTCGCGTCGTACAGGCGCAACACCAGGCCCGGTACCGCGCCGATCGTGCCACCGTCCGCGGACGCCGCCACCAGCACGTGCTGTACCTCCGGGCCGAGCGCGCCCACGTCCACCCGGACGCCGTCGGTGCAGCGGTCCGGCGCGGTGTTCTTGCCCTCGTGTACCACCGTCCCGGACGGATGCCGGGGCTGGTTGTAGAAGACGAAGTCGTCGTCGTTGCGGACTTTGTTGTCCGCGCCGAGCAGGAGGGCCGAGGCGTCCATGTCCGGAACACCGGCTCCCGGCCGCCATTCGAGGACCACGCGCACGGACCGGGCAGGGAGGGCCGTATTCGCTCCCTTGGACATCACCTGGGTCATGGGCCCATCCTGCCGTCCCGGCAGTGCCCGACTCAACGCGGGTCGTGATGGGTCGCGACCGTGACGATTGTGTGAACACATGGTCCTATAACCGGATCGTACCTCTCCGATTTTGCTTTTCGGTTACCGTGGTCGTGGCTTGCCGGAGGCTCACCGGCATGGCGCGATTGCGCCTACGAAGCACAAAGGCCGTGCCCGGGCGCCCGCCCCGACGCGCCTTTTCTGCCATCACCGACGGTCGAGGGGGAACAGATCACGATGCGGCATTTCGCCTACCTGGACGACTCGGTGCGCGATCATCTCTTTCATCGCCCGCCGGAGTCGTTCGAGCGCGACAGCGCCCCCGAGGTGCTCGCCGCAGCGCTCGGCGCGACCCTGTACAGCCCGGCGACCCGCGGCACGCTCGCCGCCGACATCGTCAGGCAGGGCGCCCGCGGCGTGACCTCGATGGTGTTGTGCCTGGAGGACGCGATCGACGATCGCGACGTCGTTGCCGCCGAGCAGAACCTGGTCGAACAACTTTCGAGCTATGCGCGTTCCGGTGCACCGGGACCCCTTCTGTTCGTCCGGGTGCGTCACCCCGAGCAGATCACCGACCTCACCGAGCGGCTCGGCGACGCACTGGAGGTGCTGTCCGGGTTCGTCCTGCCCAAATTCGAGCCCGACAGCGGTGCGCGCTACTTCAAGGCGCTGGACGAGGCGATCGAGTTCTCCGGCCGCCGGCTCTTTGCGATGCCCGTACTCGAATCGCCGTCGATCGCCTACCTCGAACACCGCCGCGGCGTGCTCGCGGAGTTGTCCGAGGTGGTCGCCGGGCATCGGTCCAAGGTTCTCGCGCTGCGGATCGGGGCCACCGATTTTCAGTCGGCGTACGCGCTGCGCCGCTCGCGGGACCTGACCGCCTACGACGTACACCTCGTGGCCGGCCTGATCGGTGACATCGTCAACGTCTTCGGTCGCGCGGACGGCACGGGATACGTGATCAGCGGCCCGGTGTGGGAGTACTTCCCGCAGGGCGAACGACTGTTCAAGCCCCAGTTGCGCCGCACCCCGTTCGCCGAGGCCGAGGACCCCGACGAGGCGGTCGAACTGCGGACCCGGCTGATCTCCGCCGACTTGGACGGGTTGATCCGCGAACTCGAACTCGACAAGGCCAACGGGCTGCTTGGCAAGACCGCGATCCACCCGAGCCACGTCGCGGTCATTCACGCGATGTCCGTGGTCACGCACGAGGAGTACAGCGACGCCACCGACATCCTCGCGGAGAGCGCCGCGGGCGGCGGAGTGCTGCGCTCGGCCTACACGAACAAGATGAACGAGGTGAAACCGCATCGGGCCTGGGCCCAGGCGGTGCTGCGCCGGGCGAGGGCCTTCGGGGTCGCCCGTGAGGAGGTCACGTTCGTGGACCTGCTCGCGGCGAGCGTCTCGGGGTGACGGCGATCGTGCGGCCGCCACGGCGGAGCGAACGGGGTGCGATTTCGATGAGGTATTCGATGAGGTATAGGTATCCACGAAAGCGGGTCAGTGCGTGACGGAGCATCAGACACACACCTGGTCGGGGAGTTGGGTCGCGCAGCGGCTCGACGTCGCGCTCGCGGGGGACGGGCTCGACCGGTTGGTCGGGCTCGCACTGCGAGTGAACCCGCGCCGGGCGCATTTGCTGGTGTCCACGGTGCTCGGCAAGCACGTACCGCAATTGCCGCAGGTCGTGCACGACGCGGGCCGAGAACTCGGTGCGCGCGTCGCGGCCACCTTGCGAGGCGAGCCGACGCCGGTCGTGGTGGGCTACGCGGAGACCGCGACGGGCCTCGGACACTGCGTGGCCGAGGCGCTGCCGGGAGCGGCGTACGTGCACTCCACTCGACGGCCGATCGCGGGGGTCGTGCCGTTCGGTGGGTTCGAGGAGGAGCACTCGCACGCGACGTCGCACCTGATCCTGCCCGCCGACCCCGAACTGCTCACGGGGGACGGGCCGCTCGTGCTCGTGGACGACGAACTCTCCACGGGCCGGACCGTGTTGAACACCATCGCGGAATTGCACAAGGTCGCGCCGCGGGCGCACTACGTGATCGCGGCGCTGATCGACGTGCGCGGGCCCGACGACCGGACGGTGATGGACGCGTTCGCGGTCGAACTCGGGGCGCGCGTGGACGTCGTGGCGCTCGCGGCCGGCACGGTCGAACTGCCGGCGGACGTGCTCGCGCGCGGCGCGGCGCTGGTGGCCGACTACTCGGCGGCCGATGCCCGACCGGGTTCCGCCGGAGTGGTGCGCACCCTGGACCTCGCGTGGCCCGAGGGGCTGCCCGACGGTGGGCGGCACGGCTTCACGCAGGCCGACCAGGACACGCTGGAGCGTGCGTTGCCGGAACTTGGGGCGGCGCTCGCGGAGCAGGTCGCGGGGCGGCGGATCCTGGTGCTCGGCTTCGAGGAGCTGATGTACGCGCCGCTGCGGCTGGCACGCGCGCTGGCCGAGCACACCGCGGACGACGTCGAGGTGCGTTATTCGACCACGACGCGCTCGCCCGTGCTCGCGGTGGACGATCCCGGCTACGCGATCCGAACCCGCCTGGAGTTCGCGTCGCACGACGACCCGGCGGACGGTCCCGGGCGGCGCTACGCGTACAACGTGGCCGAGGGGATCGACCCCGGACGACGTTTCGACGAGGTGCTGATCGTCGTCGACTCGGTCGCCGACACCCCTGAACTACGGGCATCGGGTGGGTTGTTGGATGTCTTGTCTCGGGTCACCGACCGTGTCGGGCTGATTGTGCTGCCTTCCTTCGTGCCCGCCGGCGTGCCGGCCGGTGTGCCTGCGGTCGTGCCTGGTGTGGCGCCGGTGGTCGCTGCTGCGGTCGTGCCTGGCGTGGGGCCGGCTGTGGGGCCGGTCATTGGACCGGCCGGTGGGCCGGGCGTCGGGCCGGGCGTTGCGCCTGCGGTCCTGTCGCCCGGCGAGTCTTCTTCCGTTCCTTCCTTCGCCTCGTCCGGCGTTGCCGAATCCGTCTCCGAGGTGCGGTCATGAATCAGTCGAGTGGTGCCGGCGGTCTCGCCGTTCACGACACGGGCAAGCTTCCGGACCCGCTGTACGGTCCGGCCTTCTCGTCCTATTCGGCCGAAGAGGTCGCTTGGCTCCTCAAGGACCTGTCGGCGGTCGAGCTCGAAGCGCCCCTGGAGGAGCGCGAGGAGGCGATCCAGCACGAAGGCGCGCACTACGCCGAGTCGTTGCCGATCGAGTATCAGCCCTCGCCCGAGTATCAGGCGCTGTTCCACGCCGCGCTCGAGACGTCGGCGGATCGGATCGCGCACGCGGTCGGAGTGGTCACCGACACGCTCGTCGCCGAGCGCGGCAAGGACATCGTGTTGGTCTCGCTCGCGCGGGCGGGTACCCCTGTCGGCGTGCTGATGCGCCGCTGGGCACAGCGTGCGCACGGGTTGACGCTGCCGCACTTCGCGGTGTCGATCGTGCGCGGGCGCGGGATCGACACGACCGCGTTGCGGTGGCTCGGGCGCGAGTTCGACCCGTCGCGGATCGTGTTCGTGGACGGGTGGACGGGCAAGGGCGCGATCACGCGTGAGCTGTCCGACGCGCTCGACCTGACCGCCGAGACGACGGGCATGCGCTTCGATCCCGAGTTGGCGGTGCTCGCGGACCCCGGTTCGTGTGTCCGTACGTACGGCACACGCGACGACTTCCTGATCCCGTCCGCGTGCCTGAACTCGACGGTCTCGGGCCTGGTTTCGCGCACCGTGCTGCGGGACGACCTGATCGGCCCGGACGAGTTCCACGGTGCGAAGTTCTACGCCGAGTTGGCCGGGTCCGACGTGTCGGGGCTGTTCCTGGACACGGTGGCCGGACGGTTCGACGCGGTGGCCGAGGACGTCGCGCGCGATCAGCCCGTACTCGCCGCGAGCGACCGCAGCCCCACGTGGGAGGGCCGGCGCGCGGTCGAGCGGATCGGTGCCGAGTACGACATCGACAACATCAACCTGATCAAGCCGGGCGTGGGCGAGACCACCCGGGTGCTGTTGCGCCGGGTGCCGTGGCAGATTCTCGCGCGCAAGGGAGTCGGTGCCGAACTCGACCACGTGCGCATGCTCGCCGAGCAGCGCGGGGTTGCGGTGAACGAGATCGACGATCTGCCGTACTCCTGTGTGGGTCTGGTCAAGCCGGGCTTTCGCCGGGAAGGGAACGACGCGTGAGCGTTCTGGTGGCCAGCGACCTCGACCGGACGCTCATCTACTCCGAGGCGGCGTCGCGCCTGGGGCTGGGGCCGGACGACCCGACGCCGGACCTGGTCTGCGTGGAGGAGTACGAGGGCGCGCCGATGTCGTTCGTCACACCCCGCGCGGCCCGGCTGCTCGCCGAGTTGGCCGAGCGGACGACGTTCGTACCGACCACCACGCGTACGCGGGAGCAGTACGGGCGGATCCGACTGCCCGGTCCGCTACCGGAGTTCGCGATCTGCGCGAATGGTGGGCACCTGCTCGTGGCCGGGGAGAGCGACCCGGATTGGCACGAGGGGGTGCGCAAGACGTTGGCCGTGCACGCGGCGCCGCTCGCCGAGGTGGTTGCGCACCTTAAGGTGGTCGCGCTTCCCGCGTGGACGCACAAACTCCGGGTCGCGGAAGACCTGTTCACCTACTTGGTGGTCGAACGCGCCGCGTTGCCGCCGGGGTTCGTGCCCGAGCTGACCGCATGGGCGGCCGAACGCGGCTACGGCACGTCGTTGCAGGGGCGGAAGTTGTACCTGGTGCCGGACGCGCTCACCAAGGGCGAGGCCGTGCGCGAGGTGGCGCGGCGATGTGGCGCCGAGTCGGTGCTCGCGGCGGGCGATTCGCTGTTGGACATCGAGCTGTTGCGGGCCGCCGACGCGGGGATTCGGCCCGGGCACGGGGAGTTGGCCGAGTCGGGTTGGAGCGCTCCGCACGTCGAGGCGATCACGACCGAGGGTGTGCAGGCGGGGGAGCGGATCGCCGGGTGGTTGGTCGAGCGGAGTCGGTTGCCGGTGGGTTGATGTTGGGGCTTGGCGGCTTGGCGGCTTGGCGGCTTTGCGGCTCGGCGGCGTTGCGGTCTCGCGGCTCTGCGGCTCTGCGGCTCTGCGGCTTTGTGGCCTTGTGCGCCGTGGGCCGGTGTGGGCGGGCGTGGTTGGCGGGTGGTCGCGGTCGGCCCGGCCGAGCGGTCGGCGGGCGCTTTGCGTGGCCCGGAAAGCGGACATCCGCACCGCGAGCAGGATGCGGTGCGGATGTCCGCCCGGGGTGCCGGGACGTCCGGGCGGGTCGGCCGTCAGACGCAGGCGCCCCGGACCGTCAGGAGTTCGGCGCGGGCCTGGATCTGCTCGCCGCCCTCCACGTCGAAGGTCAGCTCGAAGCCGTCGCGTGCGGCGCGTACCCGGGTCAGTGCGACCTCGGTGAATCGGTCGAGCGCTCCGCACAGCTGGTGGGTGACGACGTGCCCGGTCGTGGACAGGCCCAGCACCGTCCCGTCACCGAGGGTCACGAGGTCGCAGCCGCGGTTGCCGGTCGCGGCCTGTGCGTCGGTCACCCGCAGCGGACCACGGCCGAGCGAGTGCAACCACGTCACCGCCTGGCGGTGCAGGTCCGCGCGCTCTTCCTCGTAGGCGGTGACCATCATGCGATGCATGTCGGTCACGTCGTTGATGTGCAGCGGCAGGACCGAGGCCGTCCTCGGCGCCCGGCGC
Source organism: Streptomyces sp. SID3343 (assembly GCF_009865215.1). GTDB lineage: Bacteria > Actinomycetota > Actinomycetes > Streptomycetales > Streptomycetaceae > Embleya. Next base: position 4,417 of record NZ_WWJX01000992.1, on the reverse strand, counting down.
AGCGCGCGGAGGGTGGGCAGCGCGAGAACGACAAGGAACACGAACAAGAGCAACAAGAGCACGGGCATGCGCAACTTCCCGGTGTCGGCATCGTGGTCGACGGCGCGATACACGGGTCATGCGTCCCATGAATCGGGATCAAGGTCCCGATGTCGGCCTGTCCATCGACTTTAAACCTCAAATATGGCGAACGTGACCGAAGGGAGGAATTCTTTACCCGACTGGTCGAGGAGAGTGGCCGAGTCACTACCGTGAGTTGTTGGTTCCGGGTGACAATGGCGGATTGTCGCTGCTCGGGGTCGATTGTCGACTCCGCGTTGTTGCGTAGTACGCGTCGGTGAATGGTCCGAGTCGGTGAGTAGTCCGAGTCGGTGTGAAGTCGGCGTCTGGTCAAGCGGTGTGAAGTCGGCGTCTGGTGAAAGCGACGTCGAGGGAAGTCGGTGCCTGGTGGAGTCGACGCCTGGTGAAGCCCGCGCCTCGTGGAGTGGGCGCCTCGTGGAGCGGGCGGTCTGGTGAAGTCGGCGCCGAGGTGACACGCGGTGAAGTCGGTGTCGAGGTGACGCGCGTCAGCGCGTGCCGGGGCCGGCCCGGTCCTCGCGGATGATCTGTACGGTCTCGGTGACCTCGGCGCGGATCGCGCGAGTCTCGCTCAGGAACCGCCACCAGTCGGGGCGGTGCTTCTCCGGCTCCCCCGCGATCGCCTCCAGGCGGTAGACGAGCGCGTCCAGCCGTTGCGCGTAGCGCTCCTCGGCGTTGGCCCGACCGCCCAGCGCCAAGCGTTGCGCGTCGCGCAGCGCGAACCGAGTGCGTTCGAGTTCGGCCTCGGGATCGCGCGCGACCTCTTCGAGCCCGGTCAGTCGATCGTGCACGGACGCCATCGCCTCGTCGGCGCCTTTGAGCGTGGCCCGTGCGGTCGCCAGCCGGCTCACCGCGTCGGCGTACTCCCCGCGACCGGCCGCGCCACCGGCCTCCTCCAAGCGCGCTTGGGCGATGCCGAGGGCCTGGCGGACCTTCGCCGGGACCTGCTCCAGGTCGGTCCAGCACGACTGTGCGTAGCCGGTGCGCAGGCGGTGCAGGGCGGGTTCGACGGTTGCCAGGCGGGATTCGAGAGCCTGGGTGCGGGTGCGCAGCGAGGACAGCCGATTGGTGACCTCTTCGCGTTGTTTGGGCAGCCGTTCGGCCTCGGCGCGCAGTTCGGCGGCGGCGGACTCGATGCGCGCGGCGACGTCGAGCGTGCCGGGGATGCCGAGGGCGGCGGGGCCGCGGTCCAACTCGGTGAGGTCGGTACGGATCTCGGCCAGGCGCGTGGTGAGCGTGGCGGCGCCCAGGCCGGCCCGTTCGGTGTCGGCGACGGCCTGCGCGGCGGCTGCGGCGGCCCGGCGGGCCCGGTCCACGGCGGGCGGCAGTTGCGCGAGGGCCTGTTCGGCCTGCGCCAGGATCGGGCCCAGCGAGGTACCGAAGCGGTCCAATTCCTCGCGTACGGCGTCGAGCTTGCGCGCGGTGTCGTCGAGTTCGCGGCGCGCGTCCTCGTACTCCTGCGTCTCCAGTTCGTTGTCCAGCGGGTGACGGTCCATCAGTCCGATGTACGCGGCGCTGGCTTCGTCGATGTGCAGGCTCACCGCGGCGAAGCTGCGGAGCGCGTCCTCGGTACCGCGTGCGCCGCGCACGGCCCGGACCGTTTCGAGGGAGAGCATCATGTCGCGCTGCGCGGTGTCGAGCCGTAGGAACGCCTCCGAGGCGCCGTCGCGCGCGGCCAGGGCTGCCGTGCGCGCGGCCTCCTTGCGGCGTCGCCACGGGCGGGTCTCGCCGCCGGCGAACGCGGTCGGCGCGAGGGCCAGGAGCAGTGGGGCGAGGGTGAGCGAGAGCGCGAGTCGTGAGACCGGTGAGGACGGCCGTGACGACGACGGCTTGGGGGACTGCGGGGGCGATGGCGGCTTGACGGGCGACGTGGGGGACGTCGTGAGGGGCGGCGGTGCGAGGGGCGTTGTGAGTGACGGTGCGAGGAGCGCCGTGGGGGACGGTGTGAGGGACGTCGTGAGGGAGGGCCTGAGTGACGTCGTGAGGGACGTCGTGCAAGACGTCGCCCGGGTTGACGCGAGGAGTGTGCGGGACGACGCGAGGAGTGTGCGGGACGACGTGAGGTAGGTGAGCGAGGACCGGATCGACGATGTGATCGACGAGGTAAGCGACAAGGGGACAGCGACCCCCGGGGACCGTCGAGCGGATCCGACCACCACGCCTGCTCCCGTCACCGTGTGAAACGCGTGCTCTCCATCCTGCCCATCCTCCCAGGCGCAGTCTGCGGAAGGTCCACCAACTCCTCTCGTGTCCGGCGGGTCGACTTCGAGTCGGGGTCGTGAGGGGCAGCTTGGGTGGGGTGGGCGCGGTTTGTGGTTGGTGGGGCGGGAGGGGCTCCTACCCGCACCGTCCGTTGTGTGTTGCCCCTGGGCTGCGGGTTCACAGCGCTGAGTGTCGGGGGTGGCGAGGCCCGGTCTGGTGGCCGGCGAGGGTGGCTTGGGCGCGGTGTGGGTTGTGGGTGGTGGGTTGGGCGCGGTGCGGTGTGGGTGGTGGGTGGCGGGTTGGGTGCGGTGGGTGTCCGCCCCGGACCACCCGTGGCTGCGGGTTTCGGTGCTCGGGTGGGGTGGGTGCCTCGCGCGTGTCGGGTGGCGCTAGGTTTCCTTATTGCGAGTTGTTTGCAATTGCGTTTGATGTGTATCAGCGGCAAGGGTCGAGGGCGAAGCGTGCGATGTGTAACCGTTCCCGCGAGGGTCGTGAGTCTCCTGGGGGCCTTCGGGCTGGTCTTGGCGGTGGCGGGTTGCTCGTCGTCCGCGCCGTCGTCGGGAGGGGCGCAGTCGCACGACGGGATCGTGATCGGGGTCGGCCAGGAGCCGGACTCGCTCAGCCCGATCCTCGGCTACAGCAAGGACGGCGCGTCCAAGATCTTCGACGGCCTGCTCGCACACGACCGGGACCTGAAGCTGCTCCCGGCGCTCGCGCGTGAGTTGCCCGAGGTCTCGGCCGACGGGCTGACGTACACGTTCCATCTGCGCGACGGCGTGAACTTCTCCGACGGCAAGCCGCTGACCTCCGCCGACGTGGCGTTCACGTACCGCACGATCCTCGACCCGAGTGTGGACACCACCGTGCGCAGCGACCTCGCGGCGCTCGACCGGGTCGACGCGCCGGATCCGCGGACCGTCGTGTTCACGCTCAAGTACCCGTACGCGCCGTTCCCGCAGCGGACGACGCTCGGCATCGTGCCGGAGCACGTGCTCGGCGGGGTCAAGGGCGCGGCGCTGACCACCGACGGGTTCAACCGGAACCCGATCGGCAGCGGCCCGTACACCGTGGACACGTGGCGCTCCGGCGAGAAACTCGTACTCAAGGCCAACCCGACGTATTGGGGCGGTGCTCCCGCGATCAAGCAGGTCACGTTCGCCTTCATCCTCGACGACAACACCCGGGCCACCCGGATAGCGGCGGGCGATCTGGACGCGGCGGCACTGCCGCCGAAGTTGGCCGAGCGGTTCAAGAACGACAAGGCGCGCACGACGTACAAGGAGAACACCGCCGACTACCGCGGCGTGATGCTCCCGACCGGCAACCCCGTCACTGGCGACCTCGCGATCCGCAAGGCCCTCGACCTCGCGGTGGACCGGGACGCGATGGTGCGCGGCATCCTGAACGGGGACGGTGAGCCGGCGTTCGGTCCGGTCGCGCCGTCGAGCCCGCTGTACGCACGCGAACTCGCCCACCCCGCCGACCCCGCGGCCGCCGCCGCACTGCTCGACGACGCGGGCTGGACGAAGGGCGACGGCGGCATCCGGGCCAAGGACGGGAAGAGCGCGAAGTTCACGCTGCTGTACCCGTCGGGTGACGCGCTGCGCAAGGATCTCGCGCTCGCGTACGTGTCGGACGCCAAGAAGCTGGGCATCGACATCTCGCTCGAAGGTCTCACGTGGGACGCGATCGAGCCGCGGATGAAGGCCGACGCGCTGTTGATGGGCCAAGGTGCCCCCTACGACCCGGACTTCGTTTCCTACGAGACGTTCCACTCGTCGCTCGCGGGTCAGGCGTTCAACAACCCCGGCTACTACCGGAACGCCAAGGTCGACGGCTTGCTGGACGAGGGTCGCAAGACTCGCGACGACGCGCGGCGCGCGCAGGTGTACGGCGACCTGCAGCGGGAGTTGGCCTCCGACCCGGCGTGGACGTTCCTGACCTACCTCAAGCACGTCTATGTCGTGGACAACGACTGGTCCGGGATCGGTGGGCAGGTCGAGCCGCACCCGCACGATCTGGTCGGACCGTGGTGGAACATCGAGAAGTGGGTGCCTGTCGTGGAGGCGTCCGCCGGTACGTCGTGAGCATCGGTTCGGGCGGCGCGTCGGGGTCGACGGGCTCGGGTTCGGGTGGC
>NZ_WWJX01000991.1 GCF_009865215.1 Streptomyces sp. SID3343 | reverse complement strand
GCACCCCCTGAACTGGGGTGTTGCGACGACCACTAGAACCTAAGCGGATACATCCGGGTGGGGCCCTTCGGCGTTCCTGGCGTGCCTGGAGGGGCGTGCCGCTGTGGCGTCAGCAGCCGGGCGCGGTCAGTGGTGACCGTGTCCGCTCGTCAGTTCCTTGTACTCCTCGGCGGTCGGCTTCTCGATGGGCTCGCTGAAGTACCAGCGGGACATCTTGGCGCGAAGCTTCTGCGAAGGCTTGGCCTTGCGGGCCACACCGTTCTCGTCCTCGGCCGCGTCGAGCTCGTACGGCTTGGGCTGCTCGTGCGCGGTGAGGGTGTGCATCATCTCGGCGTCCAGCGGTTCGTGGATCTCGATGAACTCGCCGTGCGGGAGCTTCTTGATGACGCCGGTCTCGCGACCGTGCAGGACCTTGTCCCGGTCCCGCCGTTGCAGACCCTTGCAGATCCGCACCGTGGCCATGTAGGCCAACACGGGGGCGATGAAGAACAGGAAGCGGGCCACCCACGTGATCGTGTTGATCGACAGATGGAAGTGGGTCGCGATGACGTCGTTGCCGCCCGCCACCCACAGCACGCCGTAGCACGTGATCCACGCGACGCCCAGGCCGGTGCGGACCGGCATGTTGCGCGGCCGGTCCAGCAGGTGGTGTTCGCGCTTGTCGCCGGTGATCCAGCCTTCGATCCACGGGTACAGCGCCATGAACGTGAACAGGACACCGGGCACGATCAACGACGGGATCATCACGTTGAAGCTGAGGGTGTGACCCCAGATGTTCCACTCCCAGTTCGGCATGATGCGCAGGGATCCTTCGAGGAACCCGATGTACCAGTCCGGTTGGGAGCCCGCGGTGATCTGTCCCGGGTTGTATGGACCGTAGGCCCAGATCGGGTTGATCTGCACCATGCCGCCCAGGGCGGCGGTGATGCCGAACACGATGAAGAAGAAGCCACCGGCCTTGGCCATGTAGACCGGCATGAGCGGCAGGCCCACGACGTTCTTCTCGGTCTTGCCAGCGCCCGGGAACTGCGTGTGCTTGTGGTAGAAGACCAGGATCAGGTGGACGGTCAGCAGGCCGACCATGATCGCGGGAACCAGCAGCACGTGGATCGTGAACAGGCGCGGAACGATGTCCTCGCCGGGGAACTCCCCACCGAACAGGAAGAACTGCAGGTAGGTGCCGACGATCGGGATCGAGAGCACGACGCCCTCGGCGATGCGCAGACCCGTACCGGAGAGCAGGTCGTCCGGGAGCGAGTAGCCGGTGAAGCCGTTGACCATGGCCAACACCAGCAGGATGAAGCCGAAGAGCCAGTTGATTTCGCGCGGCTTGCGGAACGCCCCGGTGAAGAAGATCCGGAACATGTGCACGAACAGCGACGACACGAAGATCAGCGCGGCCCAGTGGTGGATCTGACGCATCGCCAGACCACCGCGGATGTCGAAGCTGATGTCCAGCGTCGACGCGTACGCCTGGGACATGTGAATGCCCTGCAGCGGTACGTAGGAGCCGTCGTAGACGACTTCCTGCATGCTCGGCTTGAAGAACAGGGTCAGGAAGACACCCGTGAGCAACAGGATGATGAAGCTGTAGAGCGCCACTTCACCGAGCATGAAGGACCAGTGGTCCGGAAAGACCTTGCGAAGGTTCTTCTTCGCGGCGCCATAGATGCCCAGCCGACTGTCTATGGCGTCGGCGGCCCGGACGGCCGCGTTGTCGGGAATCGGGGCGCTCTTGTTCGCCCCGCCCTTGGTCTGTTCGCTCGACATCAGCCACGCTCCCAGAAGCTCGGGCCGACCGGTTCGGCGAAGTCCTGCGAAGCGGCGAGGTTACCCGCCTCGTTCACGTGGATCTTCAGCTGCGGCAGGGAGCGCGCGGCGGGTCCGAACACGACCTTGCCGTCGTCGGCGAGGTCGAAGGTGGACTGGTGGCACGGGCAGAGCAGGTGGTGCGTCTGCTGCTCGTACAGGCCGATCGGGCAACCCACGTGGGTGCAGATCTTCGAGTACGCCACGATGCCCTCGTGGCCCCAGTCCGTTTCCTTCTTGGACTTGATGTCCTTGGGCTCCAGTCGGATGAGCAGGACCGCGGCCTTGCCCGCCGCCTCCAGCCACCCGTGTTCGAGCTCTTCCTTCTGCCCGGCGGGGCCGTACTTCTCGACCAGTCCGTCGGGGAGCGCCATGGTCAGCGAACCCTTGACGATGTCGTTCGGCTTGATCGGCTTGCCGGTCGCCTCGTTGATGAGCTCCTTGCCCGGCTTCCACTGCGTGTGCCGAAGCTTGGTGCCGGGCATCGGACCGAGGTCGCGAAGGAGCACGACGCCGGACAGCGGCACGAGTGCCATCGCGCCGATCATCGTGCGACGGATCAGCGGGCGGCGCCCGATCGCGGAGTCCGCGGCACCCTGAGCGAACTCACGGATCGCGTACTCGCGAGTCTCGGCGTCCGACGCGAGGTCGTGCCGTTCCTGCACGACCTCTTCGTCCGTCATCAGCGTGCGGGCCCAGTGGACCGCGCCGGCGCCGATGCAGAACAACGCGAGGCCGAGCGTGCCGCCCAGCGCGAGGTTCTGCGCACCGATCTTCCCGAAGAAGAAGATGTCGATGATGCGGTACTTGTCTATGCCGACGTACGCCGCGATGAAGCCGATCGTCGACAGCATCGAGATCACGAAGAGAAACGCGACCTGGCGCTCGGCGCGGTTCGCGGCCTTCTCGTCGATGTCGGTGACACGCGGCTCGTGAGCCGGCAGGCCGGGGTCGGCGAACGGGTCGCTCTCCGCCGGAACGTGTGCCGAGGCATGGACCTCGGGCAGGTGCTCTTCAGGCACTTCAGGCTTGTCCTGGCTACTCATTTGGTCCTGGCCTTGGGGGTCCGAGCGGCAACCCAGATCGCACATCCGATGAGCAGACCGAGAGCGATGACCCACCCGAAGAGGCCCTCGGAGACCGGGCCGAGGCGGCCCAGACCCAGACCGCCGGGGTTCGGCTCCTTCTTGGTCGTCTCGTGGACGTACGTGACGATGTCCTTCTTCTGCTGCTCGGGCATCGTGCTGTCCGGGAACGCGGGCATGTTCTGCGGGCCACTGAGCATGGCCTCGTAGATGTGCTTCGGGTCCACGTCCGTCAACGGCGGTGCGAACTTGCCCTCGGTCAGGGCGCCGCCCTCACCGGAGAAGTTGTGGCACTGCGAGCAGTTCGTGCGGAACAACTCGGCGCCGTTGACGATGTCGCCGTCGGGCGCGTACATGTTCGATGTCGGGACCTTGGGGCCGACGCCGAGGGAGGCGATGTACGCCGCGAGCTGTTCGGTCTGCGCGGCCGTGTAGACCTTCGGCTTGCCGGGCGCCTGGGCGCCGGGCTGCTGAAGGGGCATCCGGCCGGTCGAGACCTGGAAATCGACGGCGGCGGCGCCGACGCCGATCAGGGACGGACCGTCCGACGAACCCTGGGCATCCAACCCGTGGCACGTCGAACAGCCGCTGAGGTAGAGCTTCTTGCCCGCTTCGACCGCGATGGAGGCAGAGTCGTCGGCCTCCGCCTTCTTGGCGGGCGCGAACGCGGCGTACAGCCCCCCCGTGGCCGCGAGCGCGAAAATGAGGGCGACGATCGCCGCCAGAGGGTGGCGTCGTCGCGCGGAGAGCTTTTTCACGAAAAACCCCGGTCCAAGTCGTCTGCGTAGTGAGTGGTCGGTGCCGTCTACCTGATGACGTAGATCGTGAAGAACAGGCCGATCCAGACCACGTCAACGAAGTGCCAGTAGTACGAGACGACGATTGCGGCCGTGGCCTGCTCGTGCGTGAACCTGCGGGCCGCGTAGGTGCGTCCGAGGATCAGCAGGAAGGCGATGAGGCCGCCTGTCACGTGCATGCCGTGGAAGCCGGTGGTCAGGTAGAAGACCGAACCGTAAGCCGACGACGAAAGAGTCGTACCCTCCTTGACCAGCTCCGTGTACTCCATCACCTGTCCGCCGACAAAGACGGCGCCCATGATGAAGGTGATGATGAACCACATTCGGAGCTTCTTGACGTCACCGCGTTCGGCCGCAAAGACGCCGAGCTGGCAAGTGAGCGAGGACAGCACGAGGATCGTCGTGTTGCCCGTCGAGAACGGGATGTTCAGCTCACTGGCGTGCTCACGCCATGCGTCCGCGCCGGTGACCGACCGGATCGTGAAATACATCGCGAACAGGGCCGCGAAAAACATCAGCTCCGACGCCAACCAGACGATCGTGCCGATGCTGACCAAGTTGGGACGGTTGAGTGTCCCGTGTGAGGGCCCGGTTTCTAGTGAAGTTGCTGTCGCCACGGCGGCCATTATTGCGCTCGCCGGATCTGCCCACACTTCGGGGGGTAACCCTTGTAGAACGTGTCGGGGTTAGGCTCTGGTTCCGTGAGTGGCTCTACAGGCGATGCCGGGATGTTTCTGGCACACGCGACCCCCGGGAACGTACCGCCGGAACTGACCCCCGTTCGGCTGCTGACCGGGTGGGTGTTCGAGCCCATCCCGATCCTCGTCGCGGTGCTCTTCGGCGGCCTCTATCTGTACGGCGTGCACAAGCTACGAGCCCGTGGGGACACGTGGTCACGGTGGCGAAGCGTGTCGTTCCTGGGTCTGGGCCTGGGCACTTTTCTGATCGCGACCGAGTCCGCGTTGGCCGCCTACGACACCGTGTTGATCAGCGTGCACATGGTTCAGCACATGGTGCTGGCGATGGTCACCCCGATCTTCCTGGCGCTCGGTGCGCCGATCACGCTCGCGCTGCGGACCCTGCCGACCAAGTGGCGTAATCGGCTCAACGCCCTTCTGCACAGCAAGTTCTCGAAGATCGTGACCTTCCCGGCGTTCGCCGGATTCGTCTTCGTGCTCAACCCGTTCGCCCTGTACTTCACGCCCTGGTACGAACTGACGCTGCGGAACACGTTCTTCCACGACATGAATCACGTGCACTTCGTGATCATCGGATGCATGTGGTTCTGGCCGTTGTTGGGTCTGGACCCGATGCCTCGGACCACCTATCCGATGCGGCTGCTCGCGGTCTTTGCGACGCTTCCGTTCCACGCGTGGCTGGGCATCGCGATCATGAGTTCCTCGAACGTGCTGGCCGGTGACTGGTACAACGACCTGGGCCGGGACTGGGGCGCGAGTCCGCTGTCCGACCAGGGCACGGCCGGCGGAATCCTGTGGGGCAGCGGCGACATCATCGGGTTGCTGGTCTTCCTCGTGCTGTTCGTGCAGTGGGCGAAGGCCTCGGAGCGGGAAGCGGTCCGCGAGGATCGTCGGCTCGATCGGCTGGAGTTGATCGAGGCCGGACGCAAGGCCCGTGACGAACGGCTGGCGCGCGAGGCCGCGGCGGGGGCCGAGGAGGGCGCCGCCGAGCCCGCGAACGGCGCGGAGACACACCCGCGACCGGCCGCGAAATCCGTGCCGAAGAGCACTCCTTCGGGTGACTCTGCCCGAACGGAGGACGCCGACTCGGCCGTACGAGTGGCGCGCGGGGTCGAACCGCGGCTCGCGGAAGCGCCCGAGTAGCGTCGCGGGATGATCCTCGAACGGTTTTTGCGCCGTCGGCGTCCCGAGCCCGCACCCCCGCTCGTGGACGACGGGACGCTCGTCGTGGTCGGATCCTGCTTCGATCCGGCGCGCGCCGACTCGGCGGTGATCGCGCAGATGAGTGCGGCCGGAGTGGACGTGGAGACCGGGCCGTTCGTCATGCGGCACGTGATGACGCTGCCGGACGAGGCCGCGGTGGCCGAGGCGCGGCGGATCCTGGGTCCGGACGGCTGGGCGGTGGAGGTCGTGGGCGCGGGGGAGACGCCGCTGCGGGTGCGCGTCGCGCGGCAGCAGACGATCACCGGCCTCGAACCGGCGCGCGAGCGCACCCGGATGGCGGGCCTGGCGCAGCGGCTCGGCGGCGACGCGTCGGGCTACGAGGTGCTCGCCCGGCCCTGACCCGGGCGGACGTGCCGGCCGAGGCCGCGTGACGCGGCACACATTTCGCGCGGGAAAGGCGCTAGCATCCGGGATCGGAATCGAGTGTTGTCCCGTACCGGCTCGGAGGCAGTGGACATGACGCGCGGCGAGACCATGACCGTCCTCGTGTACAGCGACGACCGCAACACCCGACGGAAGGTCACCCTCGCGCTCGGGCGCAGGCCCGCCGCGGACGTGCCGTTCGTCGAGTATGTGGAATGCGCCACCGAGCCCGCCGTGATCGCGGCGATGGACAAGGGCGGCATCGACCTCGCGATCCTGGACGGCGAGACCGCGCCGGCCGGCGGCATGGGGGTGTGCCGCCAGCTCAAGGACGAGATCTACAACTGCCCGCCGGTACTGACCCTGGTCGGGCGTCCGCAGGACGCTTGGCTGGCGACGTGGTGCCGCGCGGACGCGGTGGTCGCGCACCCGTTGGACCCGCGCACGCTCGCGGACGCGGCGGCGGGGTTGCTGCGGGCCCGTGTGGCGGGTCGTCAGACGGCTTGACGCGCGGGGTTCTTCGGGCCGTGGAGGTCGGGCCTGCGGAGGTCGTGTTCGCGGCGCGTGTTCGAGGAGGTCGTTTCGCGGGGCGTGCTCGTGGGGCGTGTTCGTGAGGCGTGTTCGCGGACGCGACATCGGTGGTGAGGGCTTGGTCGGTACGCTGTCGCGGACTTATCCGATGACACTGCGGGAGCGGACATGGGCGCCTCGGCCACGGCGATGAAAAGCGGCGGCAACCCGGCGGCCCGTTCCTGGCGGGACATCCTGGCGGCGCTGATGCGGGGCGACGACCTGCCGGCCGACGCGACCGCGTGGGCGATGGACCGGATCATGACGGGCGAGGCGACTCCCGTGCAGGTGGCCGGGTTCGTGGTCGCGTTGCGGGCCAAGGGCGAGACCGTGGACGAGGTGTCCGGGCTCGTGCACGCGATGTACGAACACGCCTCGACGATCGAAGTCCCCGGCCGCACCGTGGACATCGTCGGCACCGGCGGCGACCTGGCGCGGACCGTCAACATCTCGACGATGTCCGCGATCGTGGTCGCGGGCACCGGCGAGACGGTGGTCAAGCACGGCAACCGGGCCGCGTCCTCGTCCAGTGGCGCGGCCGATGTGCTCGAAGCGCTCGGCGTGGTACTGGATCTGACGCCGGATCAGGTGGCTGCGACCGCGACCGAGGCGGGGATCACGCTGTGCTTCGCGCAGCGTTTCCACCCCTCGCTGCGGCACGCGGCCCAGGCGCGGCGCGAGCTGGGGGTGCCGACGACGTTCAACTTCCTGGGCCCGTTGACCAATCCGGCGCGGGTGCGGTTCCACGCGATCGGGGTGGCCGATCTGCGGATGGCGCCGATCGTCGCGGGCGTGCTCGCGGACCGCGGCGCCTCGGCCTTGGTGTTCCGCGGCGACGACGGGCTCGACGAGTTGACCGTCACCACGACGTCGCAGGTGTGGATCGTGCGCGACGGCGACGTCCGCGAGGATCGGGTGGACCCGCGTGATCTCGGTCTCCCGCTGAACGGGATCGAGACGTTGCGCGGTGGCGACGCGGCGTTCAACGCGGAGGTCGCGCGTCGGTTGCTCGCCGGTGAGAAGGGGGCGGTTCGCGATGCGGTGCTGCTCAACTCGGCGGCGGCGCTCGCGGCGCTCGGCGCCGGCCGGGGTTCGCTGACGCAGCAGCTGGCGGCCGGGATCGACCGGGCCGCGGAGGCGATCGACTCGGGCGCGGCGCAGGCGGCGCTCGACCGATGGGTGAGCATGACGCGGTCGTTCGCGGGGGCGTGACCGCCGGCTGGGCGATGGTGTGGCAGGGCTTCGGACGGCTCCGCGTTTTCGACGCGGGGCCGTCCGTTTTGGGGTCGGTGCGTGTGTCCAGCATGTGGACCAGGGCGCTTTGTCATTGCGCGAAGCAATCCGTCTGGTAATAATTCTGCCCAGGTCACGAGTGACAGTGATAAGCCCCGGCTCGCTGTCCGGCAACCCTCGCTCCGCGGTGGGGTGCCCCGGGTGATGACACGGTCAGGCGTCGTAAGGCGCCCTGGCAAGCGCGGACCCCTCGCATGGTGGCAGACCTCGTGTGCTGCGCGGTGTGACCCGGGGGTCCTGTACCTGGGGAGCACGTGATGGCGTGACATTTCTTTCTCGAAACGGACAAAGTTCCTATTTTGTACGCGCTGATTAATTGCGCGTCGTTTCTCTGAAAACCACGTTCACCACCGGACAGCCGGCTGCGTTTTGATGTCGTCGAATCGATATCCGCGCCGCTGCTCGGGCCTGCCGAGGAGTCGCACCATGAGCACCACCGCTTCCGCCGCCGTTTCGCCCGCCGCCCCTTCGCCCGATGTCGCTTCGTCGGTTGCCGCCGGTGCCGGCGCTCTCGACTGTGATGTGGCGATCGCCGCGCCGCTGCCGGTCGTCGGGCGGGACGTGCTCGTTCCGCTGGTCACCGGGGGCGAGGTCGAATACGCGGCGCTCGACTACGGCGCGAGCGCACCCTGTCTGCAGCGCGTGTGGGACGACGTGGCCGCCTACCTGCCGTACTACGGCAGCGTGCACCGCGGCGCGGGGTATCTGTCGCAGTTGTCGACGGATCTGTACGAGCAGAGCCGGGCGACGGTGGCCGAGTTCCTGGGGCTGCGCGGCGACGACACGCTCCTGTTCACGCGGGGCACCACCGACTCGCTCAACCTGCTGGCGTCGGTGTTGCCGCGTGGCACGCGCGTGTTCGTGTTCGAGACCGAGCACCACGCCGCACTGTTGCCGTGGCGGCGGCACGCCGGGGTGACGCAGCTGGCCGCGCCCTCGTCGCCGGCGGCGGCGGTCGCCGCCTTGGAGACCGCGCTCGCGGGGTCCGGGGACGGGCCGCGTCTGGTGTGCGTGACGGGGGCCTCGAACGTGACCGGGGAGATCTTCCCGGTGGCCGAGTTGGCCGAGGTCGCGCACCGCCACGGTGCGCGGATCGTGCTGGACGCCGCGCAGCTCGCGCCGCACCACCCGGTGTCGGTCGAGGAGTTGGACGTGGACTGGATCGCGCTGTCCGCGCACAAGCTGTACGCGCCGTTCGGCTCCGGGGTGTTGGCGGGACGGTCCGACTGGCTGGACGCGGCGGAGCCGTACCTCGCGGGCGGCGGGGCGAGCAAGACCGTGTCGCGCGATCACGTCGAGTGGCACGCGGGTGCGGCTCGACACGAGGCGGGGTCGCCGAACGTGATCGGGGCGTACGCGCTGGCGGCGGCGTGTCGGGCCATCACCGAGGCCGGGCCGGACGCGCTGGTCGCGCGCGAGGAGGCGCTGCTCGCGCGGCTTCGGGCGCGGTTGGCGCAGATTCCCGAGGTGCGGACGCTGGAGCTGTTCGGTCCCGAGTCGGCGCGGGTGGGGGTGCTGTCGTTCGTGGTCGAGGGGTGGAACAGCTCGCGGTTCTCGGCGGTGTTGTCGGCCGAGTACGGGATCGGGGTGCGGGACGGGTTGTTCTGTGCGCATCCGCTGGTGCGGCATCTGTTGGGCGGGCGGGACGACCAGCCGACCGAGTGTGGCTCCCCGGACGGGCCGGAGGGTGAGCAGAACCTCAACGCGATCCGGGTCAGCTTCGGGCTGGGGACGCCGGTGGAGCATCTGGACCGGTTCGCGGCGGCGGTCGGGGAACTTGTGCGGCGGGGGGCGCGGTGGAGTTACACCGTCGACGGGGGTCGGTGTGTGCCGGACGCGGATCCTCGGGGCGAGCGGGTTTTGCCTGTGGGTGCGTAAGTTGTTCGGGCGGCGGGGGTGGGACGTTTCTCGGGTGTCCTCAAGCGCCGGACGGGCTGGGGTGGTTCGTTCGGCCTTGGTGGGGGTCCTCATGCGTCGGGCGGGCCGGGGTGGTTCGTTCGGCCTTGGTGGGGGTCCTCATGCGCCGGACGGGCTGAATCGGTTCGTCGGGGTTTGGTGATTGTCCTCATGCGCCGGACGGGCCGGGTGTGGTCGGCCCGTCGGGGTGGTTCGCTGTGGGTTCTCGTGTGCCGGACGGGCCGGGGTGCCTCGGGTGGGTTTTCGGGTGTCCTCAAACGCCGGACGGGCTGGATTTGGTCGGCCCGTCGGGGTGGTTACGCTGCGGGTCCTCATGCGCCGGACGGGCCGGGTGCCTCGGGTGGGTTTTCGGGTGTCCTCAAGCGCCGGACGGGCTGGATTTGGTCGGCCCGTCGGGGTGGTTACGCTGCGGGTCCTCATGCGCCGGACGGGCCGGGTTGCCTCGCCGGGGTTTTCGGGTGTCCTCAAACGCCGGACGGGCTGAATCGGTTCGGTCGGGCAAGGTGGTTCCCTGAGGGCGGGTGATTGTGCTCAAGCGTCGGACGGGCCGGGTTGCCTTGCCGGGGCTTTCGGGTGTCCTCAAGTGTCGGACGGGCTGGATTTGGTTGGCTGGGTTTGGGGTGTGGTCGAGGGCCGGGCGGGGTGGGTGGCCGGCCGGGGGGTGTTGTGGAGGGGCGGGCGGGGTTTGGGCTCGCCCGGGTTTGGGTTATTCGAGGCCGATGGCGAAGGCTGCTTCCAGGTCGTGTTGGGAGTAGGTCCTGAAGGCGATGTGGGTGGTGGTCTGTTCGACGCCCGGGACCTTGTTGAGGCGGCCCGGGATGACGTCGGCCAGGTCGTCGTGGGCGCGGACGCGCACCATGGCGATCAGGTCGAATTCACCGGTCACCGAGTAGACCTCGCTCACGCCCTCGATCGCGGCAATCGCCTCCGCGATCTCCGGGGTCTGGTCCACGCGCGTCTTGACCTGCACGATCGCGGTGATCACGGGGCAGTCCTCCGGCTCTCGACGACAAGGTCCCCGAGCTTATCCGTCGGGCGTGGGCCCAGCGGCGTCGGTAGCACAGGCACGTGCAGCCGAATCCGACCGCGAAGCCGACCGGATGGGCCGCGTACGCGTACTCGGCTTCTCCTTGTACACCGATGCCGTGCAGGTGGAGGCCCTGCATGACGAAGTAGCAGCCGAGCACGACCCACGCCGGCAACCGCAGCGGCAGGAAGAACAGCCGCCACCGCGCCGGACGCTCCGACGAGCGGCTGGACCGAGTCCGGCGTGGTGAGCACGTGGGACAACGCGAACCGGAAGCGGCCGAGGCGCTCCTCGACGTGCTTGCCGAAGACGTACAGGAAGAGCATGTCGCCGATCGGGTGCAGCCGGCCGCCGTGCACGAAGAGGGCTTGGAGAACGGACAGCGCCGGGGCCTTCGCGCCGTGCCGGTAGAAGTAGCGCGTCTCGGAGGACCACGACGTTGATCGCGATCAGCGCGCAGGTCACCACCGGTGTACCCGGCGGCGCGGCCTGACCGCGGACCGGAATCGCCATGCCCCGATCGTCACCCCGGTCCCGACGCGTGCCCGGGCGGGGCGGGCGAATGGGCGATCGACACGCCCGAGGCTCACCCGTTCGGAGCGGTTTGCCGCGGCAGTACTCGGGGGCGACCCAGAGACAGCAGGTCGGACAGTTCGTGCCGGCCGCTGTCGTGCATCCGGCCGATGCACGCCCGCAGAACGTGCGCGGTTGCCCGTGCGTCGGCGAGCGCCCGGTGGGTTGGGTCGACGGGCGCGTCGAAGAATCGCGCGAGGGTGCCCAGGCGCATGTTCGGTACGGTCCCCGGCGGCAGCAGCGCGCGGGCGAGCGCGAGCGTGTCCACGACCGGGAAGTCGGGCCACGGGTGCGCGCAGGCCAGACTCGCCGCCCGCAGAAAGCCCACGTCGAAGGGGGCGTTGTGGGCGACCAGGATCGCGCCGTCGGCGAACTGCGAGAGGGCCGGCAGTACCAGCCGCAGCGGTGGGGCGCCGGCCACGAGATCGTCGGATATCCCGGTCAGTTCGGTGATGAACTCCGGTATCGGGACGCCGGGCGCGACCAGCGTCGCGAACTCGCCGAGCCGATCGGTTCCGCGCAGCCGTACGGCCGCGATCTCGGTGATCCGCGCCTCCGACGGATCCAGGCCCGTCGTCTCGAGGTCGACGACCGTGAACACCTGGCGTTCGACCTCTTCACGGGCCGTGCCCCACGGGGACATGGTTCGCAACTCGTGGCCCGGAGCGATACTGTCCGGCGGGCGGGGACGGCGCGACGGGTCGGCCGTCGGCAAGCCCTGTTCCGCCGAACCTCGTGACCGGCAATCCCGGTGCGCGGTGCTGCTCATGTACCGGACGGTACGTTTCCGGCCCGACACGGCCGCGCCCAGGTACCCCTCGCAGCCCGGCATCATTGGTGTATCACCGGCGGTTCGCGATCCGGAAAAGGCTCGCGGTCGCAGAACAGGAAGGGAACACGCATGTCGATCCAGGCCCCCACCGAGGACACCCGGTGGCGTTGCTCGCTCTGCGGCAACCTGACCCGGTTCGACGTGACGCGGACCACCAAGGCCGTGGAGTTCACCCACCTCGACCTTGCCGGCGTGGCCCGGGTCGAGGAGCGAGAGGTGGTTTCCGACGAGATCGAGTCCGTGCGCTGCCGCTGGTGCAATGCCACCGACTCCGTCGAACTGGTGGCGCGGCCCGACGCGAGCTGACGCGCGGCGTCGAACAGCGACAATGTGACTGTGCATCGTTTCGGCATCGGGCCGGCCCGTCGGGGCCGTCCCCGATCCGGGACGCGTCATGATCAGGGCGTCGGCGTCCCGGTGAAACGGTGACGCGGGGAGGGGCCTTAGGGAACGGGAAGGACCGGAGGAGCAGTGAGCGGACCGGATACCCGCGCGGACGCGGTCACGCCTGCGCACGCTGCCGACGACGTGGTTCGGGCCGACGGGCCCGGGCTCGACGAACCGGAGCTCGACGGGACGGCCGACTCCGAGGGCGAGCCCGGTCCCGAAGCGGCGGTCGACGCCGTTGGGCCTGAGGTTGTTCCGCCCGAGGCCGTTCCCCCCGAAGCACCCGCTCCCGAGCCCGCTCCCGAAGCGCCCGCCGAGCCCGAGGCCCTGTCCGGCCCGTTGCCCGAGGCCGTCCGGGTGCGGGTGATCTCCGTGGCCGCCGACGCGCTCGGCACGATGACGGCGGACGAGGTCCCGGGCCCGTTGCGGCGCTTCGCCCGGTTCACCCACCAGCGCCGGGCCAAGTTCGCCGCGACGCCGCTGGCGACCGCGCTGGAGAACGACCCCGTCTTTCGGCAACGCATAGCTGAGCGCTTCCGCAAGGGTCTGCCGGAGATCTCCGAGGCCCTCGAAGCCGGCACCGTGCCCGCCGCCGCCGACCCGCTGGACGTGGCCGCCGCCGCCTACCTGCTGCGCCCGCGCGGCTGGGTGCGCCTGATCGAGACCGCCGGCGACGCGGCCAAGGAGGCCGCGGCCGATCGCGCCGAGGCCGAGGCCGCCGAGGCGTTGTCCCGCCTGGAACACGAGGTCGGCATCCTGCGCGCGGCCTCCAAGACCGAACACGAAAGGCTGCGCGCGGAACTGGAGGCGGCCCGCAAGGAGGCCGACCACCTGCGCCGTCAGGTGCGCGGCCTGCAAGGAAGCGCCAAGCACGAGGAGAAGGAGGCCCGCCGGGCCCGCTCCGAACTCGACACCGTGCGCTCCGAGGCCCAGGCCGCGGTCGCCGCCGCCGAGAAGGAGACGCGCCGGCTGCGCGGCCGGGTGTCCGAGGTCGAGTCGGCCCTGGAGGCGAGCCGTCGGGCCGCCCGCGAGGGCCGCAGCATGGAGGACACGCGCGTACGGCTGCTCCTCGACACCGTCCTGGAGGCCGCCCAGGGCCTGCGTCGTGAACTCGCGCTGCCGCCGGTGGGGATGCGCCCCGCGGACACCGTGGACGCCGTCGCCCCCGGCGCGTCCGGCATAAAGGACATCGCGCAACGCGCCCTCGAAGGCGACGACCCGGCCCTGCTGGACCAGTTGCTCGCGTTGCCGCAGGCGCACCTGGTGATCGACGGCTACAACGTCACCAAGACCGGCTATCCCACGCTGGCGCTGAACAAGCAACGGGATCGGCTGCTGGGCGGCCTGGTGAGCCTCGCGGCGCAGACCGGGTGCGAGGTGACGTGCGTCTTCGACGGCGCGCAGTTGGACGCGCCGGTGCTCACGGCCCCCGCCCGCGGGGTGCGGGTGAAGTTCAGCAACCCCGGCGAGACCGCGGATGAATTGATCCGCCGCCTCGTCCGGGCCGAGCCGCCCGGTCGCCCGGTCGTGGTCGTCTCGACGGACCGCGAGGTCGCCGAGGGTATCCGCAAGGCCGGCGCGCGCCCGGTGCCGTCCACGATGCTGCTGCGGCGGTTGACCCGGGGCTGAGACCACGGTCGACACCGGTGTCGGTGTCCGTCCCTACCGTTGACGCGGAAAGTCGACGAAGGGGAGCACCATGCGCATCGCCTGTCGTACGCACCGCACCCGAGGCCGTGACGGTTGCGTCATCCCGAGTTCGATCGGGCCGGCGCTGATCAGCGCCCGATCGATCGAACAGGATTTGTTTCCCGGTCTCCCGTGTTCGGCAGAGCGCGTGGACCGAGGGGGAGACGCGGAGTACGCGGGATACGCCGAGTTGGACGAGGAGACGCTCGTCGCGATAAGGCTCTTCGCGGCCGAGGACATGCTCGCGGCAGCGGGAGCGTACATCCGCGACAACCGGTGATCCGCGAGCGGACGGCAATCGGTCGATCGTGAACGGCGTCCCGGCCCCACGTGGGCGGTCGCGTCGACGGCGGGCAGAAGGTCCCCCACGCCGGCGCCAACGCCCGCACCCACGCCCGAGCCGGCGCCGGTGCGCGTCGTGCGCCGCCGACGCGTGACGATCGCCGAGATCCGCCGTGTCTTTCGATCCGGGCCGCGTTCGCGGGCAGCGGGCGATTGCGGCGGCCCCGATCCCGTTCGCGATCGGGCCTGCGGCTCACCACGTTACGATCGACGACGTGGATGACCCGAATCGGGCCGCGCGCCGGATCCGCAGCCTGCTGCCGGTCCTGATCGTGGTGTGCGCGCTGGCTCAGCTCGGGCTTGTGCTCGGGGTCACCGAACTCGTCGCGGACTCCTCGTCCACCTCGTCGAACCGCTCGCACAGCGGTGCGCCGCAGCTGCCGGGGCAACGGTCGGACAGTCCCGCCGAACAACACGCGAACGCGCGTCGGACCGCCGTCTCGGCGCTCCTGGAGCGACGCTCCGCGGCCTTCCTGTCCCGCGACCGCGAGGCGTTCGCGAGCACGCTCGACCCGCAGGCGGCCGCGTTTCGACAGACCCAGGTCGGTGTCTTCGACAACCTCGCCGAGGTCCCGTTCGCCGCGTGGGAGTACGAGATCGTCACGCCCGACGCGTTCGAACTCGCCGAGGCACGCCGGACCGTGCTGGCCGCGCCGACCTTCACCGCGCACGTGGATCTGCTGTACCGGATCACCGGACACGACACCGTGTCCGTGCGGGTCCCGCAGTACCTGACCTTCGTGCTGCGTTCGGGCGCGTGGTTCCTCGCGTCCGACACCGACGGCGCGGTCGCGAGCCTGCGCACCCCGGTCCAGATGTGGGACCTCGGCGCGGTCAACGTGGTACAGGGCACGCACAGCACCGTGCTCGGCGTCGGAAACCGCGACGAACTGCGCGCGTTCGCGCAGGACGCCGACAAGGCCGTCCCCGCGGTGAGCGCCGTGTGGGGCGGCGAGTGGCCCGGGCGCGCGGTGATCATGGTGCCCGCCACCCAGGAGCAGATGGCCCGCCTGTTGGGCGCCGAACCGAGCAAGTACGCCAAGATCGCCGCCGTCACCACCGGCGAGCGCGGTGCCTCGGCCGATGCCGCGCCGGCCGACCGGGTGATCGTCAACCCGGACGCGTTCCGCCAACTCGGCGACCTGGAACGCCACGTCGTGATGGTGCACGAGATCACCCACGTCGCGAGCCGCGCGTTCACCAGGGCCTGGACGCCGACGTGGCTGTCCGAGGGCTTCGCCGACTACGTCGGCTACCTCGACTCCGGCCAGACGATGCGCACCGCCGCCCCCGAGCTGCGCCGCGACGTCAAGGCGGGCCGGATCCCCACCGAGCTGCCGGCCGACGTGCGCTTCGAGACCACGCAGGAGGAACTGCCCCAGGCGTACGAGATGGGCTGGCTCGCGTGCAGACTGATCGCGGAACGATGGGGCCGGGACAAGCTGGTCGAGTTGTACCGCGCCGTCGGTACCGAACCGCCGCCCGGCGTCGCGGCACCCGACGCGACCTCGGCGCTCGCGTCGGCGACGGTGTCCGTCCTGGGCACCAGCCCCGACGGCTTCACCAAAACCTGGATCGACTACCTGCGCACGCAGGCCGAATGAACGGGGCGGGGCGGGCATGTCGGTCCAGAGGTTGTTGCTGATCTGCCTAATCTGCGCGGGGGGCGTCCTGCTCGTGGCGGTCGCGGTGACCACACCGTGGCGGCCGTTGGCCGAGCCGCCCGGCGGTTTCGCGCATCCCGACGCGGCGCGTGACTTCACCGCGGCCGAGATCGCCCGTGGCCGAGCCCTCGCGCGGGCTTCGCGACCGCCCGCCTACCTGTCCATGGCGCTGTCGCTCGTGGTCTCCCTGGTGCTCGGGCTGACCCCCGCCGGGGCCCGGATCGTCGAGGTCGTCGCGCGACCGCTCGGCGGCGGTTGGGTGTGGCGGATCCTGCTCGGGGGGCTCGTGCTGATGCTCGTCGGCCGGCTCGCGACGCTGCCGTTCGCGGCCCGCCTGGAGGTGGTCCGGCGGCGATACGGGCTGTCCGTGCAGTCGTGGGGCGGCTGGTGGGTCGACGTGGTCAAGGGTTTCGCGATGTCCACCGGACTGCTGCTCGTGGTGGTTCTGGTGCTGTACGCGCTGATCCGGGCGCTGCCGCGGGCCGGCTGGCTGCTCGCGGCGGGGGGCGGGGCGCTGCTCGTCGTGGCGATCTCCTTCCTGTATCCGCTGGTCGTCGAGCCCGCGTTCAACAAGTTCCACTCGATGCCCGACGGACCGCTGCGCAGCTCGCTCATGCAACTCGCCGAGCGCGACGGGGTCCCCGTCGAGGACGTGCTGGTCGCGGACGCGTCGCGGCGGACCACGTCGCTCAACGCGTACGTGTCGGGGTTCGGGTCGACCCGGCGGATCGTGGTCTACGACACCACCGTGCGCGACGCGGATCCGCGCGAGGTCGAACTGATCGCCGCGCACGAGTTGGGGCACGCCAAGCGCGACGACGTGCTGCACGGCACGTTGGTCGGCGCGTTGGCGCTCGCGGTCGGAGTGTGTGCGGTCGGCCTGTTGATGTCGTGGTCGCCGCTGCTGCGCCGCGCGGGGGCGGACGCGGCGGGCGATCCGCGCTCGCTCGCGCTGCTCCTCGCGGTGGTCGCGGTGCTCGGCGCGGTCTCCGGCCCCGGGCAGATGCTGATCAGCCGGCGCCTGGAGGCCCGCGCCGACGTGCACGCACTCGACCTGACCCGCGACCCGGACGCCTTCATCCGCATGCAACACCGGCTCGCGATCGTCAACCGCTCCAACGTCACGCCCAATCCGGTGCTCCAGGTGCTCTTCGGCTCACACCCCTCGGCCCCCGAGCGCATCGCGCTCGCGCGGGACTGGGAGCGCCTGCACGGGAACGGGAAGGGGTAGCACCCGAATCGCCCGCCACAACCCCCGTACGGACAGCCAACTCGCCGAACCACACCGGGAATTCGAGCAGGGTGAGCAGCATCGCGAGCAGGATCGGCAGTATAGGTGGGCCCGCGGGCGCAGCGTGGTGTCTCGGCCCGGTACGCACAGGGCCGCCGGAGCGATCAGCCACACCGGGTACTGCGGAGCGATCACCCGGCCGGCCGTCACGAAGCGAACCGCAGGGCGAGAAGCACGGCAGATCGTGCCGAGGCGCGCGCCGTGGATCTGGGATCCTCGGTCGTGATGAAGACCTTGATCGTCACCAACGACTTTCCGCCGCGTCCCGGCGGCATCCAGTCCTTCGTGCACGCGATGTCCCTGCGCCTGCCCGCCGACGGCGTCGTGGTCTACACGTCGTCGTGGAAGGACAAGGCGGAGATGGCCGCCTTCGACGCCGCGCAGCCCTTTCCGGTGGTGCGTGATCGCACGCCGATGCTCGTGCCGACCCCGGGTGCGGTGCGCAGGGCGCGTGAGATCGCCGGGGGGGAGGGCTGCGACACGGTGTGGTTCGGCGCGGCGGCGCCGCTGGGCCTGATGGCACCGCGGTTGCGCGCGGTGGGCGTGGAGCGGCTGGTGGCCACGACGCACGGACACGAGGCGGGGTGGGCCGTGCTGCCGGGTGCGCGGCAACTGCTGCGGCGGATCGGGGAGGGGGTGGACACCGTCACCTACCTCGGCGAGTACACCCGGTCCAAGATCGCGCCGGCGCTCACCCCGTCGGCTGCTGCCCGGATGGTTCAACTGCCGCCCGGTGTCGACGAGAACGTCTTCCGGCCCGACGTCGGCGGGGCCCACGTGCGGGCTCGGCTCGGGCTGAGCGACCGCCCGGTGGTGGTGTGCGTGTCGCGGCTCGTGCCGCGCAAAGGGCAGGACGTACTGATCCACGCGCTGCCGAGGATTCGGCGCCGGGTGCCGGACGCCGCGCTGTTGATCGTGGGCGGCGGTCCGTATCGGGCCGAACTGGAGGCCACGGTCGACCGGGTCGGCGTGCGCGACTCGGTGGTGTTCACCGGCGCGGTTCCGTGGGAGGAACTGCCGGCGCACCACGAGGCGGGCGACGTGTTCGCGATGCCGTGCCGCACCCGCCGCAAGGGCCTGGACGTGGAGGGCCTGGGCATCGTCTACCTGGAGGCGTCGGCGGTGGGGCGTCCGGTGGTCGCGGGCGACTCGGGCGGCGCCCCGGACGCGGTCCTGGAGGGCGAGACGGGCTACGTGGTCGACGGCCGCTCCCCGGCCGCCGTCGCCGACCGGGTGGCCCGGTTGCTCGCCGACCCGACGGAGGCCGCCCGCATGGGCGCGGCCGGCCGCCGCTGGGTGGAGAAGGAGTGGCGCTGGGATCTGTTGTCGAACCGACTCCGCGCCCTGTTGGACCCGAACACCCGGGCCTGATCTCGAAGTCGGGGAGTCGAGGGGTCGAGGGGCTGATCCGAGGTGCCTTCGGCCCCTCGGCTCCGAGACGGTGTGCGCGCCGGGGTGGTCAGCCCTCGTAGATCTCGTTGATGTCGGCCTCGAAGTCCTTCAGGACCAGGTTGCGCTTGAGCTTGAGGGACGGCGTCACGTGCCCGCTCTCCTCGGTGAAGTTGATGCTGAGGATGCGGAACTTGCGGACGCCCTCGGCCCGGGAGACGGCCTTGTTGCCCTCGTCGATCGCGTCCTGCACGGCGGCGATCAGGTCCGGGTCGTCGGTCAGGTCGGCGACCGTGGCCGTCGCGGGCTTGCCGTTCTGTTCCTTCCAGGTCGGGAAGGCCTCCGGGTCGATCGTGATCAGCGCGCCCACGAACGGGCGGCGGTCGCCGACGACCATGCACTCGCTGATCAGCGGGTGGGCGCGGATCCGGTCCTCGATGACGGCCGGCGCGATGTTCTTGCCGCCCGCGGTGACCAGGATCTCCTTCTTGCGACCGGTCACCGTCAGGAAGCCCTCGTCGTCCAGGACGCCGATGTCGCCGGTACGGAACCAGCCGTCCTCGAACGCCTCGGCGGTGGCCGCGTCGTTCTTCCAGTAGCCGGTGAACACGTTGGGGCCCTTGGCCAGGATTTCGCCGTCCTCGGCGATGCGGACCGCCGAACCGGGTACCGGCCGACCGACCGTGCCGATGCGGATCCCCTCGGCGGGGTTGACCGTGTGCGCGGCGCACGTCTCGGTCAGGCCGTAGCCTTCCAAAACGGTGAAGCCCACACCGCGGAAGAAGTGGCCCAGCCGGGTGCCCAGGGGCGCGCCGCCCGAGATCGCGTGGGTCGCCTGTCCGCCGAGCGCGGCGCGCAGTTTGCCGTAGACGAGCTTGTCGAACACCTTGTGCTTGAGCTTGAGGCCCAGGCTGATGCTCGCGGCGTCCCGGCCCTCGCTGTACTTGATCGCCGTGTCGACGGCCAGGTCGAAGATCTTGCCCTTGCCGTCGGCCTGCGCCTTGGCCGAGGCCGAGTTGTAGACCTTCTCGAACACGCGCGGCACGGCCAGCACGAACGTCGGCTGGAAGGTCCGGAGTTCGGACGTGAGGTCCTTGACGTCCGGACAGTGCCCGATGCGCACGCGGGCCATGATGCAGCCGATCTCCAGGATCCGGCCCAGTACGTGCGCGAGCGGCAGGAACAGCAGACAGCTCGACTTCTCCGGCACGAACAGCGTGTCCAGGAGCGCGACCACGTTGGCCAACTCGGCGTGGAAATTGCCGTGCGTGAGGATGCAGCCCTTGGGGCGCCCGGTGGTTCCCGACGTGTAGATGATCGTCGCGATCGAATCGGCCCGAAGCGTCGAGCGGCGCTCCTCGACGACCTCGTCGTCCACGTCGCGGCCGGCGGCGGTGAGCGCGGCCACCGCGCCCTCGGTCTCGCCCTCGTCGATGCGCCACACGTGCTCCAACTCGGGCAGCCGCTCGCGCGCCCGCGCGATCGCGCCCTCGTGCGCCGTGTTCTCCACGATCACCGCACGCGCGCCCGAGTCGGTCAGGATCCACTCGATCTGCTCGGCCGACGAGGTCTCGTACACCGGCACCGAGATCGCGCCCGCGCACCAGATGGCGAAGTCGACCAGGGTCCACTCGTAGCGCGTTCGCGACATCAGGGCGATCCGGTCGCCCGGCTCGATCCCGGCCGCGATCAAGCCCTTGGCGACCTCGTACACCTCGGCCAGGAAACGCGCCGACGTCACGTCGGTCCAGCGTCCGCCCACCTTGCGGGCCAGTACCGCCGCGTCGGGCGCCTCCTCGGCGTTGCGCTTGATGAGGTCGGTCAGGTTGCCCTCGGCGGGAACCTCGGCCAGGGCCGGGACGCTGCACTCGCGCACTGATGCTCCTCGTTGCGGTCTCGGCGCCGGACTTCGGCGCTGCCGTTTGCCGTTGCCGTGTCGGGCCGGGTCGGGCCGTGTCGGTCTTCGATGACGTTCGGGTACGACGGATGACGCTACCGACGACGGTGACGCTGTCGTACCGCAGTGACACTGCGTATCAGAGTGACGCCGCCGTACGAGAGTGACGCCGCCGTATGGCGGTGACGCTGTTATACGACAGCGACGATGTTCGGACGACAGTGCCGCTGTTCGACTGACGGGGCCAGACGTTACTGGCAAGTAGGTCCGGGTGACAGGGGTCGTGCGGATCCTGTGCCCCGTCTCACGCTTCGGACGAGGCCGCGCCCGTCTCGACTCGGATGGGGTCAGGCGGGGATGTGCATCCGTCCCGATTCGGCCGCGCATGTCGAGAGTATCGATTCGTCGTACGGGTGTGTGTGACGGAGGCAACCCACGTCGAGCGTCGGATTCGGTTCGGGCCCGTCAGTAAAGTGCAGGCATGCGGGTCCACGTGGTGAGCGACGTCCACGGCGCTGCCGAGGCACTCGCCCACGCGGGCGAGGGAGCCGACGCGCTCGTGTGCCTGGGCGATCTCGTGCTCTTCCTCGACTACCACGATGTCGACCGCGGCATCTTCACCGATCTGTTCGGCGTGGACAACACCCGTACGTTGCTCGCGCTGCGCAACGCCCGTCGGTTCACCGAGGCCCGGGCCTTCTCGGGATCGCTGTGGGCGGGTGTGCCGGGCGGCGCGCGGGCCGCGATCGAGGACGCGGTGCGCCGGCAGTACGCCGCGCTGTTCGCGGCCTTCCCGAACCCGACCTACATCACCTACGGCAACGTCGACGTGCCCGAGCTGTGGCCGGACTACGCCCGTGAGGGGGTGACCGTGCTCGACGGCCAGGTCGTCGAGATCGGCGGCCGTACGTTCGGCTTCGTCGGCGGCGGGCTGCGCACCCCGATGCACACGCCGTACGAGATCTCCGACGACGAATACGCGGCCAAGGTCGCCGCGGTCGGCAAGGTCGACGTGCTGTGCTGTCACATCCCGCCCGCGGTCCCGGACCTGACGTACGACGTGGTCGCGCGCCGGTTCGAGCGCGGCAGCGAGGCGGTTCTGCGGGCCATCCACGAGACCGAACCCTCCCTGGTGCTCTTCGGTCACGTGCATCAACCGCTGCGCGCGCGGATGCGGATCGGGCGTACCGAATGCATCAACGTGGGGCATTTCCAGGCCACGGGCAAACCGTACGTCCTGACGTGGTGAGCCGGTGCGGCGTACACGCAGGTCGGGCACGGTAGCCTTCGATCGGATCAGTTGTATTCAGGCATTCCGCGATGTTGATTCGTGGTAGCCACGCGAGCTTCCGGAGGACACCCCACGATGGCGGAACGGACCAGCTCGACCATCACGATCGACGCCGCACCGGCCGAGGTCATGGCCGTCATCGCGGGGTTCGAGGGCTACCCCGAGTGGACCGGCGAGGTCAAGGAGACCGAGGTCCTGGAGGTCGACGACAAGACCGGGCGCGCGGTGCGGGTGCGGTTCCGGCTCGACGCGGGCACGATTCGCGACGAGCACGTCTTGGGCTACACGTGGGACGGCGACCGTGAGGTGCGCTGGACGCTCGTGACGAGCCAGATGCTCAAGGCGCTCGACGGGTGCTACGCGCTGAGCGCGAACGGGGGCGGCGGCACCGAGGTCACCTACGAACTGACCGTCGACGTCAAGATCCCGATGCTGGGCATGATCAAGCGCAAGGCCGAGAAGGTCATCATCGACCGCGCCCTGACGGGGCTCAAGAAGCGCGTCGAGAGCTGACCCGGCGGTGACGCGGGTCCTGCTGGTCACGGGCCTCCCGGGAGCGGGCCGCACCACGGTCGCGGCCGCGACCGCGGTGGCCGCGGCGCGGGCCGGACGACGGACGTTGTTGTTGGCCACGGACGGTACGCGGGACGTGGACACGGTCCTGGGTGTCTCGTCGGGCGGGCCGGGGTCGGGGCCGGATGGTGCGGCGGCGTCGGGTGGCTCGGGGTCTTCCTCGGGTGACTCGGCGTCCTCGGCGGGTGGTGGAGCGGTGGAGGTCGCGCCCGGGCTCGATGTGCGGCGGGTTGCCGGGCGGGCCGAGTTCGAGCGCGAGTTCCTGTCGGTGCAGGGTCGGTTGGGCGCCGCCCTCTCGGTGGTCGGGGTGGAACCGCTCGACCCCGAGGAGATCACCGTGGTCCCGGGCGCGGGCGACGTGCTCGCGTTGCGGGTGCTCGCGCGGGCGGTTCGCGAGGGCGCGTACGACCTGATCGTGGTCGACCTGCCGGCGGTGGAACGGGCGGTGCCGACGCTGGCGTTGCCCGAGGGCCTGATGCGCTACCTCGACCGGTTGCTGCCGGTCGAGCGGCAGGCGGCGCGGGCGCTGCGGCCGGTGTTGGCGGCCGTGGTGGGTGTGCCGATGCCCGAGGACTGGGTGTACGACACGGCGCGGCGGGTCAACGACGAACTGGACGCGCTGCGGGCGATCGTGGACGCGCCGACGACGACGGTACGGCTGGTGCTGCGGCCCGGCGTGGTCGCGCTGGCGGGTGCGCGGCGGGCCGCGTCGGCGCTCGCGCTGTACGGCCATCGGGTCGAGGACGTGATTCTCAACGGGGTGAGCCCGGCCGATTCGGCGGACCCCGCCGTGGTGGCGCGCAGCGAGGTCGCGCGCGAGACGGTGGACGCGCTGTGCGCGTTGTTCCCGCGGGTGCCGTTGGCGCAGATTCCGTTGCTTGCGGCCGAGCCGTTGGGTACGGCCGAACTGGGCGACGTCGCGGGCCACTTCGGTCCGGTCGGCGCGGCGGGGATCGTCGCGGACGGGTCGGCGGTCGAACGGGACGGCGAGCGGCTGATCCTCTCCCTGGCGCTGCCGGGAACCGACCGCGACGACCTGGACCTGCTGCGGCGGGGCGACGAACTGGTCGTGACGGTGGGGCCGTATCGGCGGCTGCTCAGGCTGCCTTCGGCGCTGCGGCGGTGCACGATCGAGGGCGCGGGGTTGCGGGACGGGATGCTGCGGGTGCGGTTCGTGCCGGATCCGGCGGTTTGGATGCGGTCTTCGCCGTAGGCGTGGGTGTGGCGGGTGTCGGCGCTGACACCGGTGTCGTTGCCTTGGCGTTCGGGCGGTGCGGGGCCCGGACGTGCCGTGGGCGGTGGGTGGCCGGGGGTGGTGGCGGTCGGGGTCGGTGTCGTGGTGCGTCGGGTTGCCGTGGGGAGCCGCCGGGTGGCGGCGGGCGATGCGGAGGCGGGACGCGGCGGGCCCGGGGCTCGACACGGGCGGCCGGCCGGTCGACCGGTCGGGGTTTGGAGTGGCCTCGGGGGGCCGGGTTCGGGGCGCTGTCTCTCGTGGGCTGTGGGGTGATCCGGTCGGCGGGGGTGGCGTTCTCCGTCGGGCATCCGGGGCGGGTTTGTGGTGTTTGCGGATCGTTGTGCTCGCGTTCGAGTGGGTGTACCGCGCACAATGCGTCGGATGGACCCAGACGAGCGGGATACGGGCAAGGGTGAGGCCGGCGTGGGCGCGGATGCGGGTTCCGGAGCGGAGGCGGGCGGCGACGCCTGGGCCGATGTCACGGACGCGGTGCCGGGAGCGGTAGGGGCGGCTGGTGACGGCGGCGGCGTGCCTGGTGACCGCGGCGTGCCTGACGGCGGTGTCGGGCCGGGTGACGGGCGGGCTTCCGGCGGCGAGTCGGGCGCTGGGGGTGCTGCCGGGGCTTCGGGCGTTGGTGATGCGGCTGCGGACGCGGACGCGGATGCCGATGCCGATGCGGCCGGGGCTTCCGGTGTCGGGGACGGACGGGGTGATGCTTGGGCTCGGCTCGGTGAGGAGGCTCGGCGGCTGGCCGAGTCGTTGACCGGGCAGGCGGGGGACGGGAGCGGTTCGCCGTCGGGTGCCCGGTTGGCGGAGGAGGCCCGGAGGCTGGCCGAGTCGTTGGTCGGGCAGGCGGAGTCGGTGCGTGAGCAGGTTGTGCGGCGGCACCCCGACGTGGCGGCGCATCTCGCGGCCGCGGGGGCCGAGTTGGCCTCGGCGTATCGGGCGTTCGTGGGGGATCGGGAGCGTCGGTGGGCTGCTCGGCCGGCGGCGAAGGAACGGATTCGGCTCGACGACGAGGAGTAGGGCCGCCGCTCGCTCCGCGGGCCGGTTGCGTGGCGTGGCCCGGTTTGCGTCGCGTTTGGTGGGTGGTTCGGTGGACGGGTGGGGAGAGTCGGGGTGGTGGGACAGTACGATCCGTTGCGGGGACTGCACGCGGAACGAGCTTGGGACGACATGGGACTGACGATCGGTGTCGATATCGGTGGCACCAAAATCCTCGCGGGCGTGGTCGATGCCGACGGGGTGATTCTCGATCGGCTCAAGGTCGCGACGCCCAAGGACGCGGAGGAGACCGCGCGGGTCATCGGTGAGACGGTGGCGGCGTTGCGGGTGAAGCACGTGGTGGACGCGGTGGGTCTGGGAGCCGCCGGGTTCATCGGGGCCGACCGGTCGACCGTGCTGTTCTCCGCCAACGTGAGCGCGTGGGTCGGTGAGCCGTTGCGGGACCGCATGGAGCGCTTGATCGGGCTTCCCGTCGTCGTCGAGAACGACGCCAACGCCGCGGCGTGGGCCGAGGTCAGGTTCGGCGCGGCGGCCGGCCACGACAACGTGATGTGCGTGACCGTGGGCACCGGTATCGGCGGCGCGATCGTGTTCGGCGGCGAGTTGTACCGGGGCGGCGGCGGGATAGCCGGTGAGCCCGGACACATGCGGGTGGTGCCGAACGGCATCGCGTGCCCGTGCGGCAACTACGGCTGCTGGGAGCAGTACGCGAGCGGCAACGCGCTGACCCGATACGCGCGCGACCGCGCCGCGGGCCTGCCCGAATCGGCCGAGAAGCTCCTCGCCCTCGGCGACGGCACGCCCGCCGGCGTCCGGGGACCACACGTCACCCAGGCGGCGCTGCTGGGCGATTCCGCGTCGATCGCGGCCTTCCGTGAGGTCGGCATGTGGCTCGGCCAAGGGCTCGCCGACCTGTCGGCGGTCCTCGATCCCGCCGCGTTCGTGATCGGCGGCGGCGTGTCCGACGCGGGCGATCTGCTGCTCGTCCCGGCCTTGGAGGCGTACCGCAGCGTGCTGCGCCGCGGGCACCGGCCCGGCGCGGAGGTCTTCGTCGCGACGCTGGGCAGCGACGCGGGACTGGTCGGCGCGGCCGACCTCGCCCGTCGCTGAACCCCAGGACGACGCACCAGCAACAACGGCAGTAGTGACAGTCGCGGCAAATCGCCGACGTCGACAACGGGCGGCTCGGGCAAAAAGGGGACTCTGGTGACTGTCGACGGCGGCGGGATTCGCGTCATGTCGTACAACGTGCGGTCGCTGCGCGACGACCGCGACGCCCTGGTGCGGATCGTGCGGCAGTGCGCGCCCGACGTGCTGTGCGTACAGGAGGCGCCGCGGTTCGTGCGCCGACGGCAGGCCGCGGCGCGGCTCGCGCGTGAGTGCGGACTCGTGGTGATCGCCGGTGGCGACACGGCCTCGGGGCTGTGGGTGCTCGGCAGCCTCCGGGTGACGGTGCGTCAGGCGATCGACGTACTGCTGCCGCGCACTGCGGGTCTGCACCAACGAGGCATGGCTGCCGCGGTCGTCGAGGTCGCCGGCGCGCGATTCGCCGTCGGCGGCACGCACTTGAGCCCGGACGCCGCCGAGCGCCGCACGCAGGCCGACCTCGTCCTCGGCCGACTGGCCTCCCTGGGCGCCGAACACCGGGTCCTCGCGGGGGACTTCAACGAGTCGGCGGGCCGTCCCGCGTGGGACCGGCTGGCGGGCGAGTTGCAGGACGGCTACGCGGTCGCGCCGTGGGGCTCGGAGTACACGTCACCGCGCCGCGACCCCGGCCGGCGCCTCGACGGCGTGTTCGCGTCGGCCGGCGTCGAGGTGGTGGAGTGCGGCGTGCCCGACGACGTCACCGACGCCGACTACACCGCAGCCTCCGACCACCGCCCCGTGCTCGCGACCCTGCGCATACCCGCCGCGTGACGGCCGGCAGGGGCCGTCAGGGCCGGAACGACGCCTTGAAATTCGCCAGGAGTTCCTGAGTCGCGGGATCGGCCCAGACCGAGTCGAGCGTGTCCATGTACAACGCGTAGCCGCGATTCGCACTGGCCGTGAAGCCGAGGTTCAGCACGTGGTGCTTGGGCTTGCCGCTGCTGCCGTACGTGAACTCCCATACCGCGGCGTCGAAGTCGCGATAGTCGGCCTTCTCGATGACCACCCGCGCGTAGCCGGGGAAGTTGCCGCGGCTCGGCCCCTCCTGGTTCTGCCAGTCGGCGACCGGATCCTTCTGCGGTCCCTCCGCCGTGTCCACGTTGAACCGCATGGACCCGTCGGCGCTCTGGAAGAACTCCTGGGTCCCGTCGACCTTGGCCTGATGCCACCCCGGCGGCAGGCCGATCGTGTAGCCGGTCGTGGTGCCCCGGTACGCGGTCCACCCGGCCGGCAGTTCGCCCGTCGCCGGTGGCGCGGGGTTGTCGGCCGGTGTGGTCGCCGTGGCCGGTGCGGTTTCCGGCGTCGTCGTCGGCGGGGCGGACGGCGGCGGGGTCGTCGCCGGGACGCTTTCGGGGGCCGGTGCGCCCGCGGCGGGCGGCACGGTCGCCGGCGGGGGTGTGAGCGACGCGGGCGGGTTCTGTGCGTCCTGCTTCGGGGGCGAGGGAGTCGGCGTGGAGTCCGACGCCGTGTCACCGCCTGCCGACGATTTCTTGTCGTGGTCTCCCGGGAGCACCAGGAACAGGATCAGTCCCACCGCGACGCCGAACACGAGCAGCGCCGCGAGCAGCGCCGGCAACGGCAATCGGGGGAGCGAGCGGGGCTCGCGCGCCGGCTTGGGCGATATCGGGGGAGCGACCGGCGGCAACGCGATCTCCGCGTCGCCCCGTGACACCTCCTGCGCGTCCGACCCGTGTGCCGCGGGCGAGGACGCGGGTATGTCCGTCGGTACGGGTGTGGGCACGGGTGCCGGCAGCGGTATCGCCCGCGTCGCGGTGTTCTCGATCCGGATCTCGCGCAACGCCTCCCGCAGCATCGCCTCGGCCTCGGCGGTGTCCGGTCGTCGGTCCGGCTCACGGTCGAGGAGTGCGCGCAGGACCGGGTCGAGCGCGCCCGCGTGCTTGGCCGGTGCGGGGTCCTCGCTGACGATCGCGGTCAGGGTCGCGACCGGTGTCGAGCGTTCGAAGGGCGCCTTGCCGTCGACCGCCGCGTACAGCGTCGCGCCCAGCGACCACAGGTCGGACGCGGCCGTCGGGACCAGACCGCGGGCACGCTCGGGCGGTATGTACGCCGGCGCGCCGAGCACGACGCCGGACTGGGTCACCGACGAGTCGCCCTCGACGACGGCGATGCCGAAGTCGCTGAGTACGGCCCGCCCGTTGTCCATGATCAGGACGTTGCCGGGCTTGACGTCACGGTGCAGGATGCCGGCGGCGTGCGCGGTGCGCAGCGCGTCGACCATCGCGATGCCGATCTCGGCGACCCGGTCGGCGGCCATCGGGCCGTCCGCGCGAATCACCTCCGCGAGCGAGCGCGACTTCACCAACTCCATGACGATCCACGGCCGGTCGTCCTCCTCGACCACGTCGTAGACGCGCACGACCGAGGGATGGCTCAGCCGCGCGGCCGCTCGCGCCTCACGTGCCGCGCGCTCGCGCAGCCTGGCCCGCTCGGCGTCGTCCGCGCCGGGCTGGGGCAGCATTTCCTTGACCGCGACCTCGCGGCCCAGGACTTGGTCCCGGGCTCGCCAGACCGCACCCATGCCGCCACGTCCCAGCCGGTCCGCGAGCAGATAGCGCCCGCCGATCAGACGTCCCTCGTTGTCCGCATCCACGCAAGGAAGGTACCCGCCCGCGGACTCTCGATGCGGCATGACGTCCCGTCAGAAGCCCACCTGATCCAGCCAAGTGACGCCTGGTCAGACCACGGCACCGTCGTCGGGGTCGTCATCGTCCCGATCTCGACGCATCCGTGCCACCAACGCGACGAATCCGCCGGTGAAGGCCGCGAACGCCGCGAACGAGGTCCACGGACCCACCGGACGCCCGAGCAACACCGAGACGAGCAGGTACAGCGGACCGCCGACCAAGGCGATCCACGCGATCTTGGTGGCCGCGTCGGTCTTGGGCAGGGGAGGCGGCGGAGCCGGTACGAAGTGCTCGTCCGGGTCCTCCTCCAGCTCGTCGATCTCCGGTGTCTTGGGAGTGTCCGGGGTCTTGGGCGGGGCGAGCGAGTAGTCGCGCGGCCCGGGGGTGGTGTTGATGCCCACCTTGTAGGAGCCGTCGCTCGATCCGCCGGGCCGGTCACCGCGTTCGCCGTCGCCGCGTTCGCCCCGCTCGCCGTCGAGGTCCTCGGCCACCGGCCAGCGCGGCACGGCATCGGTGACCTCGTTGTCGAAGGACGCCACGATCTGCGCCCAGACCTCGTCGTCGTCGGGACGCCCGGCGGAGTCGGCCGGTTCGGTCCGCGCGCCCGGGTCGGAGCCCGAGCGGTCCGAGTGATCCGGTCGCTGCTTCGAGCGGTCGGATCGTTCGGGGTCGTCCGTCGCCGCAGGGTTCGCGGAAGCCGAAGTGGGCTCCGCGGGCGGCTCCTTCGGCTCGGACCGCTTCGGTTCCCCCTTGGGGACGTCGGTCGGCCCGGCCGCGGCCTCCAGGGCGCGCGCCCTGGGCGAGGACGGCTCGGTCAGCGAGCGCAGGATCGCCCGAGCCCGCGACGTCGCCGCCGCGTCCACCCACAGCCGTTCGATCTCCTCGGGTTCCTCGTCGGGCTCGCGGGGTTCCAACGTCGAGACATACGCCGCGACCCCCACCTCCCGCAGGGCGGCCAGCATCACGTCGGCCGCCTCCGGATCGAGGTCGGTCAAAGGCTTGAAGGACTCCGCATCCAGTCCGTTGCCACGTCCACGCACCGTTTCCTCAGTCCCTCTCGGCCGTCTCCCGGGTTCGCGCGTCCGGCGTGAGCCGGTGTACGAACTCCAGGCTGGATGCGAAGATCCGTTCCGCGTCGTGGTCGAGCGTCGCCACGTGATAGCTGTCGTTGAGCAGGACGTCGGTGACGTCGGTCGAGGAGATCCGGGCCAGCACCGTCTCGGAGTTGGCCGGCGAGACCACGTGGTCGTGCGGGCTGTGCATGAGCAGCACCGGCTGGGTGACCTGGGGCAGGTCCGCGGACACCACGCGCCAGAACTTGGCCAGGGAGTAGGCCGCCTTGACCGGTGTGCGGGGGTAGGCCAGCTCGACGGACCCTTCCTTGCGGATGTCGGACGCGATGCCGGGCACGGACGGTATGACGTGGCGCAGCACCGGCAGCAGTTTCAGGCGCGGGTCGTCCGCCTGTACCGAGGGGTTGACCAGGACGAGACCGGCCACGTCGTCGCCGTGCTGTTCGGCCAGGCGCAGCGCGAGGCCGCCGCCCATCGACAGGCCCATCACGAACACCGTGTCGCAGCGATCCCGCAGCCGAGCGAGGGCGCGGTCCACCGTGGCGTACCAGTCCTGCCACGTGGTCAGCTGCATGTCCTGCCAGCTCGTGCCGTGGCCGGGCAGCAGCGGCAGCGACACGGTCAGTCCGGCCGCCGCGAGGTGATCGGCCCACGGGCGCATCGACTGCGGCGTGCCCGTGAAGCCGTGGCACAACAGGACACCCACGGGGCCACCGTCGTGGTGGTGGGGCTCGGCACCGGGCAGGATCGACACCAACGGGCTCCTTCGGGTGACGGGCGGGCACGCTGCTCGGCGGCCGGTGGACGACTAGGCGGTACAGGTCCATAACGGGGTCGGGAGGCGAGTGGTTCCGGCCCCCACTTTCCCCAACACCCCAACGCTCGGGAATCGTCCCACGGCCGCGCTCGATGCGTACAGCAGGACGGGGTGGGGGTGGTCGTGGCCGCATGGCCCTGGGGGCCTCGCGGGTGGCTTCGTGGGCTGCGGTCGGGTGTTCGGTTGCGTGGGGAGGGGTTCCCACCCGCATCGCCCGTTGTGTTTGGTTCGGAGGGTGCGGTTCCACTGCGACCCGGGGGCCGGGGTCACGGCCTCGCGGCCTGTGGTCTTTCGGGGTTGGGGGGTGAAGGGATGCTCTAAGGTTCGTCCTGTCCCGAGCAGGAGGTCAGGGTTGTTCTATCGGCTGATGAAGATGATCATCGGCCCCGTCTTGAGGCTCTTCTTTCGCCCGTGGGTGGAAGGTCAGGAGCACATCCCGGACCGGGGCCCGGCGATTCTGGCGAGCAACCATCTCTCGTTCTCGGACTCCTTCTTCCTGCCCACCGTGATCTCCCGACGCATCACCTTCATCGCGAAGTCGGACTACTTCAACGGGCGCGGGCTCAAGGGTCGGCTCACCGCCGCGTTCTTCAAGGGCGTCGGCCAGCTTCCCGTGGACCGCAGCGGTGGCGGGGCCGGCGAGGCCGCGCTTCGGGCCGGGATCAAGGTGTTGCACGAGGGCCGGTTGTTCGGCATCTACCCCGAGGGCACCCGCTCGCCCGATGCTCGGTTGTACCGGGGCAAGACCGGCATCGCTCGGCTCGCGCTCGAATCCGGTGCGCCGGTGATCCCGGTGGCGATGATCGACACCGAGAAGATCCAGCCGCCCGGCAAGGTCGTGCCCAAGGTCATGCGCGTGGGCATCAAGATCGGCGAGCCGCTGGACTTCTCGCGCTACGAGGGCATGGAGGACGACCGCTTCATCCTGCGCGCGGTCACCGACGAGATCATGTACGCGCTCATGGAGCTGTCCGGTCAGGAGTACGTCGACGTCTACGCGGCCGACGCCAAGAAGCTGATCGACGACGCCCGCAAGCAGGCCGGCGCGGACAAGGCGGACGACGCGGCGAAGAAGGACGGCGACGCGGAAGGCGACCGGCCGAACGGCTGACGATCGGTCGAAGGGGCATCGGGGGAGGCACATGGGAGTCGAGCAGTCGCTGTGGCGGTCGCTCGCCGTCTTCCGGGTGCTGGCGCTCGCGTACGCGATCGTGCGGTACGCGCAGGTCTACGAGTACTACCGCTACCCCGTCGGCGGCTGGGCCATCATGGTGCTGCTCACCGTGTGGACGGCCGCGACCGCGTACGGCTTCCGCAGCCCCACCTTCCGCCGGACCGCGCTCCTGGTGATCGACGTGGGCGTCGCGGTGAGCTGTGTGCTCGCCACCCGCTGGCTGGACGATCCCGAACGCGTACGCGACGGCATGCTGACGCTGCCCACCGTATGGTCGTCGGCGCCCGTACTGGCCTGCGCGATCAAGGGCGGCTGGAAGACCGGCTCGGTGGCGGCGCTGGCGATCGGCGCCTCCAACATCGCCGAGCGCGGCGCGATCACCGCCGACAACCAGCACAACATCGTCCTGCTGTTGCTCGCCGGCGGCGCCGTGGGCTACGTGGTCGAACTGGCCCGGGTCAGCGAACGGGCCTTGGCCCGCGCGCTGCAACTGGAGGCGGCGACCCGCGAACGCGAACGCCTCGCCCGCGACATCCACGACAGCGTGCTTCAGGTCCTGGCCCTGGTCCAACGCCGCGGCGCGGAACTGGGCGGCGAGGCCGGCGGACTCGGCAAGCTCGCGGGCGAACAGGAAGTGGCGCTGCGCCAGTTGATCTCCGCGACGCCCGCCAGGGTCGAGTCCGAGGACCTGCCGGGATCGGGCGAGGACGGCGCGCCCGCCCGGCTGGACCTGCGCGTGCTGCTCGGCACGTTCGCCGGAGCGCGGGTCACGGTGTCCTCGCCGGGGACACCGGTACTGCTGCCGACGCCGGCGGCGCGCGAGGTGTCGGCCGCGGTGTCCGCGGCCCTGGACAACGTCCGGCGCCACGCCGGCGAGGCCGCCAACGCGTGGATCCTGTTGGAGGACGAGGCGGACGAGATCGTGGTCAGCGTCCGCGACGACGGCCCGGGGATGGCCCCGGGCCGGCTCGAAGCGGCCCGCGCCCAGGGCCGGTTGGGGGTGGCCCAGTCGATCGAGGGCCGGGTGCGCGACCTCGGCGGCAGTGTGGTGTGGTCGTCCGTGACCGGAGAAGGCACCGAACTGGAGTTCCGGGTACCCAGGCAGGGGAGCAGATGAGCGACACGACGGCACCGACGGCGACACCGGCGACCGCGCCCTTGAAGGTCCTGGTCGTGGACGACCACCCGATGTGGCGTGAGGCGGTGGCCCGCGACCTCGCGGCGGCCGGCTACGACGTGGTCGCCACCGCCGGCGACGGCCCCGAGGCGGTCCGCCGTGCGCGGGCCACGTCGCCGAACGTGGTGATCCTGGACCTGCACCTGCCCAAGCTCCCCGGCGTCGAAGTGGCCCGCGAACTCGTGCGCAACGACCGGTCCGTGCGCATCCTGGTGCTCTCCGCCAGCGGCGAGCAGGAGGACGTCCTGGAGGCGGTCAAGGCGGGCGCGACCGGCTACCTGGTCAAGTCCGCGAGCCGCGAGGAACTCGTCGACGCGGTCGGCCGCACCGCCGTCGGCGACCCGGTGTTCACCCCCGGCCTGGCCGGCCTGGTCCTCGGCGAGTTCCGCCGGATGGCCACCGATCCGCCCGCCAGGAACGCCGAAAGCGGCCCGGCCGCACCGCGCCTGACGGACCGTGAGACCGAGGTCCTGCGGATGGTCGCCAAGGGCCTGTCCTACAAGCAGATCGCCGAGCGGCTGTTCCTGTCCCACCGTACGGTGCAGAACCACGTCCAGAACACGCTCAACAAGCTCCAGTTGCACAACCGGGTGGAACTCGTCCGCTACGCGATCGAAAAGGGCCTGGACGACTGACTCGCGCGGCGACCCTTCGCCCGCGTGCCCCGTCCCGCCCGTCCCGCCTCGCACCCGCCCCGCCGCGCCCCGCCCGTCCCGTCCCGCTGCGCCACGCCGCGCAGTCGAGCAGCACCGCGGTCGGCGCCCGGTCGGCCGCTGTCTCGCGCCCGTTTTCGGCCTCGAAAGCCACCCCATTCGAAGAGGATCAAGTCGGGTACCCCGATCGGGTGATGGGAAGGCTAGGGGTGGCCACGAGCGCCGGTAGCGTTGGCCGCGAATCGTGCCGGACGGAAGAAATCGGAGATTTCGATGCGTGTCGGAGTACTGACCGGCGGCGGCGACTGCCCCGGCCTCAACGCGGTGATCAGGGCCGTCGTGCGCAAGGGCGTCCAGGACTACGGGTACGACTTCATCGGCTTTCGGGACGGCTGGCGCGGGCCCCTCGAAGGCGACACCATGCCTCTCGACATCAAGGCCGTGCGAGGGATCCTGCCCCGAGGCGGCACCATCCTGGGCTCCTCACGAACCAACCCGATCAAGATCGATCGTGGCATCGAGCGGATCCAGGAGAACCTGAAGAAGCTCGAAGTCGACGCGCTCGTGGCGATCGGCGGCGAGGACACCCTCGGCGTGGCGACCAGACTGCACGAGCACGACGTCAAGGTGATCGGCGTCCCCAAGACCATCGACAACGACCTCAACGCGACCGACTACACGTTCGGCTTCGACACCGCCGTCAACATCGCCACCGAGGCGATCGACCGCCTGCACACCACCGCCGAGTCGCACCGCCGGGTGCTGATCGTCGAGGTGATGGGCCGGCACGCGGGCTGGATCGCGATCCACTCCGGCATGGCCGGCGGCGCGAACGTCATCCTGATCCCCGAGCAGAACTTCGACGTCGAGCA
Source organism: Streptomyces sp. SID3343 (assembly GCF_009865215.1). Lineage (GTDB taxonomy): Bacteria > Actinomycetota > Actinomycetes > Streptomycetales > Streptomycetaceae > Embleya. The sequence continues at coordinate 17,162 of NZ_WWJX01000991.1, read as the reverse complement.
GGTCTGTGCGTGGGTGGACAGCCGCTTCCGGACCAACTACGCGCCGATCATCGTGGTCGCCGAGGGCGCGATCCCGCTGGCCGGACAGATGGTGACCAAGGATCAGACGCTCGACGCGTTCGGCCACGTCAAGCTCTCCGGCATCGGTGACTGGCTGGCCGCGGAGATCGAGAAGCGCACCGGCCACGAGGCCCGCACCACCGTGCTGGGCCACGTGCAACGCGGCGGCACGCCCACCGCGTTCGACCGGTGGCTGGCCACCCGGTTCGGCTTCCACGCGATCGACGCGGTCAAGGCGGGCGACTGGGGCAAGATGGTCGCGCTGCGCGGCGTGGACGTGGTGACGGTGCCGCTGGAGGCCGCGACGCGCGAGCTCAAGACCGTGCCGCCGGCGCTGTACGACGAGGCCAAGGTGCTGTTCGGCTGAGCCGACGGCGGGTCAGGCGTCGGGGCCGGATCGGGCCCCGACGTCCTCCCGGCGGTTCTTGACGGCGAACCAGGCGACGAGGCCGACCACGCCCGCGAGGGCGGCCCAGATCGCGATCGTCGCCCAGGTGAACGGGTCGCTCGCCCGGTCCGGCCGCCGCGCGCCGGCCGGGTCGCGTCCGGCCGCCGCGGGCCCGAACCCGGGTGGCTCCGGTATCAGGGTCGGTGCCTTGGCGGGCGATCCGGACGCGGTCACCGTGAACACCCGGAAGTCGCTGTGGGACACCGGGCGTTGCCCGGTCCCGCTGGGATACCCGATGGCGCCCGACACCGCGATGTCGTGTCCGACGGCCGCCGAGCCCGCCGGGACGGACACTCGCACACTGATCCTGGCGATCTCGTTGACCTCCAACCGGTGGTGGTCGTCCCACGAGGTCTGGGTCAGGGACCCGAGCAGGTGTGTGCTGCCACCGTTCGCCGGATTCACGACGACCGAGAACGGGACGGCGCTCCACCGCGACCCCGACATGTCCCGCGTCTCGACCCTGAGGGAATCGGGCACGAGAGCGATCTCGCCTGCGGTGAACACGAGTTGCGGGTTCATCTCGTCGAAGGACCGGCCGGTGTCGTTGGTGATGGTGAACCGGAACTCGATCGCTCCGCCACCGGCCCGGACCCACCCCGGCACGTCGACCAGGGACATCGCCGGGACCGCGGTCGAGCGGGACTGCGGGACGGTCTTCGCGGTCGCGCCCGAGTTCGCGGGGCCCGCGTCCGGCTCGGACGGCGGCTCGGGAGCGCCGGGTCTCGGTCGGTGGGCGGGCATGGTGCCGTCCGCCGCGAGGATCGCGGTCTCGACGTGGGTCGCCGTGTCGAACCTCGGCTCGCCGTCGGGTCTCGGTGGCCCGTACCGGCTGCCGATCGCCACGTTCACGAACTGCTCGGTGGTACCGGCCGAGACCCGGAACCGGAGCAGATACCCGACATCGGCCCCCGTCGGCAGTCGACCGGCCGTCGCGGTCAGCCGCTCCGCTCCCCGAAACGGCAGCACGGCGGCGCCGTCCGCGTCGAGCGGTGTCTCGCTCCAGAAGTTCGTGGCCGGATCGAACACCTCCAGGCGCACCCGATCCGCGGTCAGGTTCCGATCCCCGAGGAACCGCACCTCCGGCTCCAGGAACAACGTCTCGTGCCCCACGTTGCGAAACGTCACGGTGAACTCGGTGGCGGGCGCCCCCGGACGCACCTGCTCGGGGATACCGGACACCTCGACCTGTCGGGTGGTGATCGGCGGGTCCTCGGGCTCCGGTACGGGATCCGCGTACGCGATCGGCGACCCGAGCAGCACGAACAGGGCCGACAAGGCGAGAAAGCGGCGCAGGCGCATGGGCAATGACCCGTCGTCGGAGGCGGCGGACACGACCGGTATCACTCTAGTGTCGAGCGGGACAGGGCGGTTCGTGACCGAGGCGAATACGCGCGTCGGTGTGCGCGGGCGGTTCTGGCCTCGGCCAGCGCCATCAACCGGGCGTTCCAGGGGGCCGCGTCCGCGTCGCCGATGCCGCGCGAACACTGGTGTGTGGCCGCGAACACGAAGGTCTCCACCGCCTCTCGGGACACCGAGCGCCAGCAACCGAACCGCTCCGCCCACGCCGCCGCCTGTTTGGCGGTGTGCCCCTCGTCCATCAACCGACTGGCCACCAGCGCGACTTCGATCCACGCGGGCCCGAGCGCCGGCTGCGCCCAGTCGACCAGGTAGGCGCGCGCCCCGGCCTCGCCGATCAGCACGTTGTGCGGGTGCAGGTCGGTGTGCAACAGGCTCTCGCCGCGCAGGAGTCGAAGCTGACGATCGGTCAACAGCGAGCGCCAACGCTCCTCGACGCGCGGCAGCGGCAGATCTCGGATCGGTACCCGACCGAGCCGCCGTAACGCGTCCGCCACGAGCGGCAGATCGGCCGTACCGGGCGCAAAATCCGCGTGCCTGCCGACGATGTGGTCGAACCCCAGGAGTACCCAGCCGTCGAGCCGCACCTCCCACCGCAGGCGCGGTGCCACCGCCCGCACGTGCGGCGCCACCCGCGCCTCCACCCGCTGCTGCGGCACCGCCGGGTGGTCGCGCGGGACGCCCTTGACGAAATATCGAGCCCGCTCGGTCGTCACCGTCGCCGCGAAGTCGCAATTGAACCCGGCCCACACCGTCGCGACCGCCAACACCCGCCCCGCACACCGCTCGACCGCGGCGCGTGTGTCGGTGGGTAACTCGGCCCAACACGTACGCGGCGCCGTATGGAAGTTCGCGGGCGGAGGCGGGAGCTCAGCCATCGACGTCCGGTGGGGACGGTGGCAGCGGGCGCGGGCCGCCGAAGGTGACGCCGCATTTGCGGCACCGTTTGCGACCGCTCCAGTCGACGGGGTCGTGCGGCGGACAGGGTGATGACACGGGATCCTCCTCCGCCGGCCGACCATGGGACATTGCGCCCGGTGACCCCAGAACGGTAACCGAAGCGCTCACGAGGGCGACCCTCGCCCGTCATGTCTACGCCACGCCGCCGACAGGCTCGGTGACCGCCCCGTCCGGTCGGTTGGGCGGTTGGGTCGGCGGCGGCTTCGGGTGCGGACTCCGCGCCCGGCGCGACCGACCGCGCCGCCACACCCGATCGGCCACACCCCGATGCGCACCACCCCGATGCACCACCCCGATCGGACCGACCGGCGGACGGGTCACCCCGCCCGCCGCGTCACTCCCGCCGCCTCAGCGGCCGACCAGGTCGCCGAGCAACTCGCCGACGACGCCGATGCCGTTCGTGGTCAACACCGACTCCGGGTGGAACTGCGTCCCGGCGAACCGCAGCCGCGACGAGCGCATCGCGTGCACCTCGTGCGTCACGGGATCCGCCGCGAACTCGACATTGGCGATCCCGCGCGCCGGTCGTACCGCCGCGAACGCGTTGTAGAAACCCACCCGTTCGGGCCGGCCGAACAAGTCGATCGCCACCTGCTTGCCCTGATACGGCCGCGGTTTGCGGATCAGCTCCAGGCCCAACTCGCGAGCGAGCAACTGGTGGCCCAGGCACACCGCCAAAAGCGGAGTGCCCGCGTCGAGTCGGGTGCGCACCAGCGCGCCGAGCAGTCGAATCTTGCGGTGCTCCACGTCACGCGGATCACCCGGCCCCGGACCCATCACCACCAACTCGGCCGAGCGCACCCGCCGCGACGTCACGTCGTCGTACGACCGCACGTCGACGACGAGCCCGAGCGTGCGCAGCACGTGCGCGAGCATCCCGGTGAAGGTGTCCTCGCCGTCCACCATCAGCACCCGAGCGCCGACCAACTCCGGCGCGAGCAGCGCGCTCTCGTCGCGCGGTCGCAGCCAAAACGGCGCCAGAGCGGCATTGCGCGAAGCCAACAACTCGCGTACCTGCGGATCGTCCCCGAGCGGCGCGCCCGCCGCCCGCGCCGACGCGGGCACCACCCCGAGCGCGGCCAGCACCCCGGCCGCCTTCGCGTGCGTCTCCGCGACCTCGTCCTCGGGTGTGGAGTGCCGTACCAGCGTCGCACCCGCCGGTACCCGAAGCCCGCCGTCGGGCGTGAGGTACGCCGTGCGGATCAGGATCGGCGCGTCCAGCGTGCGCCGACCCTCGCCGTCCCGCCCGATCAGCGCGACCAGGCCCGAGTAGTAGCCCCGGCCGGTCGGCTCGTGCCGTCGGATCACCCGGCACGCGTTCTCCAGCGGGCTCCCGGTCACGGTCGGGGCGAACATCGTCCCGCGCAGGACGGCGCCGACGTCCTGTGAGGTGACCCCGCGCAGCAGATACTCGGTGTGCGTGAGGTGACCCATCGGCTTGAGGAAGGGTCCCTCGATCGCGCCGCCGAGGTCGCACACCTCGCTCATCATCTTGAGTTCCTCGTCGACGACCATGAACAGCTCGTCGATCTCCTTGGGATCGCGCAGGAACGCGAGCAGACCCTCCAGCGACGGGCCCTCGGCCGGATGCCGATACGTCCCGCTGATCGGGTTCATCACCACCTCGCCGCCCACCGAACTGACGTGCCGCTCCGGGCTCGCGCCGACGAGGGTCAGGTCGCCGGTGTGGATCAGGTAGGTCCAGTACGCACCGCTCTCGCGGGTCAGCAGCCGGCGCAGCAACGTCCCGGCGGTCGCCGGCGTGTACGCCTCGATGTGGTCGTGGTAGTCGCGGCGGATCACGAAATTGGCGCCCTCGCCGCGACCGATCTCGTCCTCGATGACCTGCTTGACGATCGTGGCGTATGTCTCGTCGTCCACGTCGAAGCCGCCGCCGCGCAGTACCACCGGCCCGTCCGGCAGCGCCGCGAGCACGTCGTCCACCGGCAGCTCGGCGTGATCGGTCACCTTCAGGCAGCGCAGCGGGGTGCCGTCCTCGTGGCACGCGAACCCGCGCTCGCGGATCTGCGCGTACGGCACCAGCGCGAGCAGTTCCGGGGCGGGGCGACCGCGGTCGGCGGCGGCGTTCGCGGCCGGCAGCGGCAGGTCGTCGAGCGTGGGCACGTCCACTATGTCGCCGGTCAGCAGCTCGACCACGGTCGAGCCCTCGCGGTGGATCAGCGCGAACGGCGGTGGGTCGGCGGCGAACAGCGGGGCAAGGGCGGCGGCGGTGCGCATGGGTGCTCCTCGGTGGGAAGAGACGCCCTCCCGACCGGGCGATCCGCCGTCGGCTCCGTCCGATCCCGGGCGGGGTACTCACCGCGGTCGGACAAAACAAAGGGCCGCCCTGCCGGGCGGCCGTCGGATCGTTGTGGTGATCGCGAAATCAGTGGGCCGCCGCAGGGACGGGCCACCAGGAACGCCGTCGGAGAACGATCGTGATCACCCGGTCACTGTAGCGTTCGACCGGGTTCCTCGTCTCGTTCTCCGGGCGGTGGGCTCAAACACCTTGCCACTCCGCTTAGTCTTGGCGTTGTGACCGTGAACGACATCAAATCCTGGCGAACCCTCCCGGCAGCGCAACAGCCCGAGTGGCCGGACAACGAGGCCCTGGGCACCGCCCTCGCGGACCTCCGCTCCTATCCGCCGCTGGTGTTTGCCGGCGAGTGCGACCAGCTCCGCGGTCGACTCGCGTCGGTGGCCAAGGGCGAAGCGTTCCTGCTCCAGGGCGGCGACTGCGCCGAAACCTTCACCGGCAACACCGCCGATGCCATCAAGAACAAGCTCAAGACGCTCCTGCAGATGGCGATCGTGTTGACCTACGCGGCCTCCGTGCCGGTGGTCAAGGTCGGCCGCATGGCAGGGCAGTACTCCAAGCCGCGCTCCAGCGGCATGGAGACCCGCGACGGGGTGACCCTGCCGTCCTACCGGGGCGACGCGGTCAACGAGCTGGCCTTCACCGAGGCCGCCCGTACGCCCGACCCCGAGCGCCTGAAGCGGATGTACCACTCGTCCTCGGCGACGCTCAACCTGGTCCGTGCGTTCACCACCGGTGGCTACGCCGACCTGCGCCAGGTGCACGCCTGGAACCGCGACTTCGTCGCGCTCTCGCCCTCGGGCGAGCGCTACGAGCGGCTCGCCGCCGAGATCGACGGTGCGATGCGCTTCATGCACGCGTGCGGGATCGACCCCGAGGAATTCCGCACCGTGGAGTTCTACGCAAGCCACGAGGCGCTGATCCTGGACTACGAGGACGCGCTCACCCGCGTGGACTCGCGGACCGGCGACCTGTACGACGTCTCGGGCCACATGGTGTGGATCGGCGAGCGCACCCGTCAGCTCGACGGCGCGCACGTCGAGTTCGCGTCGCGCATCCGCAACCCGATCGGCGTCAAGCTCGGCCCGACCACGTCCCCCGAGGACGCGCTCGCGCTGATCGACAAGCTCGACCCGAACCGCGAGCCCGGCCGGCTCACCTTCATCGTCCGGATGGGCGCGGGCAAGGTGCGGGACAACCTCCCGGCCCTGGTCGAGAAGGTCTCGGCGGCCGGCGCGCAGCCCGTGTGGGTGTCCGACCCGATGCACGGCAACACGTTCGAGGCGTCCAGCGGGCACAAGACCCGCCGCTTCGACGACGTGCTCGACGAGGTCAAGGGCTTCTTCGAGGTGCACCGCGAGCTCGGCACGCACCCCGGCGGCATCCACGTCGAGCTCACCGGTGACGACGTCACCGAGTGCGTGGGCGGCGGCGACGAGATCTTCGTCGACGACCTCCACCAGCGCTACGAGACGGCGTGCGACCCGCGGCTCAACCGCAGCCAGTCGCTCGACCTCGCGTTCCTGGTCGCGGAGATGTACCGCAAGAGCTGACCGAGCGTCGCCGCGACCCGACGCGAGTCGACGCAAGCCGACGCGAGCGGCCATGAGCCGACGTAAGCCTCGTAAGCCGTTCCATGCCGAAGGGCGGGCCCGACCGGGTCCGCCCTTCGGCGCATTTGCGATACTGCGGCCATGAACCGGACGGCGGATTCGACCCAGACAACTGCTTCGGCCCAGACGACTGCTTCGACCGGGACGACTGCTTCGGCTCGGACATGTGCGGACCTGCGCAGCGATACCGTCACCAAGCCCGGTCCGGCGATGCGCGCGGCGATGGCGAACGCCGAGGTGGGTGACGACGTATACGGCGAGGACCCGACCGTGCGCGCCCTGGAAGAGCGGGTCGCCGACCTGTTCGGATACTCCTTCGCGCTGTTCGCGCCGACCGGGGTGATGGCCAACCAGATCGCGATCCGGCTCGGGGTCCACCCCGGTGGCGAGCTGGTCCTGGACGCGGACGCGCACATCGTCGCGCACGAGGACGCCGCGGCGTCGTGGCACGGCGGCATCCAGACCCGGACCACGTTGAGCCCGCGGGGCCTGCTCGACCCCGCCGACGTCGCGCGGCTGATCCGGGTCGACAACCCGTACACGGTCGGCACCGACATGGTCGCCGTCGAGCAGACGCACAATCGCGGCGGCGGCTCGGTGTACCCGCTCGATCAACTGGCCGCGATCCGCGACGTCGTGCACGGCAGCGGTCTGCGGCTGCACTGCGACGGCGCGCGGATCTGGAACGCGCACGCGGCCACGGGGACGCCGTTGCGGGCCTACGGCGAACTGTTCGACACGCTCAGCGTGTGTCTGTCCAAGGGGCTGGGGGCGCCCGCCGGCTCGGTCGTGCTGTTGCCGGCCGACTGCGAGGCGGACGCGCGGCGGATGCGGCATCGCATGGGCGGCGGGATGCGCCAGGCGGGCATCCTCGCGGCCGGCGGCCTGTACGCCCTCGACCACCACATCGAGCGGCTGACCGAGGACCACGAACGCGCTCGCGAGCTGTACACCCGGCTGACCGACGCCGGGCTGAACGTGATCGAGCCGGAGACCAACATCGTGCTGGTCGAGTTGGACGCGACCGGCCCCGACGCGGCGGAGGTCGCCGCGCGGTGCCACGCGGAACAGGTACTGGTATCCGCGTTCGGCCCGCGCCTGATCCGCCTGGTGACCCACCTGGACGTGGACGCGGCGGGCTGCGCGAGGGCCGCGACGGCGCTGATCCGGGCTGCGAAGGGCTAGCCCGGCGGGCGGTTGCGGCCGGCGTGTCTACGCCGCGCCGCGCCGCCGCAGCGGGACGACGTTGTCGGGCAATTCGGGCGCGGCGTGCGGCTCGACCGCTGCGTACGGCTCGGCCGCGGCATATGTCTCGGCGGCGACAAGCACGGTCGGCATGGGCAGCGACACCGGCTCGGGGGCGCTCGGGCACGGGGTGCGGCGGCGCCGCGACTCGTCGCGCGGCAGCATCGCGGTGATGCTCTTGACGCATCGCCCACAGTCGGTGCCGGCTCCGCCGCAGGACTGGGCTATCTCACGCATGGTGCGGGCGCCCTCGGCTATCCGGTCGTTCACCTGTTTGTCGGTGACACCGAAACACATGCAGACGTACACGGAGATTTCCCCCCAGCGGCGAGGTGACTTAGGTAAGGGTAACCTCAGTCTCCGCCAGGGGGAATACGGGGCGCCGGGTGACGCGCGCCACCCGCTCGCGCGCCGCCGTGATCGCCTCTCGTTCGGGTCTTTGTCCGGCTCTCGCTCAGCTCTCGTTCGGCTGCTTCAACAAGCCCGCGATGTAGAGCTTCTCGCCGATCTCGGTGAGCAGCGCGAGCTGCGTCTCCAGGTAGTCGACGTGCTCTTCCTCGTCGGCCAGGATCGACTCGAAGATGTTGGCCGACGTGACGTCGCCCTTCTCGCGCATCAGCGGGATGCCGCGGCGCAGGCGCTCGACGGCCTCCATCTCGACCGCGAGGTCGGCGCGGAACATCTCCTCGAGGTTCTGACCGATCCGCAGCGCGTTCAGCCGCTGATAGTTCGGCAGACCCTCCAGCATCAGGATGCGGTCGGTGAGCCGCTCCGCATGCTTCATCTCGTCGATCGACTCGTGGCGCGTCCACGCCGCGAGCTTGATGTAGCCCCGGTGCTCCTGCATCTTGGCGTGCAGGAAGTACTGGTTGATCGCCGTGAGCTCCGCGGTGAGCTGTTCGTTCAGGAGCTCGATGATCTGCGGGTCACTGTGCATCGCGACGCACCTTCCGGTGTTGATGGGACACAGGGGAGCCCCGAATGCTCATGGGGCATGGATTTTCCCTCGAATCCTGTCACTTTTGGTAGCTCTTCCGCCACGAAGGGCAGCCTTGCCTTGCAATGTCGAGGATGTCCGGTCGGGCGCGGCCCGGCGCGAACCGGCACCGGAATCGACATGCGTGGACTGTGCCCGGAAGGGGGCGGTCGAGACCTACCCGGGGCGTCTGGGACCATGAAGGTATGGGGCATACGGAAGCGGCACAGGGTGGAGCCGAGGCGCCGGACCGCGATCCTCGACTCCCACCGGGGCAACGCATCCAGCGTGGTTGGCCCGTTCTGCACTACGGTCCCGTGCCTCGGTTCAAGCCCGAGATATGGGACTTCCGCGTCTTCGGCGCGACCGCCTCGGGTGACAAGCACTGCTGGAACTACGACGAATTCTCCGCGCTGCCGCACGAGAGCGTGGTCGCCGACTTCCACTGTGTGACGAAGTTCAGCATGCTCGGCAACGAGTGGAGCGGGCTCACCATCGCCCGGCTCCTGGAGATCGCGCCGCCGGCCCCCGAGGTCACCCACGCGATGGTGTGGGCCGAGTACGGCTTCAGCTCCAACCTGCGGATGTTCGACTTCGCGAACGACCAGACCATCCTGGCCACGCACCACAACGGCGAGCCGCTGACGGCCGAGCACGGGTTCCCCGTCCGGCTGATCGTGCCGCACCTGTACGCGTGGAAGGGCCCCAAGTGGGTGCGCGGGATCGAGTACATGGTGGCCGACAAGCGCGGCTTCTGGGAGGAGCGGGGTTACCACAACATCGGTGACCCGTGGCAGGAGCAGCGTTACTCGTACCAGGAGGAAACCGGCCAGGGCCCGACCCTGACCTGAGCCGGCCTCCGCGAGTCCCAGGCCCCACCCGACGCTCGTCGAGCGTCCTGGGCCGACCCGGGGAGCCCGCCCGCATCCGGGCCCGTCGACGGGTGGGCCACAACCGGCCCCGCCCTGCGCAGCACTCCGCCCCGCCGGATGTGATCCGGCGGGGCGGAGTCGCCAGTCGAAGACGGAAATCTCGACGTCGCGGATTCGGACAGGCCTAGAAGTTGGAGATGAAGACCTCGCTGTCGCGCTTGACCATCGAACCGGCCGCCGGGTCCTGCCTGCCGACGTTGGCCGGGATGAGCGGGATCATCCGGTTGTTCACCCGCAGGCCGACCGCGGCCAGCGCCTTGGCGGCGTCGTCCGGGTTCATCCCGGTCACCGGCGGTACCTGGACCAGGTCGGGGCCCTTGGAGACGACGACCGTGATCTTGGTGCCGAACGGCACGGTCGTGTTCGCGCCCGGGTTGGCCGAGATGATCCGGCCGGCCGGGATCGTGTCGGAGAACTGCTGGTTCGGGTCCTCGACGACGGTCAGGTTCTGGTTGGGCTGGAAGCGCGAGCGGGCGTCGTCGACGGTCAGGTTGGTCAAGTCCGGGAGCGTGGTGTCCGGGCCGCGGCTGACCACCAGTTCGACGGTGGTGTCGCGCTGGAGGACCTCGCCGACGTTGGGCTTGCTGCTCACCACGATGCCCGGCGGCTTGGCGTTGGGGACCCGGGTCTCCTTGCCCATCGTGAGGTGTTTCTCCGTGAGGGCCTTCTTGGCGTCGTCCAGGCTCAGGTTCGCCAGCGGGGGCACGACATAGCGCTCGGGGCCCATGGACAGCTTGACCTTGACCGTCGAGCCGCGCAGGAGGTTCTTGCCGGGGCCGGGGTCGGTGGAGACGACCGAGTCCTTGGGGACGGTCTCGCTGAACACCCCGTCCTTTTCGTACTCCACCTTCAGGTCGGCCGCCTTGAGCTTGCTCTCGGCCGGCCCCTTGGCCATGGTCAGTACGCCCGGCACGTCGGTGTAGCGACCCGAGCCGTACCACCACGCGCCGCCGCCGATACCGGCCGCGATCAGCAGCACCACGGCGAGCACGATCACGCCGCGCGAGGGACCACGCTTGCGTCGGCGGCCGCCGGGCACTCCCGGTTGCCGCGGGTAGCCGCTGCCGGGCGCGTCCGCGACGGTGGCTCCGGCGCCTGCGTCGGCCCCGGCCGGGGCGTACTCGTGGTTTTCCGCGTACTGCTGTCCGTAGGAGGTACCGCCGTAACGGGCCTGCTCGTCCTCCATCGAGTCGACGCTGAGCCCGAGCGGGGCCAGGTGCGGCGGGAGCAGGACCTCGTTGACGCGGAAGACGCTCGTGGCGTTGTCGTTGAGCGGCTCGGGGGCCGGCGGCAGACGCAGCGCCGCACCGAAGTCGAGTTCCGCGTCCGGCATCGCGTGCCGGATCCGGCGGACGAAGGTCAACAACGCCTCGGCGTCGATCGGTCTTTGTTCCGGATCGCGCACCGTGGCCGCGCGCACGAGTGTGTCGAGCGCGTGCGACAGACCGGGCACCGCCTGTGAGGGCGGGGGTACGTCGGTGTGGACGTGTTTGTAGATGACCTCGACCGCGGTGGCGCCGTGGTGGGGCTGGCGACCGGTCAGCATTTCGTACAGGACCACGCCCGCCGCGTACACGTCCGAGCGGGGAGTGGATTCGCCGCGCTCGACCTGCTCCGGCGCCAGGTAGGCCACCGTGCCGACCATGACCTTGCCGGTCGCCGCGGTCGCGGTCGTGGTGGTGGCCCGAGCCAGACCGAAGTCGCCGAGCTTGATTCCACCGTCGTCCGAGATGAGGACGTTCTCGGGCTTGACGTCGCGGTGCACGAAGCCCGCGCGGTGCGCCGCGGCGAGCGCGGCGAGCATCGGTTCGAGGACGCCGAACGCCTCACGGGGCGTCATGTTGCCCAGGTCCGTGAGCAGTTCGCGCAGCGTGCGGCCCTCGACGAACTCCATCGTGAGGTACGCGAGCGCGCCGTCGGTGCCCTGGTCGAACACGTTGACCACGTTCGGATGCGACAGCCGCGCGGCGGCCTTCGCCTCCAGGATGAAACGCCGAGTGAACTCGGGGTCCTGGGCGAGCCCGACATGCATCACCTTGAGGGCGACGGTGCGGTCGAGACGGGTGTCGAGAGCCCGATACACCGTGGCCATGCCACCTGCGGCAACTCGGGCATCGACCCGGTATCGACCGTCGAGCACTCGCCCGACGAGCGGATCATTCAAGGTCGCGTCCATGTTCAGGAGTGTAGGGTCCACTGCTTCGTGGACGCCGACGGTCTTCCCCACGGTTCCCCCGTCGGCGGCCGGCGTCCACGCTGCGGACGCGGCCTCAGAAGGCGGGGTGTTCGGGGCTGGTCTCCAGCATGCCGGCTGTGGGCGACGAAGCGTGCGCGTAGTGCCGCATCGGGATGCGGCCGGCCCGATACGCGAGCCGTCCGCCGTCCACCGCGTGCCGCATCGCCTCGGCCATCAACACCGGCGACTGCGCGCGGGTGACGGCGGACGCGAGCATCACCGCGTCGCACCCCAACTCCATCGCGAGCGCCGCGTCCGAGGCCGTGCCCAGACCGGCGTCGAGCACGACCGGTACCTTCGCGTGCTCGGTGATCAGCCGGATGTTGTGCGGGTTGCGGATGCCCAGGCCGGAGCCGATCGGCGAACCGAGCGGCATGACCGCGACACAGCCCACCTGTTCGAGCCGGCGCGCGAGCACCGGGTCGTCGTTGGTGTACGCGAGCACCTTGAAGCCGTCGTCGACCAGCCGCTCGGCGGCGTCCACGAGTTCGACCCCGTCCGGGAGCAACGTGCGCTCGTCGGCGACCACTTCGAGCTTGACCCAGTCGGTTTCCAGCGCCTCGCGCGCGAGTCGCGCGGTCAATACCGCCTCTCCCGAGGTGAAGCACCCGGCGGTGTTGGGCAGCACCCGGATGCCCAGCCGGCGCAGCACGTCGAGCACCGAGCCCGCGGTGCCCGGGTCGACCCTGCGCATCGCGACCGTGGTGATCTCGGTGCCGGACGCGATCAGCGCCTGCTCCAGGATCTCCAGGCTCGGCGCGCCGCCGGTCCCGGTGATCAGTCGGGACGTGAAGGCCGTGTCGGCGATCACCAGTGTGTCGTCGGCCATCGCGTTCACCCTCCCTGTACCGCGGTCAGCACCTCGACGCGGTTGCCCGCGTCGAGCACGGTGTCGGCCCACACCCCGCGCGGCACGACCGCCTCGTCGACCGCGACGGCGACCCCCTTGGCGGCGCTGGTCAGTGTGGTGACCAGTTCGGCGACCGTGGTTCCGGTCGCGATGGTGCGCGGGTCGCCGTTGACGGAGACCTCGATGCCTTGCGTGGCGTTCATGCCATGACCTCCCTGGCGACTGTCTCGAAGCGGTCGGGCCCGAAGGGGCGGATGATCTCGGGCGTCGTGCCGAGCGCGAGCACCTCGGCGACGGTGTCGGCCGTGATCGGGGTGAGCAGGATGCCGTGCCGGTAGTGACCGGTCGCCACGACCAGGCCGGCGAGTGACGAGCGACCCACGATCGGCGCGTTGTCCGGGCTGCCCGGGCGCAGCCCGGCGAGCGTCTCGACGAGCGGCAGCTCGGTCACGCCGGGCACCAACTCGTGTGCGTCGCGCAGGAGTTCGTACACGCCTCCGGCGGTCGTCTCGGTGTCGTGACCCCGTTCGTACTCGGTCGCGCCGATCACCAGCTCGCCGTCCGCGCGCGGCACGAGGTACATGCTGCCGCCCTTGACCACGCCGCGGACGTTGCGGGACAGGAACGGCGCCATGACGGGCGGCACGCGCAGGCGCAGGATCTCGCCCTTGACCGGGCGCACCGGCGGCACCACCTCGGGCGGCAGGCCCGGGATCAGCGCGGAGCGGCACCCCGCCGCGAGCAGGACCTGATCGGCGGACAGGTCGCGCCCGTTCGCGAGCCGGACGCCGTGCGCGCGATCGTCGGTGACCAGGATCCGCTCGACGCGCTCGCGGACGAACGTGACGCCGGCGCGCTCGCACGCCGCGAGCAGCGCCGCGACCAGGCGGCGGTTGTCGATCTGGTGGTCGTCGTCGACGTGCAGGCCGCCGGTGATCGCGGGGGAGAGCATCGGTTCGAGCCGGCGGCACTCGCGGCTGGTGAGCCGGGACGAACTCAGGCCCAGGCGTTCCTGGTAGGCGTGCAGGTCCTTGAGCACGGCGCGGTCGTCGGCGTCGAGCGCGACGGCGAGTGTGCCGCACGTGCGGTAGCCCGAGGGCAGGCCCGACGCGTCGGCCAGTTCGGCCGCGAACGCGGGATAGCGCCGGGCCGACTCGGTGTTGAGCTCCAGCAGGCTCTCCTCGCCGTACTGGAGTTCGGAGACCGGGGTGAGCATGCCCGCGGCGGCGTGTGAGGCGCCGCGCCCGGGGGCCGGGTCGACGACCGTGACGGCCAGTCCGTACCGCGTACTCGCGCGCCACGCGACGGACAGGCCGACGACGCCCGCGCCGACGACCACGACGTCGCGAGTCGTGAGGGTGGACATGGTGAGTGCAACTCCCTTCGCCGGTATGACCCGGATCAGGTTCGGACGGTCGGGGGCTCGCAGCCCCCCTCTCAGCCCGGTCTCACCGGGCTCCCGTGACCTCTCCACAGTACGACATGACCGATGGCCTTCCCGGGGCCGCCCGCGCAGTTGCTTGACTGTGTCAAGCCCTGGTGTCGGCGGTCCGGACGGCGCGTCGTAGGGTGCCCTGCATGGACAACGTGCTCGTCGTGGGTGCCGGCATGGCCGGCCTGCAAACCGTGGTGGCGCTGCGGGACCAGGGGTACGCCGGTCGCGTCACCCTGCTCGGGGCCGAGGCGCACGCGCCGTACGACCGCCCACCGCTGTCGAAGGAGGTACTCGCCGGCAAGACCGACGACACGTCCTTCGAGGCGGACTGGGAAGCGCTCGACGTGCACCGGATGTTCGGTCGCACGGCGACGGGCCTGCGCGAGGGCGTGGTGGACACCGACGCCGGACCGGTCGACTACGACCGGCTCGTCCTCGCGACCGGCTCGCGCGTGATCAACCTGCCGGGCGCCGACGAGGTCCCCGGCGTGCACGTGCTGCGCACCATCGACGACGCTCGCGCGCTGCGCACCGCGCTCGTGCCCGGCGCCCACGTGGTGATAGTCGGGGCGGGCTGGATCGGCGCCGAGGTGGCAACCGCCGCGGCCGCCGCAGGCTGCCCGACCACCGTCGTCGAGGCGCTGCACGCGCCGCTCGCGGGCCCGTTCCCGGACGCGATCGGCGAGCGCTTCGTGCCGTGGTACGCCGAGGCCGGGGTCGAACTGCTGCTCAACGCGCGGGTGGACCGGCTCGAACCCGGCGCCGTACACCTGACCGACGGCCGCCGCCTGCGCGCCGACGCGATCGTGGTGGGCATCGGCGTGCGGCCGGCCACCGACTGGCTCGCCGACTCCGGGATCGCCCGCAACGCGCGCGGCTTCGTCGAGGTGGACGAGCACCTGGCCACGTCGCTGCCGGGGGTGTACGCGGTCGGCGACTGCGTCGAGTTCCCGTCGGCCCGCTACGGCGTGCGGATGAACGTCGAGCACTGGGACAACGCGCTCCAGGCGCCGCGCGTCATGGTGACCAACCTGCTCGGCGGCGAGCAGGCGTACGACCCGGTCCCCTACTTCTGGTCCGACCAGTTCGGGCGCATGGTCCAGTACGTCGGCCGGCACGCGGCGACCGACGAACTGGTCTTCCGCGGTCCGGCCGAGGACGGCAAGTGGACCGCGGGGTGGTTCGCCGGCGACCGCCTCGTCGCGCTGCTGGCGGTGGCCAAACCGCGCGACCTGGCGCAGGGGCGCAAGCTCGTCCAACAGGGGACACCGGTCGATCGGGTGCGGTTCGCGGATCCGGAGAACGCGCTGAAGTCCGTCGGCTTGTAACGGCGTCGATGTCGGCATCGGCATCGGCGTCGGCGTCTGCGTCTGCGTCTGCGTCGATGTCGGCGTCGGCGTCGGCGTCACGTCGGGTGGGGTCGGACCGGGTCGGGGCCGTGCTGCGGGCGGGTCGTGACCGCGGTGGCGGGGGCGGGCCGGGGCGGAACCTAAAATGGACCGAGTGAGCGAGATCGATGCCAAAATCGAAGCCCTGGTCCCCGCGTGGGTGACCCTTCCCGACATCGCCGAGATTCTCGGCGTGGACATCCTCAAGGTTCGACAGCAGTTGAAGGAGCGCAAGTTCATCGCGTTCCGACGTGGTGAGCACAGCGCCCTCCAGGTGCCCGCCGACTTCTTCCAGAACGGCAACATCGTCAAGGGCCTGGTCGGCACGCTGACCCTGCTCTCCGACTCCAACTTCACCGACATCGAGGCGCTGGAGTGGCTGTTCACGTCGGACGACTCGCTGCCGGGGACGCCGGTCCAGGCACTCCAGGAGAACCGGATGACCGAGGTGCGACGCCGCGCCCAGGCGCTGGCGATCTGAGGTCGGGCAGATGACGAGCCGTCAGCAACGGTTGGCCGACGCGCGCCTGTACCTGTGCACCGACGCGCGCGAGCGCCAAGGCGACCTGCCCGAGTTCCTGGACGCGGTGCTCGGCGCCGGCGTGGACATCGTGCAGTTGCGGGACAAGGGCCTGGAGGCCAAGCAGGAACTCGCACACCTCGACGTGTTCGCCGACGCCTGCCGGCGCCACGGCAGGCTGCTCGCGGTCAACGACCGTGCCGACGTCGCGCACGCGGCCGGGCCCGACGTGCTGCACCTGGGCCAGGACGACCTGCCGGTACCCGCCGCGCGCGCGATCGTCGGCGGCGACGTGCTGATCGGGCGCTCGACGCACGCCGAGGCCGAGGTGGACGCGGCGATCGTCGAGCCGGGGGTGGACTACTTCTGTACGGGGCCGGTCTGGCCGACCCCGACCAAGCCGGGACGGCACGCCCCCGGCCTGGACCTGGTCCGCTACACGGCCGCGCTGCGGCCCACCCGGCCGTGGTTCGCGATCGGCGGCATCGACCTGACCAACCTCGACGAGGTGCTGGACGCCGGCGCCCGCCGCGTCGTGGTGGTGCGCGCGATCACCGAGGCCGACGACCCGGCCGCGGCGACGGCGGAATTCGTGAAGCGACTCGCCACGCGCTGAATCGGGGCGCGCGACGCGGCGTGACAGCATGCGGACATGTCCGGTGCCCAGCGACGGAACCTCGTCGTCGTCACGCTGCTCGCGCTCGTCGCGGCCCTCGCACTGGCCTTCGCGCTCACCCGCGCCGCCGACGACGGCGGCGGCACAGGCGGCGGCACGGGCAGGGGCGAACCGGCCCGCTCGGCAGCCCCCACGCAGACTGCCCCC
>NZ_WWJX01000990.1 GCF_009865215.1 Streptomyces sp. SID3343 | reverse complement strand
CAGGGCGGCGTGTCGGGCATGACGGTCGCGGACATGCGCTCGTACCTGGAACACGTCGCGGACCGACGGTTGGCGCAGTTGGGCATGGCCCCGATGTACGGCTCGGCGAACCCGTTCGGCTTCATGGAACTCCAAGACGTCCAGGAACTCTCCAACTTCTTCGAACGCAAGGTCTCGGCCTACCAGGTCGCCGTCACCGGCTCGGTCTCGTTCGACGAGGACTTCTGAGACCCGATCATCCACATTGACCGAACCTGCCGCGTCATCCCGAAAACGGGGTGGCGCGGCGGTTCGGTCCGTGCGTCCTCAAGATGCCTGCACCCGATTGAGCAACGCCT
>NZ_WWJX01000989.1 GCF_009865215.1 Streptomyces sp. SID3343 | reverse complement strand
ACGGGCCCAGGCCCAAGCGGACCCGGGAGCAGGCGTTCGAGATCGCGTTGAGCGCGGCGAAGACGTACCGGGCCCGGGTAGGAAGCCTCGAAGTCCCCCGCGGACACGTCGAAACGGTCGTCGCGTTCGACGGACGGCGCGAGGACGTGAGGTTGGGGGTGTGGTGACCACCACCAGGAGCAGGCGGCCGAAGCTCCCGGCGGAGCGGATCGCCGCGTTGGACGCGCTCGGCATGCGGTGG
>NZ_WWJX01000988.1 GCF_009865215.1 Streptomyces sp. SID3343 | reverse complement strand
GGTCTTCCGCGACGAGTCGGCGCACATGGACTTCGCGTTCTCGGTGGTGGAGACGGTGAGGGCCGAGGAGCCCGACCTGTTCGACGACCAACTCGCGGACGACGTACGGCGGATGCTCGCGGAGGCGGTCGAGGCGGAGACGGCTTTCGCCGAGGACCTGCTGCAGGGCGGCGTGTCGGGCATGACGGTCGCGGACATGCGCTCGTACCTGGAACACGTCGCGGA
>NZ_WWJX01000987.1 GCF_009865215.1 Streptomyces sp. SID3343 | reverse complement strand
GCTGCGCCGTCCGGTGGCGGTGCTGGTACTGGGCGTGGTGGGCCTCGCCGTACTCGCCGTACCGATGGCGTCGCTGCAGTTGGGCATGCCGGGCGACGAGGCCAAGTCCACCGCCACCACCGAGCGGCGGGCCTACGACGCGCTCGCCGAGGGCTTCGGCCCCGGGTTCAACGGCCCGTTGACCATCGTCGTGGACGCCAGGGGTGCGGCCGACTCACGCACCGCGGTGCGTGCCGTCAGCGACCGGATCGGCGCCACGCACGGCATCGTGTCGGTCTCGCAGGCCCGCTTCAACGAGGCCGGCGACACGGCGGTCTTCCGGGCCACACCGTCCACCAGCCCCACGGACGAGAAGACCAAGACCCTGGTGGAGAAGATCCGCCACGACCGTGCGGCTGTGGAGGAGAAGGCGTCGGCGACGTTCGAGGTCACCGGCACGACCGCGCTGAACATCGACGTCGCCGCGAAGGTACAGTCCGCGCTGGTGCCGTATCTGGCGGTGGTGGGCGGCTTGGCGGTGTTGCTGCTGCTCGTGGTCTTCCGGTCCGTGCTGGTGCCGGTCACGGCGGCTCTGGGTTTCGTCCTCTCGGTGTTGGCCGCGCTGGGCGTGCTGGTGCTGGTCTTCCAACAGGGGCACGCCGCCGACCTGTTCGGGGTGGAGCAGACCGGGCCGATCATGAGCCTGATGCCGATCTTCATGATGGGCATCGTCTTCGGACTGGCCATGGACTACGAGGTCTTCCTGGTCTCGCGGATGCGGGAGGCGTACACGCACGGGGAGAGTGCCGGGCAGGCGGTCGTCTCCGGATTCCGGCACAGCGCCCGGGTGGTGACGGCCGCCGCGCTGATCATGATCGCGGTCTTCTCCGGGTTCATCGGGGAGGAGGGCGGACTGATCAAGATGCTCGGGTTCAGCCTGGCCGCCGCAGTACTCTTCGACGCCTTCGTGGTCCGCATGGCGATCGTGCCCGCCGTCCTGGCCCTGCTCGGCGACCGGGCCTGGTGGCTCCCGAGGTGGCTGGGCCGCGTCCTGCCGCGCGTCGACGTGGAAGGCGCGGCGCTCGGCCACGCGCGATCCGACGGCCGCGACCCCGATCCGGGCCGGCCGGTCGAGGCGCGCGTGTGATCGAGGACGCGCCCGACTTCCCCGCCCGCAGGACCGCCCGAGCCGAAGTGTCTCGGGCGGTCCTGCGGGCCCGTGCGCGTCGTCATCGGCGACCATGGACCACGGCACGCCCCCTCGCGGAGAAGACGATGATCAGCAATCTCGAACGGTACGCGGAGCGCCATGCCCGAGCCGCGGACGCGGTGACGGCGGTGGCGTTGTGCGTCTGCACGCTCTTCGGGGCCCAGATCGGCACGTCGGAGTCCTCGCCCCCGCACGCGTTGTGGCCCGCCTGGATCCTCGCCGTCTCCAGCGCGGCCGTCCTGGCCTCCCGCAGCCACCCGCGCGCCGCCCTCTCGGTCGCCGCCGCCGCGGCCGCCGTGCTGACCGGCCTGGGCTACCTGCCCAGCCCCCTGCTGCTGGCTCCCGTCATGGCCGCCCTGTACTGGCTTGCCGCACTCACCGACTCGCGGACCACCGGCGTCTACGGTTCGGTGACCGCGGCCGTGCTGGTGGCCACGTCGCTGGCAGGCGCGCCGATCGGCGACGACTTCGTACTGCGGACCGTGGGCACGGTCCTGTGGCTGATGCTGCCGGTGTCCCTGGGCGGCAGGAGCCGCTTCCGGCGCGCCTACCTCGAATCCGTCCAGGCCCGCGCCACGCACGCCGAACGCACACGCGAGGAGGAAGCCCGGCTACGGGTCGCCGAGGAACGCATGCGCATCGCCCGTGAACTCCACGACGCCGTGGCCCACTACATGGCCGTCGCCCACGCCCAGGCCGGCACCGCCGCCCACCTCGCCGACACCCACCCCGAACAGACTCGCAAAATTCTCACCGACCTGGTCGGCACCACCACCTCCGCCCTCCTGGAACTACGGGCCACCGTGGGCGTGTTGCGCCAGAACGCCGGCCCGGACGCCGATCCGTTGGAGCCCACTCCGGGTCTGGACCGCCTCCCGACGCTGGTGGCGGCCTGCGAATCGGCCGGCCTGACGGTCACCGTCGGCACCGAGGGAGAGGTTCGGCCGCTGTCCCCGGGAGTGGACCTGACCGCCTACCGGATCATCCAGGAAGCCTTGACCAACGCCACCAAACACGCGCCCGACCACACGGCCCGGGTCCGGCTCCGCTACGACGGCTCGCGACTGCTCCTGACCGTCACCAACGACGGCACGGCGAACGGCGGGGCCGCGGCGCCGATGCCCGGCGGCGGATACGGACTGATGGGCATGCGCGAACGCGCCCACTCCATCGGCGGCGACCTGCGCGCCGGCCCCCGACCCGAAGGCGGTTTCGAAGTCGCGGCCGCCCTCCCCTTCCAGCCCCGCACCCCGGCGGACGCCCCGGCGAACGACCTCGCCGGACAACGACACGAGGAAACCCGTTGACCATCCGTGTCCTGCTCGCCGACGACCAGGCCCTGCTGCGCGGCACCTTCCGGCTCCTGATCGACTCCTGCGACGACATGGAGGTGGTCGGCGAGGCCGCCGACGGCCGGCAAGCGGTGGAGTTCGCCCGCGTCCACCGGCCCGACGTCGTCCTCATGGACATCCGCATGCCGGGCGCCGACGGCCTCGCCGCCACCGCCGCCATCTGCGAGGACCCCGAACTCGCCGGCACCCGCGTCCTGATCCTGACCATGTTCGAGACCGAGGAATACGTCGCCCAGGCACTGCGCGTGGGGGCCAGCGGCTTCCTCGGCAAATACGTCACCACCGACGCGCTGCTGGACGGAATCCGCACCGTCGCCGCGGGCGAGGCCCTCCTGTCACCGGGGGCCACCCAAGCCCTGATCACCCGCTTCCTCACCACCCCCTCCTCCGGGCCGCCCCTCGCCCCGGCCGAACGCCTCGCCGACCTCACCCCCCGCGAACAAGAGGTGACCGTCCTGGCGGCCCACGGCAAATCCAACGATCACATCGCCCAGGAACTCGTCCTGAGCGTCCTGACCGTACGCACCCACATCCAACGCGCCATGACCAAACTCGGCGCCCGCGACCGAGCCCAACTCGTCGTCATCGCCTACCAGAACGGCCTCGTACGCGCCGAACCTCCCGTCCTGTGACGACAAGCGGACGGCCTCGGCGGCCGACGGCAACACGCGACATCGGCGGTTGTCGACCTGAAGGGGACAGACGCCTATAGGCCCTCTCGCACTCGGGCGTGGAAGCGATCCGAAGTCGCGGAGGCGGATGCTGTTCGTGCATCGGCACGGCCCGTGCCGGCGCACAAAGAAGTCCCCCGCCGCCTGGCGGGGGACTTCTTTGTTTTCCAGGCTAGCCCTTGAGCGCGCGCAGTAGTTCGACCCATGCGGCAGGAGTGACTTCCACATGTCCGCGGCGCCGGTCCTTGGTGTCCCGGACGCCCGTGGACGAGAGCAACGGGGCCACTTCCACACACGAGTCATTAGCCGTGGAGCGGCTGGCCTTTCGCCACGCGTATGCGTCGATGCTCAAAGCGCGTCCAATCTTGTTCGAATCAAATGCGCCGACTCGCCCTCGGTGAGGGCGCCCGAGCGCTGGTAGTCCAGGTTTCGTCGGTGCCGTCGCACGACCCGCTGATCCCTGATCATTTGCGATCCGCTGTCCCACTCGACATGCGCGACAGGGACATCGGTAGTCAACAGGTCGAGCACTGTAACCGCGCCCAGGATCGGCCGAGCCACGGCATCTGCCGGGACGATCCGCAGGCTCACGTTCTCCAACTCGCACAGATCAAGCAGGTATTGCAACTGCGCTTGCAAGGCTACCCGGCCGCAGAACGTCGCGGAAAGTACGGCCTCGGACAGGGTTGCCGCGAGCTGCACCGTGCCGGCCGTGATGATTTGAGCGCGCTGCAATCGGACGTTCAGCAACATCTCGGCATCGTCGGGGTCGGGAACGAAGGCCGAGTTCATGATGGTTGCCCGCGCGTACCCGGCGGCCTGCATTGGTCCGGGAACGAGGGTTGAGACAACGTCCAGGGCCGAAGCCTGCGATTCCAAGAGGATCAGTTCTTCGTAGTCCCGACTCAGTACGTCCGCGTACTTCACCCACCAGCGATCGGGTTCACGGTCCACGCCCAGGGCACGCTCAAGGCGCATACGGGTTACCGGAGTCAAGCGCAGAATGTCGGCGATCACGGCGAGCTGATCGGGTTTGATCGGTGTAACTCCCGTTTCCAATCGGGAAATCTTGCTCTCGGCCCACCCTGCCTGCCGCGCTACTTGCTCCATCAGCATCCCCGCTTCTTGACGAAGCCGCCGAAGTTCAGCCCCCACCTGCGCTGAATCACGCATCACATCCCCCTGACCCCATCGAACGCTTCATAGAAGCTCGGATAGAAGCTTGATGCAAGTCATCTTGCATGTCAGCGTATGAGATGTCACGAGTTCTCGACTCTCAGTGATTACCTACGCGCGTTGCCGAGGGTGAGCGCTGCTCGCAGGGCGGAAGGACACGCCATCTCCCCCACATCGACCACGCATGGAGACCGGCCGCCGACGACGCGGCCGCCGAGTGGACCACGACGGCATACACGGGCCGGCCGCGCTTCGCGCTGACAGTCGGCGCTCACATGCGATCCGAATGACGTGAACACCCTTACCGCGCAACCGTGTCGGCGACCCGTTCCCGAGGTCGAACGATCCCGCGGCGGGAGGTAGGGGGCGAGGGAATGCCTGGACAGCGTCTCGCCCCCTACGTGCCCCAACCAGAAAGGACACGTACCTACGATGCCAGATCAGTTCGACCGGATTCACGACCGGCCGGCGCCCGAGGCGATGGTGGACCGCTTCCAGAACGAACAACTGTGCCTTCTGGTCCGGGAATGGGCCACGTCGGGAGCCACCCGGGCGACCTCGGAGACCGGAGCAGCAGGGCCGGGCAGCGCGGCGGCTGAGCGTCCCGAGTCCGCCCGACCTCGGCTGTCCGGCAGTACGCGGGACGACCTCGACAAGGGTCGCGTGTTCTTCGAGTACTACCGGCACGCGTGGTGTCGCGACGACTACTCGGGTCGTGAGGGTGTCCTCATGGACGTGCAGGGCCGGCAGGTGCACCTACGTCTTCGCTCCGGGACGGAATTCACCTGTCGGGTAGGGGACTTGGTGGTCTTGAAGCCACCGCCGCCGACCCTGTACCGGCGCGTCCGGTATGTCGGGACGGACGACACCGCCCAGCGGCCGGACGGGGCGCTCATGGAGATGTGGGCGGTAGAGGGCGGCACATTGGCGGTCGTTCAACCCCCGGCGGGCCACGCGTGGTTCGCCTTGCTGGCGGACCTTGAGTGGATGGGCTGCCTATTGGGCCCGGTGGCGCAGTGGGGGGAGCCACCGATTCCTCCCGCAGAGGAGTAGTCGGCCCGATACCCCGGCCGATCCGGCCGGCTGAAGTGCACCGAGTCCGCGCCGGGTGTCACGTTCTCGGGTTCGCCGGTGTCTTGATGTCGCACAGGCAAACATACGAGGAGGACACCATGGCGCTACGCGTGCCGAAGACAAAGCGGTGCCGAGTGAGGGCGGAGACGCTGTTTCATTCGTCGTCCGTGGGCGGTTCGGGCGAGCGGCGATTCCGGATCGGGCGCGGGAACGGGTGCGAGCGTCCGATAGCGGATGTCGTTTCGGGGCGCGGCGAACGCGACAATCGCCCGCCCAATGCCGACCGATCGCATCCGTAAAATGCTCAGGTCCCCTTGCCCGGCGGCAAGGGGACCTGAGTATTTGGAATATGACGAATCGTCAGACGGCGGTGTCCTCGACGGCCGAGGGAATCTCGCCCTCCGCCATCTCCTCGACGAAACGCTGGAGCAGCGTGGCGAACGTCTCGCGGTCGGTGTCGCTCCAGCGGTCGAGCATCTCGCTCATCCGCCGGTCCATGACGTCGTTGAGTCGACGCCGCACCGAATCACCACGCGGGGTGAGCGAGACGAGACTGACTCGCCCGTCGTCGGGACTGGGCGAACGACGCACGTAGCCGTCGCGCTCCAGTTGGCCCACCTGACGCGCGGTCGCGCCCGGGTCCATGTTGGTCATGCGTGCCAACTCCCCCATGGGGAGCGGGCCTTGCTTCTCGATGCGGCGCAGCAGCACGTAGGCCGGCTGCGAGATGGTCGCGCCTGCCGCGGCGGCCTGGCCCGCGTACACCCGGCGGCTGGCGTGCCGCCGAAGCAGGGCCTCCAGCGCCCGCTGGATCGCTTCGACGTTTTCGGTGGAGTTCACCCCGACATGATAGCAGTCCTTGACTCCGTCAATTTAATACTGTGCGATAACCCGCCCAATTCGGGTCGGTTTCCGCGCGTGGTATAGCGGGGGTCAACAGCGGCGAGCGGTGTCGTCGGCCGGACGCGTTTATGGTCGCGGTATCGGCGAGGTATCCCCGCCTGTCGTATCCCGCCCGAGGTATCCGCACCCGAGCGCCCACGGCCACCGCGACCGGTGCGGGTAAGCGGTCGCCTCGGTCCCGACGGAGGAAACGAGACCGAGACGACCTGCCCATGGACTATGTCAGCCGTCAGACGATCAGACAATGGCAACCGGATTGATGGGGCTGCCCGTTGCGCCCGTGACCGGAAGCGGTGTCACGCACAACAGGCACGCATATGTCCCGGCCTCGGCCATCCCGGCGGCGAGATCGGTGAGCCACAGGTGTTCGAGCAGCGGAACACCCGATTCGACCAGTAGCGCAATGTGTACCGACAGGAACGTGTCGTCGAACGGGATGCATTCGATCGCGCTGTTGTCCGCGCCCACCGCGGCGATGTCGTGCGATCGCACGAAGTCCACGGCGTCGAGCGAAAGTCCGGGCTGCGCGAAGGAGGGTTCGCGGCCCGCGGCGACCGTCGCGCGGTACTCGTCGAGGTAGGCGGTGCGTACGAGCAGGACGTCACCCGACCGCACCTCGACGCCTTGGCGCTCGGCGCACGCGGTGAGGTCGGCCGCGGTGATCTTGTACCCGCCCTCCAGATGGGGCGTGTCGAAATGGCGCGGCAGGTCGAGCAGGACCGCGCGGGCCGCGAACGCGCCAATCTTGTCGATCCCGCAGCGCCCGGCCCCGGTGTGCGAGCGGAACGAGTCGGCCGGGAAGCCGTTGTAGAAGCGTCCCTTGGCCTGCACATGGCACAGCGCGTCCATGTGCGTGAGGTTGTGCGACGGGATGATCAGCACGTCCTCGTTGGACCCGACGTCGTCGCCGCCCTCGAAGCCGGCGTACATGTCGTCGGTCTGGCTCACCAGGGTGAGCCGCTGGGGGCTGCCGCGGAAGTCGAAGGCGGGCGCGTTGCCACGTTCGATGGGCAGGGCGAGCGAGTAGGACCGCCCCGTGCGGATCTCGTGTGCGGCGGATCTGACCCCGGCGGGCTCGATCAGGTTGAGCGCACCGCGCTCGTCCTCTGGGCCCCATCGCCCCCAGTTGCCGTGCGGCGGCGGGCTGTCGGGGGCAGGGGTGTGCGCGGGCACGGGTGTCTCGGTGGTGTCCGTCATGCGTGGGGCGGTCCTCTCCGGTCGGTCGGTCCGGGGGCGGACGGTCCGGGCCGGACGGTCCTCGCCAATCGGCCGATCGCGCCGAAGCGGTGCGGACCGCCCGACCGGTTCGGCCCGGCCCGGCCCGGTTTGCCTGCGAAGGTGAGCTCAGAAGGCGATGACGCCGCGCGCGATCCGTCCGTTGTGCATGTCGTCGAGGACGTCGTGGAAGCCCTCGGCCGGGTAGACCTTGGACACCAGCGCGTCCAGGTCGAACTTGCCCTGCCGGTACAGCTCGACGATCGCGCGGATGTCCTCGTGCGGCCGGACCCCGCCGGCGCGGGTGCCGAGGATGCCTCGGTCGCACTGGAGCAGGTTGGCGATCCGGATGCTCGCGGTCGCGGTCTGCGACGGCTGCCCCACCGCGACCAGGGTGCCGCCCCAGTCCAGGGCCTCCATCGCGTTTTCGAGCACCGCCGGGATGCCCGTGCACTCGAAGATCCAGTCCACCCCGCCCGCGCCGAACACGCCGACCTTGGTGTCCTCGCTGTACGGGAACAGCGTGCGGATCTCGTCGGCGACGTCGACGCCCTTGCCGGATTTGACGAAGTCGGTCGCGCCGAACTTGCCCGCGAGCTCGAACTTGCCGGGCACCGTGTCGATGCCCACCACCCGGCCCGCGCCCTTGAGGCGCAGCGCCTGTACGGCCGACAGGCCGACGCCGCCCAGGCCGATCACGGCCGCGGACTGGCCGGGCAGGATGTTGGCCCGGTTGAGTACCGCCCCCGCTCCGGTGACCACGCCGCACGGCACCAGGCACGCGGAGGTGAGCGGCACGTCCTTGGGGATGGACACGCACTGGATCTCCTTCACGAGCGTGAGCTCGGCGAAGGTGGACGCGCCGGCAAAGTTCCACACCGGCTCGTCGCCGATCGAGAACGGCGTGCCGCGGTTGCCCAGGGTCTGCCGACAGCGGTTGGGGTGCCCGGTCTGGCAGTAGCGGCACATCCCGCACGCGGCGATCGTGGTGATCACCACGTGGTCACCGGGCGCGACCGCGCCGACGCCCGCGCCGACCTTTTCGACGATGCCGGCGCCCTCGTGACCGAGTACGGCGGGGCTGGGCCACTCGATGACGCCTTCGAGCACGCTCACATCGCTGTGGCAGACCCCGGTCGCGACGATCCGCACCAGGACCTCACCGGCCTCGGGGTCGCGAACCGTGACGTCGTCCCGTATCTCGGCGCCCGTGGCGGTGTGCAGGATCGCGCGCATGTACCGTCTCCTCGTTCCGGGAAGGACGGTCCGCCCACGAGATGTGTTCGCCGCGGGTCGGACCGGCCCACCCCAAGCCGAACTCTCAAATCCTTGGTCTTTACAACCGATGTCGATTATTCACCGGCCGTCGAAGAGGTCAAGGCTTACCGGGGCCGGGATCTGACGCACCGTCGGATCCGCACGGTCGGATCCACGCCGCCCGAGTGCGCGCCGACTTGTAAGGGGTTTCCCCACAGACGATCGATGCGCCGCGCGCCAAGCTGTCGGCACGGTCGGCAGCCGGCCGGGCGCACGGGGGTGACGCGGTGGACTATCGGATTCACGGGGCGTACGACCGCGCGGGCCGGCGTTTCGAGGTCCGCGAGGCAGGGTCCGACGACCTTCGGCGCATCGACTGCGACGTGTGCGGTAGCCGCGAGCGGGTGTGGTTCAGCTTTCCGCGCACGGTGGCTCGCCGGCATCTCGCCGAGCGCCACGGTGCGACGTTCGGCTACGAAAGCGCGATGACGCCGCTGAGCAGGTGGCTGACGGTGGTGGGGGGCGGTCTGAGTCTGGTGCTGCTGCTCGTCGGGTTCGCGGTGCTGCGGTGATCGGTGACGGGCCACCACCGGCCGAATGATCGTCGATCGAGGCGTCAAGCGGTGTTCCGCCACGCCGTACCCGCCGCTCGGCAGTCGTGCTCAGCCCACCACCGCGCTGCGGCGTTCGAGCAGGACCACGTCGCGCCACGTGCCGTGATGGCGGGCGACCCGTTCCTGGGTGCCGATCGTGCGGAAGCCGGCGGCGGCGTGCAGGGCGAGGCTCGCGGCATTCTCGGGGAAGATGCCGGCCCGAACGGTCCAGATCCCGGCCGCCTCGGTGGAGGCGATCTGGGCGGCGAGCAGGGCGCGGCCCACACCTCGGCCGTGCACGTCGGGACGAACATAGACGGACGTCTCCACGACGCCCGCGTACGCGGCGCGCGTGGAGCTCGCGGACGCCGCGATCCACCCCAGCACCGGGCCGCCGTCGCCGTCGCGCGCGACGAAGCGGTGGTCGGGCAGTCTGCCGGCGTCGAACTCCGGCCACGCGGGGGCCGCCGACTCGAAGGTGGCGTTGCCCGTCTCGATGCCGAGTCGGTAGATCGCGAGCACCTGCCCGGCGTGCTCGGGCCGCATCGCGGCGATGGTCACGGTCGGATTCGCGGTGCTCGTCATGATGGTCCCCGGGGAGGTCGGGCGGTCGGTCGCGCCCCCATCCTCGCCAACCCGAGTGCATTCGCCCACCCTCCCCTGCGACCATTCCCGAATGGGTACT
Source organism: Streptomyces sp. SID3343 (assembly GCF_009865215.1). Taxonomy (GTDB): domain Bacteria; phylum Actinomycetota; class Actinomycetes; order Streptomycetales; family Streptomycetaceae; genus Embleya. The sequence continues at coordinate 28,313 of NZ_WWJX01000987.1, read as the reverse complement.
CAAGCCGCATACGACCTCGACGCGACGATCGCGCACTCCATCGAGGTATTGACCGAGGCCACCGAGGGCGACCGGGACTGGTCGCGCCCGGCGGGCGAACTGGACTGGGACTGTTGGTACACCCTGGTCCACATCGTCGGCGACCTGTACACGTACGCGGGACAGGTGGCGTCGGGCCGGCTCGACGACTACGTGCCGGTGGGCATCCATGCCGAGGGCGACCCCTCGCCGACCCGGATGCTGCACGCGGTCCGGGCCGGGGGCACGATCCTGAGCACGGTCGTGGCCACCCGGCCGGACTCGGTGCGGGCGTATCACCCGTACGGCAACTCCGACCCGGACGGCTTCGCCGCGATGGGCATGGTCGAGGTGATGGTCCACATGTACGACCTCGCGGCGGGCCTGGACCTGACCTACGCCCCGCCGTCCGGCCCGTGCGCCCGCCTGATGCGGCTGTTCCCCGACGCCCCGACCGACGTCGACCCGTGGTCCGCTCTGCTGTGGTCGACGGGCCGGGTCGAACTCCCCGGGCACGCCCGACGCGTCGGCAAGTGGCGTTGGAAGGCCATGCCGGACGCCTGAGCAAGCACTGTCCGATCCGGTATCGGCGCCGCACCGCCGGGGTGGGGTACCACCCGGGAGGCAGCGTCGGCGCGGACATGGCCGACCCGAAGGGCCGAGGAGCTCGTGAACCGCTTCGAATTTCCCCACGTTGTCGTCGAACTCGTCGCTGCCGTACCGGAGTTGCGCGAGGACCTGGTGGCCCACATCGTCAACCAGGACGGCATCCTGGCATACGTCTTCGTCGAACTCGACGTCACGCCGATGATCCTCACGGCCTGGCGGACCGGCCGGAGCGAACTCGTCCATCGCTGCCTCGCGTTCCTGGACGCGGCCCTCCGTGACGGCGACCCCGAGACGCGCAGCCTGGTCGCGATCTCGTTCGTCGAGGCGATCAAGCCATCGGATCCGGCCATGGCCCCCTTCATCGCCCACTGGCCCGAAGCCCTGGCTCGCGAGGCCCACCGCCGATCCCCCGAGCCGGTGCTCGCGCGAGCGGCCGGCGAGGGCGCGGGCCCGGGGTCCGTGGACGGCCTGACCTTCGTCCCCCTCGACCGCCCCGAGCACGGCGAGGTGGACGCGTCGACGCGGTTCGCCTACCACGAGCGCGACGGCGCGGTGTGGGCCGAGTACAGCGGGGGCGACATCGTGCGTGGTCGGCTCGTCGGCACGCGCCACGAGGACGAGTTGGACTTTCGCTACGTTCAACTCAACCGCTCCGGCGGCACCGCCTCCGGGCACTGCGTCAGTCGTGTCTCGCTCCTGCCCGACGGGCGGCTCCGGCTCGACGAGACCTGGGAGTGGGAGTCGCGCGACGGCAAGGGGACAAGCGTCGTGGAGCAGGCGCACGGACAGCCGTGCGCCGACGCGGGCCGCCCGCCGTCGTGACGGGTCGCGGGCGGGCCGGAACGGGCGCGGGCGCGGCGGGCTCTTGACCTCATCCGCACTTGAGCTACCAGGCTGAGGGGACGTCAGCCGCCGGGTAGTCGGCGGTGTATCGCGAGGAGGCCGCCATGTCCGCACGCCCTGCCGTTTTCCCGGACGCCACCCGTTCCGACGCCGGCACGGTGCTGGTCAGTTCGTGGGTCGTGGGCACCGCCGAGCGGCAACGGATCGCGGCCGACCTGATGCTCGACGAGTGGGAGGCCCGGCAGCGGCCGGACGCGCTGCTCTCGCTCAACGCCTTTCTGAGCCTCGACGGCGGCCACATCCTCTACTACGCGCAGTGGACGAACGACGAGGACCACCTGACGTGGGTCCGCAACGGACGCGCCGAGGCGGTCTCCCGGGTCGACTCCGTCATACCCGGCATCGAACGACCGGGCCTGACGCGGTATCAGCCGCCGCACACCGTGGTGCCGGTCGGTACGGGCGACGCGTCACGGCGGCCCGGTTTCGTCGTCGCGATCACCTTCCGAACCGAAAGCCCGGCAGCCCAGCGGGCATTGACCAACGCCATCGCCGCACGGCTGCGCACGCAACCGATCCCCGGCCTGATCGCGGCCCACGTGCACGACGATCGGAGCGGCGACCGCGTGCTCAACTGGGCCGAGTGGGCGGACGAGCAGTCGTGGCGGGCCTTCGTGGCCGGACCGGTGTCGGCCGAACTGGCACAGGCCATCGAGGACTTGCCGGGCGTCACGCCGCTGGGCGGCGTCCCGTACCGGCTGCATCGCAGCCTGGTGAACGTCGCTCCCGTCGCCCACGCGTGATTTCGACCGGCGCGTCGAGCCGCGGCCGATTGTCGGACGCCGTACCTACGTTGGACCTCGGCGGACATCGCGAACGGTGGACCGAAGGGGTGGGGCCCATGAGCTTCAACGGAGACATCGTCGTCTTACGCGGGGAAACGTCGTTGGTCGACCTGGCACCCGACGTCGGGGGCGAGACGCACCCCGTATACAGCGAGTGGCGCTATGCGCACGGTTGGTGTGCGGTGCACGTACGACACTTCGCCGCGCCGCGCGGGTACGACCGCGCGTGGCTGACCGCACTCGCGGCCGCGACCGGGTCGCCGGTGCTGGTGTGTTCGGTCTTCGAGAGCGACGTGGCGCACGTCCAGGGACTGAGCGGCGCCGACTATTGGGAAGGTTGGCTGGACCCGGGCACGGCGGCGTCCCGACTGGCCGGCGATCGGCTGGTCAGGGCGCATGGTCGCGGCGACTGGGCGCGATATCGCGATCAGGCCGCCGCGTGGCTGGAGCAGGACCGGCCGCGCGTCGCGCAGGCGGCGGTGCGGTGGGCGGCGGCGGCAGGCCATACCGTGCCCGCCGGACCGATCGCCGAACTGCTGGGCCTGCGCCGGGACCCGTTCGTCGAGGACTTGTTCTTCCATCTGTTGACACGGCTCGGACTCGCCGCACTCCCGCCCGGATGACGCGCGCCGGCTCACTCTCCCCCGGCCTCGCCGACCTTGTGCACCTGCGTGCCCTCCGGCCCGACGCGGCGGCCGTCGGCGGCGCGCACCTCCAGGGGACGCAGGGGTCGGCCGTGCCGCCGGTCGACGAGGTCGGAGTGCGGCTCCTCCGGGTCGAAGAAGTGTGCTTCGCCCCACTGCCGTAGCGCGACGATCACGGGGAACAGGTCACGGCCCTTGGCGGTCGGCACGTACTCGTTGTAGGCGCTGCCGTCGGAAGCCGGTACGACCTCCAGAACACCGCCCGCGACCAGCGCCCGGAGCCGGCTCGCGAGGATGTTCTTCGCGACGCCCAGACTGCGCTGGAACTCGCCGAACCGCCGACTGCCGTCGAACGCGTCGCGGACGATCAGGAGCGACCACCAGTCGCCGATCGCGTCGACCGAGCGGGCGACGGGACATTCGTTGTCGTCGAACCGGGTGCGCTGCACCATGCCGAACCTTCCCTCACCGATCGAGCCGTTTGCCGTTTGCCGACTGCCGTTTGCCGTTTGCCGTTTGCCGACTGCCACGTGTCACCTGTCATGCGCCATGCGTCATGCGCCACGCGGTTGCAACATGCTACCAAATCGGCCTACGGTTCACCTGGTAGCAAGTTGCTACCGAAATCGAGAGGGTGACGCACATGGCCGACCCGGACGTAGGACCGCGAGCCGCCGAGGCCACACCCGAGCCGGCCGGACCGGTCGAACCCGTCGAACCGGCGGCGCACCCGCCCCTGTCGCGCGCGCTCGTCCTGTTGTTCGCCGCCGCCGCCGGCGTCGCGGTCGCCACCGTCTACCTCGCGCAGCCGCTCCTGGTGACCATGGGTCGCGACTTCGGGTTGAGCCCGGGCACCGTCGGCCTCGTGGTCACGCTGACCCAGGCCGGCTACGGACTGGGCCTGTTCCTGCTCGTCCCGCTCGGCGACCTGGTGGACCGGCGACGCCTGATCGTCACCCAGTTCGCGGTCCTGGCCGCCGCGTTGGCCGCCGTCGGCGTCGCGGGCGACACGGCCCTGCTCCTGGCCGCGATGGCCGCGGTGGGCCTGCTCGCGGTGGTCACCCAATCCGTCGTCGCCTATGCCGCGTCGCTGGCCGGCCCGGCCGAACGCGGGCGCGTGGTCGGCCTGGTCACGAGCGGCGTGGTCACCGGCATCCTGCTCGCCCGGACGGTGTCCGGCGCGTTGGCCGACCTCGCGGGCTGGCGCTCGGCGTACCTCGTCTCGGCCGCGCTGACGTCGACACTCGCGGCGGCGCTGTACCGCGTCCTGCCGCGCACCGACGTCGCCGCGTCCGCGCTCTCGTACCGCGAACTGCTCGGCTCGATGGTCACCCTGTTCGCCGGCGAGCGCGTCTTCCGCATCCGGGCCGCACTCGCGCTGCTGATCTTCGCGGCCTTCGGCACGCTGTGGAGCAGCGTCGCCCTCCCCCTGAGCGAGGCGCCGTGGTCCCTGTCGCACACCGCGATCGGCGCCTTCGGCCTCGCGGGCGTCGCGGGAGCGCTCGCCGCGACCCCGGCGGGCCGGCTCAACGACCGGGGCCACGCGCGGTGGACGACGGGCGTGGGACTGGTCCTGCTCACCCTGTCCTGGATCCCGCTGGCCTTCACCCGGCACACGCTGTGGGCCCTGGTGGTCGGCGCGGTCGTCCTGGACCTGGCCGTGCAGGCCGTGCACGTCACGAACCAGACCCTGATCTACAACCTGCGCCCGGAGGCCGGCAGTCGGCTGATCGGCGGCTACATGATCTTCTACTCGATCGGCAGCGCCACCGGCGCGATCACCTCGACCACGATGTACGCGGCGACCGGCTGGATCGGCGTCTGCGCCCTCGGCGCCGGCTTCAGCGGGAGCGCCCTGGCCCTGTGGGCGCTCACCCTGGATCGGCCGTCGAAACGCCGACCGGCCGCACCGGTCGTCACACGGTCAGCAGCACGTTGATCACCACGCCCACGGCCACGACCATCAGCGCGATCCACGGCCACGAGCGGTGTTGCCTCGACGGCTGCCACGGGTGTCGGTCACGGTCGTTCACGCGATCCGCCCTTCGTTGTCCGTACAGGTCGACGCGAAGGCGTCGACCTGTTCAAACGTAGAAGCCATGGCGGCGGGCGCCCATCCCACCGGTGGGTGTCTCGATGGTGGTGCGCGCACCACCATCGTCGCCGGCCGCGGTCGAACACGTAGGGTGCGCATCGGCGGCCGGGACGACCACCACGGGACGAGGGCGAGGACGGGGTGACCACACCGCTGCGCGACCATCTCAGGCGCTTCGCGACCGGCCTGCGTCGCCTCGCGGTCGATCGTCGCGCGCTCGCGGTCGAGCTTCGCAGGCTCGCGGTCGACTTTCGGCGGCTCGCCCTCGGTGGGGGCACCGCGCTCGTCGCGCTGCTCGCGCTGCCGGTGATCGTCGTGGTGGGCCTGCTCTGTTTCCTGGGCGGCGTCGGCATCCCGCTGCTGCCCCCGCTCGCCGGTGGCGTACGGCGTTTGGCGGGCGTCGAGCGGCGGCGGGTCGGGGCCGTGCTCGGGGGCGCCGCCGTACCGGACGGATACGTGCCGCCGGCCGGGCCGATACTCGCTCGCGCGCGCACCGTCGTGACCGACCCGGCCGCGCGGCGTGACGCGTTGTGGCTCGTCGGGCACGGACTCACCGGCACCGTCGCCGCGTTCGTCGGCCTCGCCCTCCCGCTCGCCGCCGTCAACGACGTCACGATGCCGCTGTGGTGGTGGGCGGTGCCGGGGTCGCCGGCGTCCGGAGTCGGCTTCGCCGTCGACTCGTGGCCGCGCGCGGCGGTCATGTTCCCCGTCGGCGCCGTGATGACCGTGCTCGCGTGCACCGCGATCCCCCGTCTCGTGCGCGGCCAAGCCCGGCTCGTCCGGCCGCTGCTGACCCCGCCCGTCGACCGATCGGTCACCGCCCGCCTCGCCGAGGTGACCGCGAGCCGAGCCGCCGCGCTGGAGGCCCACGGCGCGGAACTGCGGCGCATCGAGCGCGACTTGCACGACGGCACGCAGAACCGCCTGGTGGCCGTGGTGATGTACCTGGGCCTGATCGAGCGAGCCCTGCAGCGCGATCCCGAGCAGGCCCTGCCGCTCGTGCTGCGCACCCGCCGGGCCGCGACGGACGCGCTCGACGAGCTGCGTGAGGTGGTACGCAGCATCTACCCTCCGATCCTCGACGAACGCGGCCTCGACGGCGCGGTCGCGGCCCTGGCGGCGCGCTGCCCGGTGCCGTGCGTCGTCGACACGGCGGGGCTGGCGCGGGCTCCGGCCGCCGTCGAGACGGCCGCGTACTTCATCGTCGCCGAGGCGTTGAACAATGTCGCCAAGCACAGCGGCGCCGAGCAGGTACGGCTGCGGCTCGCGCACGAGGAAGGCACAGTGATGATCGAGGTGGACGACGACGGCCGCGGCGGCGTGGACGAGAGCGCCGGCAGCGGGCTCGCGGGCATCCGCCGGCGCGCCGCGGCACTGGACGGGCGCGTCACGGTGGACGGTCCGGTGGGCGGTCCCACCCGGCTGCGGGCGGAGTTGCCGTGCGGGTGGTGATCGCGGAGGACGACGCGCTGCTGCGTGAGGGGCTGGTCCTGCTGCTGACCGGTGAGGGCTTCGAGGTGTGCGCCGCCGTCGACAACGGCCCGGACCTGTTGGCCGCCGTGGACGCGCATCACCCGGACGTCGCGGTCGTGGACGTACGGCTGCCGCCCGACTTCGGCGACGAGGGGTTGCGGGCCGCGATCGAGGCCCGCCGCCGCCGGCCGGGGCTGCCCGTCCTGGTGTTGTCCGCGTACGTCGAGGACCGGTACGCGTCCGACCTGCTCGCCGACGGCAACGGCGCGACCGGCTATCTGCTCAAGCAACGCGTGGGCGACGTGGCGGAGTTCGCGGCGGCCTTGCGCCGGGTGGCGACGGGCGGTACCGCGCTCGACCCGGAGGTCGTCGCGCAACTCCTCGTCCGGCGCCGCGCCGACGACCCACTGCACGCGTTGACCGCGCGCGAGCGCGAGGTACTGGCGCTGATGGCCGAGGGGCGCTCCAACACCGACATCGCGGCCCAACTGGTGATCACGGAGGGCGCGGTGAACAAACACATCCGCAACATCTTCGCCAAGCTCGACCTGGCCCCGGACGACACCGGCCACCGACGAGTGTTGGCGGTACTCACCTACCTGAACAGCTGACGGCACCGCGCCACCCCCGGCTCCGGAGGCCGCCGGCGGGCCGCCCAGGCCCGTGGACGGTCTTGCGGCGGCGTCCGGTGCAGCAACGGCACCGGCGGCGCGTGTGTTTCGAGGCCCGCGGCAGCCTCGTACGTGCCGTCCCGGTTCGGGACGGCCATGACCGTGCCCGCCACCTCCTGGGCTGCCCTCGCCTCGACGTTGGGCGCCTGACGGACCGCCCGATGCCCCGTCACCCGTCCGGTCGGTGACGGGGCGTCGGTGGCCGGTCAGGCGGTGTACGTGTCCTTGCGGGTGCGGGGGCGCTTGCGTGCCGACGGGATGGGCTGCGGGGAGGCGCCCGCGACGACCTTGTTGCTCAGGGTGCCGATGCCCTCGACCGACAGGGAGACCTCGTCGCCCGGCTGGAGGGACGGCAACTCGGAGCCCAGGCCCCAGAGTTCGCCCAGGCAGCCGCCGTTGCCGCAGGTGCCGGTGCCGAGCACGTCGCCGGGGCGTACCCACGTGCCGCGTGACGCGTACGCGACCAACTCGGCCGGGGGCCAGCCCATGTTGATCAGCGAGTCGCGGCCGACCTCGACGCCGTTGATCGACGCGCGGAGACCGATGTCCAGGAAGCCCTCGTCGTCGCGGTACTTGTCGAACTCGTCGGCGGTCACCAGCCACGGGCCGATCGTGGTCGCGGTGTCCTTGCCCTTGATCGGGCCCAGGCCGACCTTCATCTCGCGCGACTGGAGATCGCGCGCCGACCAGTCGTTGAAAACGGTGTAACCGACGATGTGCTCGGCCGCCTGTTCGACCGTCAGGTCCTTGCCCGCCTTGCCGACCACGATCCCGACCTCCAACTCGAAGTCGAGCAGTCGCGACCCCGGCGGCATCGGCACGTCGTCGCTCGGGCCGATGATCGCGTACGGGTTGGTGAAGTAGAACGTCGGCAGCTCGTACCACTCGGGCACGACCGTCGCGCCCGGTCCCTGCACGGTGACCGCGACGCCCTCGACGTGCTCCTCGAACGACACGAAGTCGCGGACCGTGGGCGGCTGGAGCGGCGCGCGCAGCCGTACGTCGGCGAGCGCGACCGAGGGGGCGGTCAACGCCTGCTCCCCCGCCGACCGCAGCGCGTCGCCGCCACGCTCGATCAGGTCCAGCAGCGTGACGCCGTCCGGCAGCGGGTGCACGAAATCGTCGGTCACCACTCCGCAGCGGGTGGAGCCATGCAGGTCGAAGGTCGCGAACTTCACGGTGTGTACTCCTTGTTGTGCCATTGCGCTACGAGCCCGTTGGGCAGGCCCGGCGGCAGTATTGCCGAGCATCGCACCTGGTCAGACGGGTGGGGCCGGGAACACGCCGCGATCGGGCGCGTTGAACGATTCCTTCGCGACCGGTTCGCTCATCGGGGTTCGCGCCGACGGTCGCGGGCAGCTCGTCGCCGCCGGTGCGCGGCGCCGGGAAGGGGGCGAGTACCTCGCCGTCGGGGGTGCGCATGCCGAGCAGGTCGAAGGCGTGGCCGGCGGCCGACACGTCCTCGTACACCGGATGGCGACCTGGTGCAGCGGCTGGAACGCCTCGTGGAACTCGTTGGGTCGAACCTCGAAGCCGCACGCGGAGCGTCGAACAACGGCAGGCGTCAGAGGATCAGCTTCGGCCCCGTCTTCGCGCGGATCTCGTCCCGCGTGACGCCCGGGGCGGCCTCGACCAGGATCAGGCCGGCCTCGGTCACGTCGATCACCGCGAGGTCGGTGATGATGCGCTGGACACAACGCTTTCCGGTCAGCGGCAGTGAACAGACGTCGACGATCTTGTGCTCACCCTTCCTGGAGACGTGCTCCATCAGCACGATGACCCGGCGGGCGCCGTGGACCAGGTCCATCGCGCCGCCCATCCCCTTGATCATCTTGCCGGGGATGGTCCAGTTGGCGAGGTCGCCGACCGCGCTGACCTGCATCGCGCCGAGGATCGCGGCATCGATGTGGCCGCCGCGGATCATCCCGAACGACAGTGCCGAGTCGAAGAAGGACGCGCCCGGCAGGACCGTGACGGTCTCCTTGCCGGCGTTGATCAGATCCGCGTCGACCTCGTCCTCGGCGGGATACGGGCCCACCCCGAGCAGGCCGTTCTCCGACTGCATGACCACGTGCACGCCGGTGGGGATCTGGTTGGGCACCAGAGTGGGCAGCCCGATACCGAGGTTGACGTACGAACCGTCGGTCAGTTCGGCCGCCGCACGGGCGGCCATCTCGTTCCGGTTCCAGGCCATCAGTCGCACACCGCCCCGGACACCGAAGCCACCGAACCACCCGAAGCACCCGAAATCGAAGGCCCAGCCGCCCCCGTGATCGTCGTCTTCTCGATCTGCTTCGCCGCGACCTGAGCCGCCGTCAGCACCACCACCCGCTGGACGAACACCCCCGGCAGGTGCACCGCGTCCGGGTCCAGCTCGCCCGGTTCGACCAGTTCCTCGACCTCGGCGACGGTGATCCGCCCGGCCATCGCGGCGAGCGGGTTGAAGTTGCGCGCCGACTTGTCGAACACCAGGTTGCCGTGCCGGTCGCCCTTGGCCGCCCGCACGAGCGCGTAGTCGGTGGTGATCGACTCCTCCAGGACGTATTCGACGCCGCCGTAGCTGCGTACCTCCTTCTTCGGGGAGGCCACCACCACGTTGCCCGCGGTGTCGTAGCGCCAGGGCAAGCCGCCCTCGGCGACCTGTGTGCCCACGCCCGCGGGGGTGAAGAACGCCGGGATCCCGCACCCGCCCGCGCGCAGCCGCTCGGCGAGCGTGCCCTGCGGGGTGAGTTCGAGTTCGATCTCGCCGCCGAGGTACTGCCGCGCGAACTCCTTGTTCTCGCCGACGTAACTGCCCGTCGCACGCGAGATGCGGCCCGCGTGCAGCAGGACGCCCAACCCCCATCGGTCCACGCCGCAGTTGTTGGAGACGACCTTCAGGTCGGTCGCGCCCTGGGCGTACAGGGCCTCGATCAGCACCGACGGAATGCCACACAGCCCGAACCCACCGACGGCGAGCGAGGCCCCGTCCCCGATGTCGGCCACCGCCGCCGCGGCCGTGCTGACCACCTTGTCCATGCCATCTCCGATCGCCACAGCCGATCCTCGGACGCTACGCGTCCCGAAACCCCCCGCAGCGACCCGTCTTCCGCCCACCGGAACCCCACGCCGAAGCGATCGTGGGGATCGAGCGCGGTTCGAGGTCCGAACCGTCCCGACTCCACGATCGCTTCGGCGCGCGAGTGCCGTTACGCGTAGCAGCTCAGGGGCTTGCCGTCGTTGAAGGTGACCATGTCGCCCAGGGCGCCGTATATGTCGATCGTGCCCGCACGCTCGACGCCGCCCAGTTCGGCGTAGGCGCGGTGCAGGTTGCCGACGATGCGCTCGGAGTCGGACAGCGCCGCGTACTCGCCCAGATCCGTTTCGCGGGCCACCGACAGCGGGTCCAGGCCGGCCTCGCGACCCTTGCGCGCGGTCTCCAGGAGGAAGTTCGTGTAGCCGATCGCGTAGTCGATCTGCTCCGGGCCGCACACCTCGCCGTGTCCCGGGACCAGCGTGGTCGCGCCCAACCCCTTGATCTTTTCGAGGACTTCGAGGTAGCCCGCGGGCGAGCCCATCAGCAGGAACGGCGTGCCGCCGTTGAAGATCAGGTCGCCGGTGTACAGGACGCCCTGCTCCTCCAGCCACACCACCGAGTCGTTCGAGGTGTGCGCCGCGCCGAAGTGACGGACCTGCGCCCGCAGGTCGCCGGCGTACACGGTGACACCGTCGGTGTAGGTCAGGAACGGCGCGACCGGGCGCAGGTCTCCCCACCCGACACCGGGCCAGATCGGCTCGACGTCCATCAGTCCGTAGGCCAGTATCTCGGCGCGGGTCCTCTCGTGCGCGACGATCGTGGCGGTGTCGAACAGGTAGTTCCCGTTCGTGTGGTCACCGTGGTGGTGCGTGTTGATCAGCGTGCGGATCGGGGCGTCCGAGTACTTCGCGACCGTGTCGATGAAGGCACGGGTGCGGTTCTCGGTCGCGCAGCCGTCGATCGCGACGACCCCTTCGGGGCCGACGAGGAATCCGGTGTTGTTGATCCACCAGGTCCCGTCCGGCTGGATGTACGCGTACGCGCCGTCGGCGACCTCCTGCACACGAGGCGGGTCCATGTGTCCGTGGTCGTGGTGCGACGTGCTCATCGAAAACTCCCGATCGACTGGGTGGGTGCATTCACGTGCATACACCGCCGGGCACCCTGCGCGCAGCCTGACGAGTCGTCAGTTGCCGTGTCCGTTATGGCTTGTCCGCGATGTCCCGCATGTGTTGCCGAATAAATCGGACAACCGATCGGTTCGGCGGAGGTCAGCCGACGCTACGACCGGTGAACGCCGCGAGTCGATCCGCGATCGGCGCGTCGTCGGCGACCGGCTGCCGGACGCCGAACGCGCGACCCTCCCCGCGAGCCGCGTCCGGCAGGGTCTCGCGCATGCGGTCCAGGATCACCTGCGCGAGCTCGGGGTCCAGGTCGGTGGGCTTGCCGAGCGCGCGGGCCAGGTCCCACGCGTGCACGAAGATGTCGCCGGTCGCCAGGCCGAGCATGAAGTCGCCGGTCCGCTCGCCGAACGGGGTCTTGATCGGTGCCGCGAGCCGCTCCGGCGTGAAGGTCGCGAGCATCGTGTCCACGACCGCCTCGAAGTCCTCGCGGGGGTCCTCGGACACGGGCTCGGTCGGCCCGCTCAGCGCCGCCGCCAGGCCGCGCTGCGCGCCGGTGGCGTGCGCGAGCAGACCGCGTACATCCCATCCCTCGCACGGCGACGCGAGGTCGAGTTGCGCGTCGCCCACCTCGGCGAGCAGGGGGCGGAAGGTGTCGACGGCGCGCTTGTACTGGGTGAGCTGGTCCACGGGGACTCCTGGGTAGGGAGTGAGGGAAGGGATCGATCGGCGGTCAGGTTACGCCCGGCCGCCGAAGGACGATACCTGCGGTGGGGAATGTTGCTCAGTGCACGCATGTTCCCCGTGGAGTGTCCGCCGCCGTGACCGGCGGCACGTCGTCGTGGGGGTTGGACGAACCCCCGTGCCACCCGGAGTCGGGCGTCTCGCCCCGACCCCCGAGCAGGAAAGCTGGAGTGCAGTGAAGGTCGACATCTACAGCGATATCGCGTGCCCCTGGTGCTACGTGGGAAAGCGCCGCTTCGAGCGCGCGCTCGCCGCGTTCCCCGGCGGTACGGACGTCGAGGTCACGTACCGTCCGTACCAACTCGACCCCACCACGCCCGACGAGCCGTCCCCGCTGCGTGAGCGACTCGCCGAGAAGTTCGGCGCCGCGAACCTGGACGGGATGAACGCCCGCCTGGCCGAGGTGGGTTCCGGCGAGGGCATCACGTTCGACTTCGCCCGGGCCCAGTCCGTGAACACCCTCACCGCGCACCGCGTCCTGTGGCTCGCGCTCGCCGAGTACGGCGCCGATGTGCAGGCCGTGCTCAAGGATCGGCTGCTCAGGGCCTACTTCGCCGAGGGCGCCGACGTCGCCGACCACGCCGGGCTGACCGAGCTCGCGGTCGAGGCCGGGCTCGACCGCGACCGGGTCGTCGCGTTCCTGGCGTCCGACGAGGGCGTGGCCGAGGTGCGTCGCGAGATAGCCGAGGCTCGGGAGATCGGTGTCACCGCCGTGCCGACGTTCGTGTTCGAGGGCAAGTGGGCGGTTCAGGGCGCACAGGAGGCGTCCACGTTCCTCAAGGTCATGGAGCAGGTGCGCGGGCAACTGACGGAGCTCGCGGGCGAGTCGCCCGCCGGCGCGGCGACCGACGGCGACGCGTGCGCCGACGGTACGTGCTCCGTGTGAGCACCGTGGGGGGAGCCACGAGAGTGTTGTCGGCCGAGCGGCTCAAAGCCGCTCGGCTGTCGGCGTTGCTGGTCTTCTTTTTGTTCAGCGCGTCCTTCGCGAACTTTCTCGCGCGGATCCCGCAGTTCAAGGAGGACCTGGACCTCGACGAGAGCCAGTTGGGGATCGCGCTGCTCGGCAGTCCCGTGGGCGCGGTGGTCGCCGTCCAGCTCGCGGGCACGGCGGCGGGCCGGTGGGGCAGCCGGGCGGTCGCGCGGGTGGCGGTCGTCGGCGGCTGCGTCGCGCTGCTGTTGCCGGCGTTCGCGTGGAACCTGGCGTCACTCGCCGTGGGTCTGCTGTTCCTGGGGCTGCTGATGGGCTTCACCGATGTCGCGGTCAACGCGCAGGGGGTCGCCATCGAGCAGCAGCTCGGGCGGCCGATCATGAACAGCCTGCACGGCGGGTACAGCCTCGGCGGCCTGTTCGGCGCGCTGGTGGGCGCGGGTGCGGCGGCCCTGGACATCTCGACGCGGGCGCACCTGGTGGGCGCGGCCGTGGTGCTCTCGGTCGCGGCGTGGGCGTGTTCGCGCGCTCTGTTGGGGGCCGAGGACGATCCGCACGTGGTGCGGCCGGGCGACGACGACGAACCGCCCGTCGACGACGCGGGCACGGTGGCGCGAAGCGGTTTCGCGAGGTTGCTCTCGGGCTATCGGGCGGTGGCGCTGCTCGCGCTGATCGGGCTGTGCTCGTTCGTCGGCGAGGGCGCCGTCTCCGACTGGAGCGGGGTGTACCTGCGCGAGACGCTCGACAGCTCGGCGGGGGTCGCCGCGCTCGGTTTCGCGGGCATGTCGATCGCGATGGCGGCCGGCCGCTTCGCGGGCGACCGGATCGTGGAACGCTTCGGCCCGGTGCTGGTGTTGCGGCTCGGCGCGGTGATCGCGGCGACCGGCATGACGCTGGCGCTCGTGTCGCCGTGGCCGGCGCTGTCGGTGCTCGGTTTCACGCTGTTCGGCGTGGGCGTGGCGCCGGTGGCACCGGTGACGTTCAGCGCGGCGGGCAACACCCCCGGGGTACCGGCCGCGTGGGCGATCTCGCGAGTGACCGGCATCGCCTACCTGGGCCTGCTCGCGGGCCCACCGGTGATCGGCTTCATCGCCCATCACACGAGCCTGACCACGGCGCTCGCGATTCCGGCGGCGCTGGTGGCGATCATCGCGCTGACGGCGGGAGCGGTCCGGCGCTGAGACGACAAGCGCTCGGGCGCCCGGGGCCGGCACGGCGGGAGTCGTGTTCGGCCCCGGGCTGCGTTGTGCCTTCGGCGCGTCGTCCGAGGATCGGATCGCGCACACGGTCGGGCCGGCCGCCGTCGGCAGCGGGCGGCGCGCGGCGTGAACAAAGCCACTGCGCGACGACGGACCGTGAGCGGCTCCCGCCGGTCGGTCCGAATCCATCCGGTCCGGTGGAGGTGGGGACCCAATATCAGGGTGGGAGTGAACGCGTACAGAACCGGACGGCAACGATCCGGTAGGAGTCGCCGGCGAGGGACGAAACAACGGCAGAGAAAAGGATAAAAATCGGGCGACAAGCGACCCCGACACCAAATGGCTTGATATACCGATGAGCCGCGTAATGGACGTCGATCGCTCATTCTCGGGCGGCCTGACCTTACAAGTGTCAACATTCGGTGGCGTATGCAGGGGATCCCGGGCCCTGCCCGCCCGGGCCTGCGAGCACCTGTGCGAATACCGCTAGGCTCTGCCCGTCGTGTAGGGAATAGGGCGCCTGCGGCGTCATCAAAAACGCAAGACCGGGAAAGTGCGAATCATCGGGAAAATGACGTACTTGACAAGCGGAATACCTGACTCCGTTACCACGCTCCCGTCCGCCCCGGCTCCGTCCTGGCGGTGGACGATCTGAACATCACTCGAAAGCTCGTCCTGCTGGTGGCCGTGCCGCTCACCGTGATGGTGGGCTCGGCCGGCCTTGCCGTTTTCACCACCACCGGCGAAGCAATCGACGCCGGCAATCTGCGCGCGCTGACCGAGGTCTCCGCCGAGGCGGGCGAACTGGGCCACCGACTCCAGAACGAGCGCGCCGCCGCCGCCACCGTGTTGACCTCGCGCAACGGCACCGACGCGCTCGTCGCCTATCGCGAGCGCACCAACGCGACGGACGAAAGTGCCGCGCGCTATCGCAAGCTCCGCAAGGGCCTGGACTCCACTCCGGGCAACAGCAAGCAACGACTGCGTCGTCTCGACGCCGACCTGACCAACCTCACCGCGCTGCGCGAACAGGTTCAGGCACCCAAGAACACCTCGCTGACCGCCGTCGTCTTTCGCTACCGCATCGTGATCGCGGACGCCCTCGACTACCGCGACAGCGTGGCCCAGGCCGGTGGCGCGGGAGCCGACAACTCCGACCGACTGCGCGCCTCCGCCGCGCTGTCGCACGCCACGGAGTGGCTGGGCCAGCAGCAGATGGTGGTGCTGCGGGCGCTCGCGTCCCTGCGCATCACCCCCGCACAGCAGCAGGAGATCCTGGCCACCCGCACCGGGTACGACGAGAGCGAGGGGTCTTTCCGTTCGCTCGCGGATCCCGAGTGGCAGACCTGGCTGGAACAGTCGCAGACCGGCCCCGCCAACCTGGCCGTGCGCCAGCTCGAGGACGCCGTCTCGCGGACCAAGACCGACACGCCGATCCTGATCACCGCCGACGTGTGGACCAAGGCGACCGAGGACCGCATCGCGCGCATGCGCGACGTCGAACGGCGCGTGGACTCGTCCGTGTTGGCGTCGGTCGACGACGCCCGTGACTCCCGTCGCTGGTGGGCCGGCGGCCAGGCCGCGGCCGTGCTGATCGCGCTCGCCGCGGCCGTGCTGCTCGTGCTGCGTCTGGGTCGGCCGATGACCCGTGAGCTGGTCCGACTGCGCGACACCGCGCACGAAGTCGCGTACACGGGCCTGCCCGACGCGGTGGCCAAGCTCCAACAGGGGCGTTCGCTCGACGGCGCGACCGCCGACGAGATCGCCGAACGCGCCGGCACCCCGATCGAGGTGACCGGCAAGGACGAGATCGCCGAAGTGGGTTCGGCGTTCAACGTCGTCTTCACGTCGGCGGTACGTATCGCCGCCGAACAGGCGGTACTTCGGGCCGGTGTCGCCACCGTGCTCGTCGCGCTCGCGCGCCGCAACCAGCGCCTCACCGACGGCCTGGTCAAGGTCCTCGACGAGGCCGAGGCACACGAGCACGACCCGGACCGGCTCAAGCGGCTGTACTCGCTCGACCACCTCGTCCAGCGCATGGGCCGCAACAACACCAGTCTGCTCGTGCTGGGCGGCGAAGGCACCGCGCGCGTTCGTGAGGACGCGCTCCTGCTCGACGTCGCGCGTGCCGCGATCGGCCGGATCGAGCGGTTCACCCGGGTGGACCCCGGCGCGGTGGACCCGCGCATCCTCATCGCCGGTCGGGCCCGCGACGACGTCGCGCACCTGCTCGCCGAACTCCTGGACAACGCGACAAAGTTCAGCCGTCCGGAGACGTGGGTCGTGCTCCAGGCGAACCGGCGCGGCGACGGCGCGGTGCTGACCGTCACCGACAACGGTGTGGGCATCACCCCCGAGCGGATCGCGTCCTTCAACGAACGCCTCTCCGCCCCGGCGCCGTTGGACGTGCACGCGGTGCGGGCGATGGGCCTGACCGTCGCCGGTCACCTGTCCACTCGCTACGGCATCACCATCACCCTGAGCCAGGGACCCCAGGGCGGCACGGTCGCCGAGGTGAGTCTGCCCGAGGACATCGTGGTCTTCCGCGACCGTCCGGGCCGGCACCGCGGCGTCCCCAAGCCCGAAGCGGCCCCCCTCGCCGCCTCGGGGCGCGCTCTCGACGTCGGCGTTCGCGCGGGCGGTCACCCCGACCCGGGCCCGTTCGAGCCGGTGGCGAACGTGTTCACCCCGAACCGCCCACAACCGCAAGCGCCACCGCCGCAGCAACCGCAGCCGCCTCAACCGCAGTTGCAGCCGCAGGCGATCAGCGATGCGAACGCGCCCGGTCCGATGCAACCGCCGCCCTCCGGTCTGCGGTTCACCGGTGAGCGTCCCGAGATCGAGGCGCCGGCACCCCCGGCGCAGCTCACCCAACGGTCCCAGCCGGCGCAGCTGCCGCAACCGCCGATCGGGCAGCCGGAACCGGCCCGCCCGACGCCGGCCGGCCCCGGCCCGGACCCCGTCACAACCGGCGGGACGACCACCAAGGGTCTACCGCTGCGGGTACGCCGCGACACCCCGACCGCCGACCCGAGCGGAGCGGCCCCCGCCCCTCCGCTCATCACGCCGGCCGCGGCGCCCCCTCGGTCCGCGACCGCGCCGGACCGCAGGGACGCCCGCCAGGTGTCCGCGGCGATGTCCGCCTTCGCGCAGGGCATCGGGCACAGTCGGTCCCGCCGCGCCCCCACGCCCCGCCCCGGCGGCGGCGAACCGGATCACAAGGAGCGACCGTGAGCCAACCCACCGCAGCCGATCTGAGCTGGCTGCTCAACGATTTCGCCGTCAGAGTCCCCGAAGTCCTGCACGCCGTCGCGGTGTCGGCCGACGGCCTGGTGGTCGCCGCGACGAGCTCGCTGCCGCAGGACCGCGCCGACCAGCTCGGCGCGGTCGCGTCGGGCCTGGTCAGCCTGCTCGCGGGCGCCGCGCGGCTGTTCGGCACGGACCCGGTGGCGAGCAACCTGACCGAGATGAACGGCGCGTTCATGTTCTCGATGCAGGTCAGTGACGGCGCGTCACTTCTGGTCCTGGCCTCGCGTGAATGCGACATCGGCCAGGTCTCGTTCGAAATGGCCGAGCTGATCAACCAGGTCGGCCCGGCGCTCACCCCCGCCGCGCGTGAACGCTTCCTCCACGTGCAGCGTGGCGCCGCAATGGGCTGACCCGACGTCATGTCGGCGCCCGTGCAGGGCGATCGCTCGACCCGCCTGTTCCCCGTTCCGGAACGCCCCTGTTACCGGACGGCCCCCGTACCCAGTTTTGGAGCACGTTTCATGACCCCGGCAAGACTTCCTCGACGCTCCATACGCGTCTCCGCCTCCGGCCTTGTCGCCTTGGCCCTGGCCTTCACCGCCGCGTGCAGCGGCAGCGCCGCGAGCGACAAGAAGGGCGGCGGGTCCGGCGACACGCTCAAGATCGGCCTCGTGATGCCGCTGTCCGGCGTCTACCAGGCGCTGGGCCCGGACGTGAAGAACGGCTTCCAGACCTACCTGGACATGCACGGCGGCAAGCTGGGCGGCCACAAGATCGACCTCCTCGTCGGTGACGAGGGCGACGGCCCGCAGACCTCCAAGCCGTCGGTGGACAAGTTCCTCAAGCAGGACAGGGTCACCGCAATCGTCGGCCTGACCAACGCCGCCTCCGTCGCGGCGAACGTGCCGGGCGTCACCGAGGCCAAGACCCCGATGGTCGGCGTCGTCGGTCGCCCGGGCGAGATCAAGACGCCCGAGTACATCTGGCACACCAGCTACCTCTCCGAGGAGCCCGGTGTCGCGGCGGCGCCGTACATCAAGGAGGTCGTCGGCGACGGCACCGTGTACGCGATCGGCCCGGAGTACCAGGGTGGTTTCGACCAACTGCGCGGCTTCACCGAGACGTTCGCCAAGGCCGGCGGCAAGCTCGCCAACCCGGACGGCAAGACCAAGTGGACGCCGTTCCCGGCGACCAAGAACTTCCTGCCGTACTTCAGCGAGATCAAGGCGTCCGGCGCCAAGGCCGTGTACACGTTCTACGCCGGTACCGCCGCGGTCGACTTCGTGAAGCAGTACCGCCAGTCCGAGGCCAAGGACATCCCGCTGTACGCCGCGGGCTTCCTGACCGAGGGCGCCGTACTCGCCGGCGAGGGTGAGGCGGCGAAGGGCATCTACACGTCGCTGAACTACACCCCCGACCTGGACATCCCGGCGAACCGCGAGTTCGTCGCGGCCTACCAGGCGAAGTACAACGCTCTGCCGACGATGATGTCGGCGACCTCGTACGACGCGGCCGCCCTGCTGGACAAGGCGATCGCCGCCGCGGGCGACAAGGTCACCCCCGAGGCCGTCAACGCCGCGATCAGCAAGGTCGGCAAGCTCGACAGCCCGCGTGGTGCCTGGGAGTTCAACCCCCAGACGCACGCGCCGGTGCAGAAGTGGTTCCTGCGCGAGGTCAAGCAGGACGGCACCACGCTGGGCAACGTCATGGTGCGCGAACTCGGCACCCTCGGCTGACGATCGTCGTAGCCGACGAGAAAGGAGTGTGCCGTGGGGTGGTTCGACGACAACCTCATTCCGGCCGTCGACGGCGTGGCCTACGGGCTGTTGCTGTTCGTCGTGGCCGCAGGACTGACCCTGGCCTTCGGTTCGGGCGGAGTGCTCAACCTCGCCCACGGCACGCTCTACGCGTTCGCCGCCTACACCGCGACCTGGGTCGCCGACGGCTCGTGGGTGGGACTGCTGCTCGCGGTCCTGGCGGGCCTGGCCGCGGGGGCGGCGGGCGGTGGCGTGTTGGCGGTGCTCACCGCACCGATCGCCCGACGAGGACACATGGCCCAGGCCATGTTGACGTTCGGCGTCGCATTGGTCGGCGGTGACCTGCTGACCACCGTGTTCGGCAAGGACGACCCGCAGGTCAAGGTGCCGAGCGCGTTGGAGGACCCGGTGTCGATCGCCGGCCACAACTACCCGGGCTACCGGCTCGCGTTCATCGCGGTCGCGATCGTGCTCGGCCTGGTCGGCTGGTATGTGCTGACCAAGACCCGGATCGGTGCGGCCGTACGCGCCTCGGTGGACGACCCGCAGATGCTCGCGGCCGGCGGCATCTCGCCGGGCCGGGTGCGCAGTGGCGTGCTGATCGCCGCCGGTACCCTCGCCGGGCTCGCCGGCGGGATCGGCGCGCCGATCATCGGGCCGTCCACGTCCGCCGCGAACACTGTTCTCATCCAGTCCCTGCTGGTCGTGGTGATCGGCGGTCTGGGTTCGGTAGGCGGGGCGCTGCTCGCGGCGATCCTGGTGGGCGAGGTGCAGACGCTCGGCGTCACGCTCGTGCCCGACTTCGCGCCCTACCTGCTCTTCGCCACCATGGCGGCGATGCTCATCGTGCGCACCGTGCGCTTCGGTCCGACGGGGAGCCGAGTATGACCACCCTCGCCCAGACCTACGCGCAGCGCGCGCATACCGCGCTGCGCTCGCCGCGGGCCGTGCTCGCGGGCCGTGTCCTGGCGGTCGCCGCGATCGTGTGGCTGTTCGCGGCGCCCTACCTGGTCGGCGTGTTCACGATCGTGCTGCTCTCGCAGGCGCTGTCGCTCGGGGTGCTCGCGGCCAGTGTCGCGGTCCTGGGCGGCGGGGCGGGGCTGCCCTCGCTGGGGCAGGTCGCGCCGTACGCGGTCGGCGGCTACACCGCCGCGATCCTCGGCGAGCACGGCATGACCATCGGCGTCGTGCACACGCTGGCCGCCGCGGCGGCCGGCGCGCTGTTCAACGCGCTCGTCTCGCCGATCGTGGTCCGCACCCGCGGCGTCACGGTCTTGATGATCACCCTCGCGATCGGCGAACTGGTCCGCACCGCCGCCGAGAAGTGGAAGTCCGTCACCGGCGGCACCGACGGCAAGTCGGGAGTACCGCCGATCCGACCGTTCTGGGGCATGTCCGAACTCGTCGAGGACGTGGACACCTACTGGTACGTCCTGGCCACCACGGTCGTGGTGATCGCGCTGACCGCGCTGATCATGCGCTCCCCCGCCGCCCTGCTGCTCGACGGGGCGCGCGAGAACGAGACCCGGATGCGCGCGACCGGTCATTCGGTGACCGGCTACCTGACGGTGACCTACATCGGCGTGGGCGCGCTCGCCGGCGTCGGCGGCGCACTGCTCGTCGCGATCCAGCGCTACATCTCGCCGTCCAACATCGGCTTCGACACGTCCTCGCTCGTCCTGCTCGCGGTGGTCATCGGCGGCGGCGCGTCCCTGATCGGCGCGCTGATCGGCTCGGGACTGATCGTGTTCACCCGAGACTGGCTGTCGGGCCCGTGGCCCGGGCACGGACCGCTGCTGCTCGGCGTGCTGTTCCTGATCGCGGTGTACACGCTGCCCAGCGGTCTGGTGGGACTTGCGCCGCCGAGTCCTCGCGCCGCGTGGCGCAGACTCGCCGGCGCACCCGAAGCACACGCGGCGGCCAAACCCGCGCCGGCCGCGGCCGAGGACGCCCGGGCGCTGCTCACCATCACCGGCCTGACCCGCCGCTACGGCGCGCTCGCGGCCGTGGACGGGCTGGACCTGACGGTGCGCCACGGTGCGCGGCACGCCCTGCTCGGACCCAACGGCGCGGGCAAGTCGACCGTGATGGGCATGATCGCGGGCGCGATCCCCAGCACGTCGGGCTCGATCGTCTTCGCCGGCCGCGACGTCACCCGGTTCACGCCGGCGCGGCGCTCGCGGATCGGGATCGCCCGCGCGTTCCAGCAGCCGGCGGTGATTCCGTCGCTGTCGATCCTGGACAACGTGACGATCGCCGCGTGGCGGCACGCGGGCGTTCGCGGCACGTGGCGCCGCGGCGGGTATCGCACGCTGTCCGCCGAGGCCGCGACGCATCTGGACACGGTCGGCCTGCTGGATCGGGCCGACGAGATCGCGGGCGAACTCTCGCACGGGTCACGGCGGTTGCTCGACATCGCGATGGCGTTGGCGGGAAACCCCACCCTGCTGCTGCTCGACGAGCCGGCCGCGGGACTGACCGACACCGACATCGAACGCCTCGCCGTGGTACTCAAGGCGCTGCCGCCGGAGGTGACCATGATCCTGGTCGAGCACAACTTCGCTCTCGTGCGTGATGTCACCGACACCGTCACGGTGTTGGCATCGGGGCAGTTGCTCGCGACGGGCACCCCGGACGAGATCGCCGCGAACCAGGCCGTGCGCGACACGTACCTGGGCGCGGCCGAGCCCGAGCACCAGGAAGTGGGCTGAAGTCGTGCTGGAAATCGTCGATCTGACCGCGGGTTACCAGGGTGGCTCGGTGCTGCACGGCGTCGACCTCAGCGTCCCGGAGGGGTCGGTACACGCCCTCCTGGGCGCGAACGGCGCGGGCAAGTCCACCCTCATCCACACCGTCGCGGGTCTGCTCAAGCCGGCCGGCGGCAGCATCACCATGGCCGGCACCTCGATCGCCGGGCGGCCGGCGCATCGCGTCTCGCACACCGGGATCGGGCTGGTCCCGCAGGGCCGACGGGTGTTCGCGAGCCTGACCGTGGCCGAGCACTTCAAGCTCGCGCATCGGCGCAGCGCCGCGTGGAGCCCCGCCCGCGTCCTGGAACTGCTGCCTCGCCTGGGCGAGCGGCTGACCAACCGCGGCTCGCAACTGTCGGGCGGCGAACAGCAGATGCTCGCAATCGCCCGAGCCCTGCTCGGCGGCCCACGCCTGATCCTGCTCGACGAGCCGACCGAGGGCCTGGCCCCCGCCGTGGCCGAGCAGATCCGTACGCTGATCACCACCCTCGCGGGGGAGGGCCTGACCATCTTGATCGCCGCCCCGCAACTGGGCTTCGTGCAGGGCATCGCCGATCATCTGACGGTGCTCTCCACCGGCCGGGTCACCGCCCGCCTGACCGCCGCCGAGGCGGCCGAGGACCCGGAGCCCATTCTGGCCGCCCTGGCCCCGGGAGTGGCCGTCTCCTCGAAGTGACCCGATCACCACGAACGATCTTGGAGTCGAGCATGCCGAATGTCCGTGTTCGGCCTCTCGGCTCCAAGATCGTTTCGGGACTCAGGCCAGCCGGCGGATCTCCAGGGTGGTCCAGGCGCCCACGTGGATGCGGTCGCCGTCCTTGAGGTGGACCGGGGCGCGACGGACCCGCTCGTAACCCGCGTTGATCGTGGTGCCGTTGGCGGAATCGAGGTCGACGACCTCCCACGAACCGTCGGGGCAGCGCACGAGCTTCGCGTGGCGCCGGGACACGCCGGGGTCGGCGAGGGCGATCTCCACCGAGCCCGAGGGCACGCCGGCGTTGCCTCTGCCGATGCGCGTCGGCTCGTCGGTGAGCTCGATCGACCACGAATCCTGTTCGTGCGGGAAGCGCATGCTGTGCGCGTCCGGGCCGTCCCAGTCGAGCACGCGCATGAAGTAGTCGTGGTCGGCGATCACCCGCACGGTCCACACGGCCGTCGCCGGGTCGATGTCCGGCTTCGGGGGCGGGGGGTTCGGATTCGGGCCCGAGTCCGGGCCCGGTCCTGGTTGTGGTCCTGGTCCTGGGCCAGGCCCAGGACCCGGATCCGGTCCCGGGTCCGGTCCGTCGTCGACCACGATGCGGACGTCGTGGCGCCAATGGCCGCACGCCTCGCAGAACTCGTCGTCCGGGGCGTAGGCGGTCGCACAGATGGGACAGCGGTCGGCGAGCGCGCCCGGTTGACCCGATGACGACGGGGGACGGCTGTCCGGCACGGGAACGGGACCCGGCGGAAACACCGCCTCGCCGTAGCCCGGCACGATCGGCCGCCCGCACTCGTCGCAGTAGTCCTCGGCGACGGACTGGTGTCCCTCCGAACAGATGTGCATGAGCGGACCTCCTTCCTCTCTCCTACCCGACGACCGTCCCGGGACGGCCCGACGACCGACCGGCGAGCCCCCCGAGCCGGCCGGCCGACCCTACGGCGGCCGGCCGACGGCCGACAACCGTTCACATTCCCGAAGGCGGTCCCACGCGAGCGGTCTTGTGCGACTCGACGTCGAGTTCCATCTCCGCCTCGTTGTTGTTGCGCAACCGGATCGTGCCGTCGGACTCGACCTCGACAACGCGCCCGATCAGTCGGGCGGTGTGCTCGTCGCCGGCCTCGTTGGCCAGTTCCAGGGCCTTGACCAGGCTCGCGGTCGCCGTGTACTCGTCCCCCTCCTTGCGGGCCCGCAAGCCCTCCTGGACGGCGTTGGCGAGTTCCTCGCGGCCGGTGACCTTGGCGACCTCGTGGTTGATCCGGGTGGACAGTTCCTCGTCGTCCGTCCACTCCGCGAACACGCCGCCCTTGGCCAGTTCGATGCCGCTCGCGCCGTCCGGCAGGACCACGGAGATCTGGCACAGCCGGCGCCGGCCACGCGGGAACGCCTCGTCCGGTTCGACCTCCAGGCACACGTGGTAGTGCTTGCTCTCGCCGCCCCACGAACCGGTCGGGTAGTCCCCCGAGCCCGTCCCGACCTCGGTCCGCCGGGCACTGAGATCGTCGATCACGGGATAGGTCTGCTTGATGTACTTCACTCGCGCGTTGCTGATCGTGCGCACGCGCAGGGCCACGTCGGCGACCGACTTGCCCATCGCGTTCTCCATCATCTTGGTGAAGTCCTCGGCCAGGTCGGCCGGTTGCTTGACCAGGCCGATGTCGCCGAGCAGCGTGGTCGAGATCTTGCGCACCTCGTCGACGTGCCAATCCAGGCCGATGCCGCGGCAGTCGCACACGAAGACGCCCTCACACGCGTCCAGGGCGTCCTGGAGGTCCTGCGCGGTCTCGCTCTCGTTCTTGCCGTCGGTGAGCAGGATCGCGTGCCGGATCAGATCCGAGTGCGGCTTGAGCAGCTGACGGGCCATCCGAAGCCACTGGCCCATGGCGGTTCCGCCCCGCGCGCGGAGCTTGTCCACCTCGCGCTTGGCCTCCTTGCGGGTGCGGTCGTCGGCGGCGACGAGCTTCTCGTCGTACGGGTACACCACCGTCGCCATGCCCGTGCCCGAGACCACCGCGAACAGGGTGCCGTCGCGCAGCGTGTCTATCGCGGCCTTCGTCGCCTGCTTGGCGGCCTTGAGCTTGGTGGGCGGGAAGTCCATCGAGCCGGACGTGTCGACCATGATCACTTCGGCGCCGCGCGCGTTCGCGGGCATGCCGCCGGTGTCGCCCGACGCCCTGATGTGGGCGACCGCGTGGACCTCGTGGCCGCCCATCGCGATGAACTCGTTCTGGTTGATCTCGATCGTGAATGTGGGTGCGCCTGACATGGGCCGACTCCTTCGGGTCTCGGTCAGTCGTGATCGGGTCCGCGCACCGGGTCCCCGGGCGGGTGGTACGGGATCAGGGCGACGGTGATGTTGTCCGCGCCGCCGTGGTCGAGTGCGAAACCGGTCAACAGCCGGGACGCGTCGAGCGGCCGGGTCAACCCGTCGGGCAGCACCATCGCGGCCAGCGTCGGCGCCACCGAGAGGTAGTTCCACAGTCCGTCGCTGCACAGCAGCAGTACACCGGGCCCCGAGGGCCGCACGCTGGTCACCCGCGGCCGCACCTCACCGGCGTCGGCGCCCAGCCACGACACGATCGCGTGCGCGCGCCGATCCGCGTACGCCTCGGCCTCGGTCATCGCGCCGAGCGCGATCATCCGGGTCGCCCACGAGTCGTCCTCGGTCAACAACGCGGAGGGAGTGCGCCGTTGCGGGGTGTCGCCGGGGCTCGCCGCGGGCTCGGCGGGCATCGGTGGGAGGGTGCTCGTGCCCGGCAGGGTGTCTTCGCCGTCGGCCGGATCGTCGGCCCCGTCCTCGGGGTCGGCCAGCCAATAGGCCCGGCTGTCACCGACCCACCCGACGGTGATCTCGTCGGGCGCCACGATCGCCGAAACCAGCGTGCACGCGGGCGCGTTGCCCGAGTCCTCGGCGCCGGGCATGCGGGCCACCGCGCTCGCGGCGGCGGCGACACCCGCGCTCGTGGCCTTGGCCGCGTTGCAACCCTCGACGAGGGTTGCCGCCATCGTCTGGCACGCGGTCTCGGCGGCCGTCGCGGACGCCTCGTCCGGGCGCGGCGACGAGGACACGCCGTCGCACACCACGGCCACCACGTGGTCGGAGCCGTCCGGCATGCGCACCACGCGCAGCGCGGCGGAGTCCTCGTTGCGCAGGTGCCGCAGGCCGCGGTTGCTGACCATCGCGACGAGCCCGAGGTCGCGTTCGACGTGGTCGCGCGGGTTGAACGCCCGACCGCACGCGTCACACCATCCGTCCGAGCCGATCGTGGCGGTACCACACGCGGAACACACCGGCCCGTGTCCGCTGGGGATCACGATCCGTCGGACCGGTGCCCGCTCCGCGACCGGCGCGACCGCGACGATCCGCAGGTCGTAGCCGCACGACTCGCAATAGCGGTCGTCCGCTTCGGCGACCGTCCCACACGACGGACAGCGTTCCGTCGTCTCGGTCGCGCCGCGCTCGGGTGGGCCGGTCTCGCCCCCCTCCGGGGCGCCCCCGGGCCCTGTCGCGTCCAGTCGTCCGTATCCAGCCACTCTGATCACACCCACGTCCACGGTCGTACCTCGTTCGCCCGGTCGACGAGCGCGATGCGTTCCGCATGCGTCGTCACGTGCCGGGCCAGATCGCGGTAACACTTTTCCAAGGCGAACCGCAGAGGCTTTTCCTTCAACTCGCTTCCGAGCACCCTCGCGGTTCCACCGGCGTCGCCGGTGCCCGATGCGCCCCCGTTCGACCCGGCCTCCACCCAACTCAGGGCCGTCTCCAACAGTTCCACCGCCAACCGGTCGTGCGCCTCGCCTTCCAGCCGCAACGCGGCCAGTCGATCGGACGCGGCGACGAGGTCGGGGCCCAGCGGGTCGGTCGCCGCGCGCCCGCTTATCCGGGTGCGCAAGGCGGCGGTCTGGGCGGCGACATGGTGGCTGGAGGTGTCGGGCACGCTCTCCAGCGTCACCACCGCGCCGGCTCGGTCCCCGGTGGCCAACCGGCAGCGCGCCAGCCCGAACGCGGCGCTCACGTACGTCCGGTCGGTGACCCAGACCCCGTAGTACTCGGTGGCGGCGTCCTGGTGGCGGCCCATCGACTCGCGGCACGCGCCGAGCGCGATGCGCGGCGCGGGCTCGCCGGGCAACGCGGAGCGCACCCCGTCGAACAGATCGTGGGCGCGGGCGGTCTCACCCGCCGAGAGCGCGGCCAGGCCCTCGAACCACGGCAGCCGCCAGTCCTCGTCCTCGATGTCGGCCAGAAACGCCCTCGCCCGCTCCACGTCGTCCTGTTCGATGCACATCCTGGCCAGCCGCAGAGTCCCCTCGGGAGAGGAGATCCCGGCCGCGGTGAGCGCGGAGAGCAACTCGTCGGGGTCGGTGGTGGCGAGCGTGGCCAGCAGGTTGGCGGCCGGGTCGTTCGCGTCCACGCGCGGTACGGGCAGCGCGCCGGCGATCACGGCGGGCTCGGGCGCGGCCGCGAGCGCCCCGGGATCGGTGCCGCGCGCGGCGACCTCGGCGTGCACGACCCGGGTCTCGGGGCCGAACAGGCCCGAGACGCCCGGGCGGGGCTCGCCGGTCCGGGTGGCGACCACCTCGCGCAGGACCGCGACACACTGCTCGGCCATGTCGGCGGCGGACGCGAAGCGGTGCGCCGGGTCGGGGTGGGTGGCCCGGAGCAACAAGCGGTGGTAGGACTCGAATTCGGTGAACAGCGGCACCTCGGACGCGGGCGGCAGGGCCGCCCTCCACTTCCGGGTGTAGCCGGCGAAGTAGAAGCTGAGCACCGCCATCGTGCGGCCGATGGTGAACAGGTCGGACTCCACCGTGGGCACCGACCGACCGGACTCGATCTCCGGCGCCTGGTAGCCGACGGTGCCGTAGGTGAACGTCGACCGGTGCCGTTGGTCGGACACCGCGCCGAGGTCGATCAGCTTGAGCTGACTGTCCGTCTGGATCGCGTTGTCCGGCTTGAAGTCGCAGTAGACCAGCCCTTTTTCGTGCAGGTAGCCGAACGCGGGCAGGATGTCGATCGCGTACGCGAGGACCTGCTCGACCGGCAGCACGGCCCTGGGGTCGCTCTCGCGCAACGCCTTGAGCCGGTCCATCAGGGACAGCCCGCCGACGTACTCCATGACCAGGTAGGTCTCGTCCTGGCCGGTGAGCGGGTCGGGGTGCTGCACCACGGTCTGGATGTGCACGATGTTGGGGTGCTGGATCTCGGTGAGGATCCGCTGTTCGGCGAGCGCCGCGGCGCGCGAGTCGGTGTCGTCGCTGCCGAGCAGGCCCTTGAGCACCACCCACATGTTGTGCGCGGCGGTGTCCTGCGCGAGGTAGACCCAGCCGAAACCGCCGCGCGCGAGGCAGCCGACGACCCGGTACTGGCCGACCGTGTCGTCACGCTGGAGTTTGGGCGCGAAGGAGAACGGTGTGCGGTCGCGCGGGCAGAAGCCGTTGGTGACGCCGGGGCGGTCGCCGCGACCGCGACCCACCGGTTGTTCGCATTTGCGGCAAAAGCGCCGCTCCTCCGGGATGACCGGATTGCGGGCGAGCGCGGTCTCGGGGTTCCTGCGCGGGATGACCGGCATCTCGACCAGGCCGCCGCCGAGACGGCTCTTGGTGCTGATCGTGCCGGAGCGGCGCAGGCTGCGGCCCGACGTGCTGCGCGC
>NZ_WWJX01000100.1 GCF_009865215.1 Streptomyces sp. SID3343 | reverse complement strand
CACATCGTCGCCTCCTTCGACGGCATGGCCCCCGACCCCGGCCGCGACCCCGGCGACTCGCTCAAGCCCCTCGAACGCGTCCTGGACCGACCGCTCCTCGCACTCCCAAAGGAGGAGCGGCCCAAGAACCACGTATGGCACTGCTCCGTGCGGGCGGCGGCCACCGACCGCATCCTGACCGATCAGGAGTGGGGCGACGTCGCCCGCCGCATGGTCGCGGCCACCGGCATCGACCCCGACGGCGACGACGCCGGATGCCGGTGGGTCGCCATCCGCCACGCCGACGACCACATCCACATCATCGCCAACCTCGTCCGTGAAGACGGCCGCCGCCCTGACAGCGACTTCGAGGGCAAACGCGCCCAAGCCGAGGCCCGACAGATCGAGAAGGAACTCGGGCTGCGTGAACTCAACGCCGGCGACGGCACCGCGGCTCGCCGCCCCACCAGCGCAGAACATCACAAGGCCAAACGCCTGGGACGCGAAGCCACGTCCCGGGAACGGCTGCGCGAAGCGGTACGAAACGCTGTTTCCGGTTCCAGCGACGAAGGAGAGTTCTTCGCTCGCCTCGCGGCCCAGGGCATCGGCGTTCGCCGTCGCCAAGCTCCGTCCGGAGACGTCATCGGATATACCGTCGCCGTGCCGGGTGATCGCAACCGCGATGGCGAGCCCATCTGGTTCTCCGGTTCCGAACTGGCCCCCGACCTGTCGCTGCCCAGGATCCGCCGACGGTTCGCCGGAGCGGAAGACCGACCTGCACACACCAGCGTGTCGCCACGTCCACGCCGCAAGGGCGCCGGAACGACCACCGGCCGCCCTCGACCGGCGCAGGCCCGACACCGGGCCAGCGCTGCCCTCGTTCGAGCCGCCGTCGTCCTGGGCGGCGACGACGACGCCGAGTCGGCCGCGCAACTCACCGGCACCGGGGAAATCCTGGACGCCCTGGCCCAAACGGCGTCGGCAGCCGACCGCCGGCAACTGCGATCCGCAGCCAAAGAGTTCGAGCGCGCCACCCGCAGCCACGTTCGAGCAGGGCGGGCCGACCAGCGCGCACTCCGCGTCGCCGCCCGCGAGATTGTCTACGCGGGCCGCGCCGTCGGGCGAGGCGAGGACGGCGCCGGCACCGCCATGGTCCTTTCGACACTGATCCTGGTCGTCGTCGTGGCCGCACGTTGGCATTCCGCCCACCACCACGCCCAGCAAGCCGCCGCCGCGCGAGCCGCGGCCGAACACCTGCGCGCCGCTTACCGCAACGCCGCCGCCCGCCCGATGCGGGCCCTGCAAGTCTCCGGTCGTTCCCTGCCTCCAGCCGTCCACGCTCGGCACGCCGCGACCCTCCGTACCATCCTCCCCACAAGCATCGGTCACGAGTTCAGCGCTCCGGGCTGGGATGCCCTCGCGGCCACCCTCGCTCAAGCAGAAGACGGCGGCCACGACCCCGAACAGCTCCTCGCCGATGCCGTTGCCCTGCGCGAACTCGACTCTGCGGACAACACTGCAGACGTCCTGGTCTGGCGCCTTCGCCACCTCGCCGACCTGCCCGCCCCCGCGATGCCCCGACGTTTGCCCAAGCGCACGGCGACCCCGCCCGCTGGCACGCCACGCCCTCTCAACTCTCACCCGCAGCCCGGACACAGCCCTCGCGGCCAAGGCCGTTGAGCTGACCAAACGTCTCGCTGGCGTGCTGTTGAACACCATGGACTTCCACCCGCGGTACGTCGATGGTGTTGCTTCCCCACGCGAGAGGCGATCCCTTGCAGCAGTCCGACCCCCAGCCGTACGAGCCCTTCACCCGGCCCACGCCGCCCCCGTCGTTCGACGACGAGCCGCTGCCCAACCTCAACCCCATGCCCGACCCGGGCGCCTACGACCCCGCCGAACTCGTCGTGTGCACCGAGCACCCCGACGAGCTGCGCATCACCGGCATCCCCGTCCGCTGCCCTGGGTGCGCAGCACGGCGTGACTGGCTCCTCTTCGTCTATAAGGGCCACGTGTGGATCCGGTGCCGCTGCGCACGGCAGTGGCCCGAGCCGGAGCTAACTGTCGACGACTACCACGACCTTGCCGCAGGCCCCCTCGACCGCTACTGGGCGACGTTCGCCGAGGCCATCACAGCCCTGGGCTTCGACGGCACATTCAAGGGCCTTTACCTCCAATAACGATTCCGGCGGTTTGCCGGACAAGCCCGCCGCCGGCGTTCTACCGTGGTGCTCAGCGAGAGCCCGGTAAACGCCGCGGCCGGGCCGCTCGCAGTGCGGCGCCCCGGCTCGATCGGGCGTCGACGATGACGCGGCAGCTTAGGACGGAGACCGCCGGCGCGCCGGACGCGCGTCGATGCGGAGGCGACGCCCGGCGCCCGCGCCGACGACCGCATCCGGCATCCCTTAGGGAACCGGCTCTACGGTCGCACCACCGCGCGCATTTCAGGCAACGTATCCCTCCCGCACGGAGGTGCCCACGTGGGCCGCAACGACCACACACCCATGGACGGCGACGCAGCCGAGCGCATCAACGCAGCCGCTCAGCGCGAGCCTGACAGCGAGACTGCCCGGTCCGGCTTCGACGACCGAGCGACTGCCGCCGCCGACCGCAACAGTGTCGACGACGACTACTACGAGGACGACGAGGACGAACTGTCTTAGTCGCGATCGGATCCGCGTCCGCAACCGGAGCACGGTTGCGGACGCGAGTCCGCTGTTGATGCCGCCTCGTTCGCGGAGCCCTAGGCACGTGGCTGCCTTCGAAGCACACGTCGACACCTTCGAGCAGCGGCCACACAACTGCTGGACGATCCGGACGCGCCACTCGGGTCGCGCCCCTCGACCAGGGCGAATACGCCGGCCACGACGTCTGTGCTCGATAGGCCACGGCCGTCACAGCCCCCAGCGCAGGGAAGATTTGGGCGTCGGGCACCCGAGACGCCGCCGCGGAGCCCCGCATGGGGTCAGCGAACCATCTTCCTTTCACTCGGACTCAAGAGACCAGATCACCAGGTGGGGAAGGGGCGCGCTTCGCAGCTTGTCACCAACGCCCCACCAAACTGATGGCGACTAGCAGCAAATGGGTATTAGTAGGCCGCAAATCCAGTAGTAGTCACTAATTTGGTAGACGTAAGGAAACGGGGGGTGTCAGTATTCGCTCGTACCGCTAGACGGGGGTACGAGAGAGGATGGGGTATGGCACAGGAGGACGTGCAGTTCATCTCAGTGGCTGTGCCGCGCGAGTACGTTACGCAGGTGTATGGGTTGATCGCGGAACTCACCGGCAGCCACGTCATCGCGTCGCCGGCAGTGCCCGAGGATGGGACCGGCCCGACGGGGGACGGCGCTTGGCCAGATGTCGAATGGCAGGTGAAGGACCTGCTGGCTCTGGCGCAGCATCGCCTTGATTCGGTTCGAACGATGGCTTCGGTAATGGACATCCTGTCGGGGCGACCCGGTGTCGGGGTGAGCTACAGCGCTCTGGTCGAGAGTCTCCCCATCGAGCGGAATCGTCTGCGGGGCGTTCTGAGCGCATTCACCCGTGTTTTGCACAGGCACTTTGGGCGATCCAACTGGCCGATGGACTGGGTGCAGTCGGGCGCGGCGAGTGGGGACACCGGCAACAAGTCCGAGTACTACTACAGCGTGACCGAGAACACGGCTCAGCGGTGGCTGGAGGCGCGCGCGCTCACTGGGGGCGAACTCGCCTTGCTCCATAGGCGAGGATGACCAGAACAGGGCTGGCCTGGGCACAAGACGCCAGGTAAGCCGAAGTGCCGCGCCCCGAACGGGATGTGGCCCTTGCTTGCCCGGTGTGGCTGATCGACGGTAGCGGCATCGGCGGCGTTCGCGCGCTGATCATGACTCGATCTGGCCAGCAGTTGGTCCTGCACTCAGTTGGGTCGAGCCGTCAGGGTTTCGGGTCGCCGGCGTTGTCGGGCTGTCCGGCGAGACGTTGACGCAAGTCGGCAACCTCGGCCAGCAGCACCGGTATCCAAACGCGGGACCGGGCGACCAGGCTGAGGTCGGTCAAGGCGATGTCGAGTGCGTCCGGGTGATCGTGCACGCAGACGGCGGTGGACGCGACGATGCGTCCCTCGCTGTTGAGGAGTCGGAGCAGGGCGTGTTCCGGGTCGCGGTCCTCGACGACGACCGTCCATGGTCCTGCGGTGGCGGCGTCGGACCAACGACGGATGTGTGCGTACTCGCTGTCGGTAAGCAATGTCGTGTGCCTCTCGTGGGGTACGGAGCGCTGGTCGGGCCTGGTCGAACGCACGCGAGCCCGAATCGGTCACCGGTGGCGACGGGTCCGGGCTCGCGTGCGCACGGGTCAGAGTTCGGTGCGGGCGGGGGTGTTCAGGAGGGCGTTGACGAAGCCGGCGACGACCTCGGAGGGGACGTCGTCCGGGAAGGTCTGCTCCCAGCCGGGTATGTCGTGGTGGCCCTCGACGGTGATGTGCCACAGGTCGTTGATCTTGGCGTGGGGGGATTCGGCGAGGTAGCCGATGTAGACGCGCCCGCACGGGGAGGCGCAGTGGATGTCCGCGCGGTGGTCGAGGACGATTTGCCACCCGGCCTCGGCGAGGAGATCGAGCACGGGGTAGGGGTTGCCGGCGCCGAGGATCCATGTGCGCGCGAAGGCGGCGTCGGCGCGCCCGGGGGCCGGTGCGTCGCGCAGGAGGGAGGTGGTGGGCGTGGGTGCGAGGGTGAGCGTCAAGTGGACTCCCTGGATGGTGACGGTTGGACGGTCGGCGCCGGGTCCGCGTCGCGTGGGACGCGGACCCGGTGAGGCGTCACTCGTGGATCGAGCGGTGCTCGGTCAGGAGGGCGCGGACGAACGCGTGAACCAGCTCGCAGGGCACGCCCGTGTGGAACTCCTGTCGCCATCCGCCGTTTCGCAGGTCGACGCTGACTTCCCACAGGGGTGCCGGCCAGCCGGCGGGGTGCTCGGGCAGGAAGGCGACGTGGGCGCGGCCGTCGGGGGATGCGGTGTACACGTTGGCCAACGGGTCCTCGTACCGGACCCAATCGGCGTCACGCAGTGTGTCGAGGATCGGGTAGGCCATCCCCTCGCCCGCGAGCCAGTCGCGGCCCGAGCCCGGGTCGGTCGCGGGCCCGCCGTCGCCGGTTGCGGACGGGTGCGGGTCCGGGGTGTGGACAGGTGCGGAAGCCAAGGTGTCGAGCATGCTCATCCCTTCGATGACCTGCGGTTTCGTCGCCGTTCTTGGCGACGTCCGTACGTTGACATCGTTCGGGAGGAGGTATCCAGTCAATCGTGTCTGCCGTGAGCGATACCGCGCGTCGGGCACGCTTCGCGTCCGGGCGGGGCCCGACGACCCCGTTCGTGAGAGGGAACGACAACCCGTCGGAGTGACGTTGCGTCAATGGGCCTGGGGGCGGGGGGAGATGGTGTCACCCGGCGTCGTCGAGGCTGGGACGGCGGTGTACGGGGCTGCCGGAGCGGGAATGGCGGTCGTGGTGCGGGTTGATGCGGCGGCGGCCCGTGTCGGCGGTGTGGTCCTTGACGCCAGGAGTTTGTGGACGCGCCAACCGTCGGAGGTCAGGCGTAGCTCGCGGCCGTCGCGCAGCGCGATGGCCGACGGTTCGACGAGGCCCTGGTCGCGCAGGTTGACGTAGGTGGGGACGGCGAGGCGGGTGTCCGGGCGGTTGTTGATGGCCAGTCGGTTGCCGCGCAGAACGACCCCGCCCGCGGCGATGGCGGCGAGTGCACGTACCTGGGCGGGGTTGAGGGCTCCGGCGCGGGCGTGTGTGAGCATGTCCCGGCGCTCCCTGGCGGCTGCTTGCCAGGGCAATCGGAAGCGGATCGGGAGGGGGCTGTGCGGTAGGTAGCGCGCGACGATCTCGCGGACGTAGACGACCACGTGCGAGGCCGATTGGTCGCCGGGGACCGGCTCGGTGTACGTGTATCCGGAGGGCATGAACCGATCTCTCAGGTCGACTCCGGGGGTGATCGCCACAAAGAGGGTGTCGTCACGGCGCATGGCCGCGACGTCGATCGCGGGTCGCCCGGTACGGATGTCGACATCGTCCGGTGCCTTGAGCTGCGCCAGGTCTCGCAACTGCTCGGCACCGGTGGGCAGCACGGCGAGACGTTCGAGCCCGATGTGCCCGCCCCGTTGTCCCCCGAGGGGAGTCACGTAGGCCAGGACCCCGTTGAAGCCGTGGTTGGCGAAACTGTGGACACGAACACGGGCGCCGGGCCGGAGATGTTCCCCGTCGACGACGGCGCGGCCGGCGCCGGGCAGGATCACGGCGTCGTGGGCGGCGAAGTACTCGTTGAGGCAGGTGTGCAGGGAGAGCTCGCGTCGTCCGTCGGAGCGCATGAACTGCAGCTCGCGGTAGTCGGTGTCGTATGGCCTGAGAATGATCACGGTGGCTCCGGATGACGCGCGAGCGAACGGGATTTCGGCGCGCGGGTCGTCAGCGGCGGCGGGCGTTCGTGGCTGCCTCGGGACTGTGTGCGGATGTCGCTGGTTGTCCGGGGCGCGGATCCGAAGTGGTCCGATCCTTCGGGGCGCGGCGGCGTGCGGCGGCGGTCCGTGCAGGCGCGATGTCGTCTGCGGCCTCGCGGAGTACGGCCGGGTTGGGGGCACGCTCGGGGACGGGGCCCAGGTCCTCGTATGCGTCCAGGATCAGGGTGAGGGTCCTGTCCGCGTCGGACATTCGAGCGGCGAGCATGTCGATGCGCGCCCCGCTGCTTTGTACTACTCCGCTCGAATTGACGATGCGCGCGCCGTGGCCGACCACGCGGGCCAGATCCTTGGCCAGGTAGGCGACGTTCTCGCGGAAGTCGTGGTCGATCTCGTCGAAGCGCTCCGCGGCTCGTGCGATCAGCTTGACCAAGACGAAGTGTGCTCCGTCTCGGGGGAGTTGGGTCAGCAGCGTGCGCGGGGGCATGCCCAAGGTGTCGGTGGCGATGCGTGTTCCGGGGTTCGGGACGGCGTGTCGGGCACTGCGGGGTTCGGTCATGAACGACGAGTCTCCGATGGGCTGTGTCGGACGGGCGCGTTACTACCGGTGGCAGTGCTCGTGGGTGGTGAGGTCGGACCCGAGCGTCGGACCGGCCGGTGAGCCAGTGCCTGGCCAGTAGGGATTATCGGCGTGCTCCCGCGATCGTCGGCCGCATGGGCGATGGGGTGGCTGCGGCAGGAGCGGTCACGTGTGGAGCGTGGGGCGGGGTGGTCGTGCGGGTCCGCGCGGCGAGGGCACGTTCGGGGGTGGGCACCCACCACTCGGCGGGCATTACCCGGATGAACGGTTGCTGGTTCGAGGGGAGTTGGGAAACGCGACGCTCGACGGGGCGCGGATCGGCGAGGGCGCTGGTGAGCGCTGCCACCAGATGGGTCGGGACGCGTCCGGCGAGGGTGGCGCGCCACGGTGTTCCCCAATCCGGGTGGCCGCCGCGCAACTCCCAGTGGCAGTCGCGGCCAGGCGTCATCCAGGTGTCGTCCGGCAGGTGGCCTTGGTGAACGAGGCGGGCCGTCCCCTGGCCTGCGGTGATCACGCGGGGCGCGTCTCCCAACAGCCCCGGCTTGCCGTCGATTGTGGGTTCCCAACCCGCAGCCAGCAGAGGGCCGTACGCGACGCCCGGCAGAGTGGGCCCGGCCACGAATCGGTCGCCGCCTGCCGCGATGTCCCGGGTGAGGGCTCCGATGAAAGCGTGGAGAATCTCGTCGGGGACATCGGGTCCGAACTCGGCTTGCCAGACGAAGGTTTCAAGAGGGCGCGCCGAGGCGTTGATGAGCCAGGTGAAATCCTGGCCGTGCTGTGGGCGGTGGGCGAGTTGCACGCGGCGGCAGGGGCTGGCGAGATAGACGCCGCCGTAGACGTCCGAGTCCCCGACCCAGCCGTGCTCCGCGACCAGGCGCTCGATGGCACCGTCCTGCTCGTCGGCTCCCGCAAGGTAGCGGGGTGCCACCATGACCGTTCGGTTGGGGGTTTCTTCGAGCCATTCCGCGAGATCGTGATACAGCAACGGGTTTGCTCCTCGGGCTCGATGGGCTGCTGCGGGGTGTGTTCAACGCCTGCGCGACGTGGAGGTTGGCAGGAGCTGATGGGAGGCATCGATCGGCGTCGCTGCCGTGTGTGCCGCGACCGCCCGCCGTGCTTGGTCGAGCGTGGGGGCGCCGCGCAATCGCTGCCCTGCCCGCTCGGCGCGCACGGCCTCCAGGGCTGCGTGGACCAAAGCCGCCTGGATGGGCTGTGGGAGCGCGTCGACGTCCGCGACGAAGCGTTCGTCGACGGGTGCGGTGAGCGGGGGCACGGAAACTCCCGCGGCGGCCATCACCCGCCGGACGATTTCGGTTTCGATCGCCGGGGCGAGGTCGTAGCTCACACCGTCACCGCAGCCCGCCGTTCCCGCCCCGTCGATGCTCTCGGACAACGGAGAGTCGCCGGCCAGGATGAGGGTGGCTTCCGCAGCCTCCACAACGGCGTCGTGGATCCCCGGCGGGAGACCGGACAGGTCGGTGAGCCACACGGGTTGCGGTCGGGGTGCGGTATTCATGCGTGCTCCGAATCGGTACGAGGTCCCGGTCAGCGGGTCGACGGGGGTGGAGTGGGAGGGTTGAGCGAGGGGCGCCCCGCCCCGAGGGCTGCCTGAGCGGGCGTGAGGAGCGTGGACTCGGATGGCGCGTGGGGGCTGCGTGCGTTCGCGGCGGTGGATGTGGTCGGTCCGGGGACCCAGTGCGAAGGCAACACGCGGATGAGGTGGAGTGCGTTGTAGGGAAGCCATCGGGCCTCGCGCAGGACGGGCTCCGGCCTGGCGAGGGCGGTGAGACCGGCCTCGATCACGTCGCGGGGGGTCCGCGCGGTCAGTCGACCGGACCACACGGGATGTCCCTGTTCGCCGGCGCTGAGGTGCCATGTCCAGTCCTCGGCGGGATCGCCGAACCCTTCCTCGGTGCGGTGCAGGGCGAGGAGGCCGTCCGGGCTGCTCACCCGGACGGTGCGCTCGTCGAGGGTGCCCATGTGCCACCCGGCGGTGAGAGGCTCGCTGATCGGTCGGGGCTGCGGTCGTGCGTCGGTCGGGGTCAATCGGCGGGCCAGGGCGGTGGTGATAGCGGCGACGAACTCCACGGGGGCCTCGTGCTCGAACGTGGCGCGCCACTGGCCCTGACCACGATGGCCGTCCACGTCGATGGTCCAGTCCCAGGGGTCCTCGTGTTCGCGGGGCAGCAGCCGCACGATGGCGACGCCGCACGGGCTGGTGGCCCATTCACCCCGATGTCCCTCGTTGGTGTGGTCCCATCCGAAGTTGTCGACGAGCGTGCCGAAGACGCTCTCGCTCTCGCCCATCCCTGCCAGGTACTGCGGCTCGATCCACGCGTGGCAGAGGACGTCCTCCTCCAGCACGGACGAGATGGTGGCGTAGTCGTACAACGAGTTCCTTTCGGTCGAATCGCCGGTCACAGCCGGGTGTTTCCGCGTGAGAGGGGTCAGCGGGTATGGGTTCAACGGGTGCGGGTGCGGGTGGGGGCGTCGCCACGGGGGACGGTCACCACCGCGGGAGAGGTGGCGGGTCGCGGGTCGGTGGTGGTGTGGGCGCGGGCTGCTGCCGCTCGTGGAGCCGGACGCGGGAGTGGTTCGCCGGCCCGGGCCCAGGTCCGGGCGGCGGCCAGATCGGCGAAGGAGCGTTCGCGGACCTGGAGTCGGTTTCCGGGCAGAACCCGGTCGACGTGCACGGCGTACTCCTCCGGGGCCTGGTGGTCGCGCAGGATCGTCCATGTGTGGTTCGAGACGTGGTCGCTGTAGTGCTCCAGCAGGTCGTAGCGGTCGCCGCCTTCGGAGACTCGGGCGATCGCGTCTCGGGAGGGCTCGTCCACGGGCCTGGCGGCTGCTGATTCGAAGACGAACCGCGCTGGATCGGCGCCGCGCTGGGTGAGCCAGCGTTGGGCGAGGGCGAGTGTGGGCGCTTCGTGGGCGTCGGCCCCGAAGGTCCGCGTCACGGGGTCGCTGCGGGTGTGGACGGAGAGCAGGGCGGGGCTGCCGAAAGGGTGCCGGGTCTGGCTGCGGTCGAACAGGATCACCCACAGGTCGCCGGTCTGTTCCTGGCTGGCCAGCGTGAGGAGGTCGTCGGCGTGCTCGCTGAGCCAACGCGCGCACGGGTCGCTGGTGGGATCGGCGGCGAGCCAGTTCCCGTGCCACTCCTCTTCGGGGGGCGACGGCGGAGCGAAGCGGTGGGTGCTCTCCACGACGGTGCCTCCGTTTGGTCAGTGTCGGGGTGCGCGAACGCCGGCGGCTGCGCGCAGGGGATGGGCCGCGGTGGTGGGGTCGGTGGTGGCGTCCACACACGGGCCCACGGGGTGCGCGGCGCGCAGGGTGGCGGCGCTCGCCCGGGGCGTGGCTCCCAGGCCGCCGGCCCCCGGGTGTTCTTTCTCGATCCAACGGTGGCGTGACAGGGCGGCCTCGACCGCGTCCACGTGGACGGCCCGTTCGCACTCGGTCGACACCATCCGATACACGAGCGTGGCCAGTCGGCCCACCCGCGTGGCGGTGGGCGGGTGGCTCGCCGCGGTCAGGCGGTGGGCCTCGGCCTGGTCGGCGCGCATGGCTGCGTCGCACGCCAGGACGGCGGAGCGGAGCCGCAGAACTTCTTCGACGTTGACGTGTGCGGGTGTTTCGGCGGTGACTGCCGCGAGACGGTCGAGGGTGAGGCCGAAGGCCGCTTCGATCTCGTCGTCGAGGTCGGGAACGCTCGCGTCGTCGGGGTGCACAGGGGGAACCTCGCTGATATCGGTGCTCACAATCCGCGACGCGAAGTGGCGGGGGTGGGCGTGATGGATGCCGGTGGCCCGCTCTCGGGTGGCGTGGGACCGGTCGGGTGGGTGGTGCGGGCGGCGGCGGCGCTCGCTCTCGGCTGGGGGGGGGCTCTGCCGCTTCGATGGCGGGGGTCACGTGCAGGTGGGCGAGGTGGCGCAGGGGGAGCTGGAATCTGGTGCGGATGACCGGGGCCGGGTTACTGATCGCGTTGGTGAACGCCGCGATCAGGTGGGGTGGGGTGCCACCGGTGAACGTCGCGTAGGAGGGGTAGCATCCCTGGCCGACGGTGAGGGTCCATGCCCACGGTCCGGGTCCCATCTCTCCGGCGTAGGAGAGTTCTCCGCGTACGCAGTTCAGCGCCGCGAGGCCGTCGGGCGCGGTGAACGTGGCCTCGTCGCGTCGGATGTCGGCACGCCAGCCGGCGGCTTTCAGCGGTTGCCAGCCCGGATCGGTACCGGG
Organism: Streptomyces sp. SID3343; assembly: GCF_009865215.1. Lineage (GTDB taxonomy): Bacteria > Actinomycetota > Actinomycetes > Streptomycetales > Streptomycetaceae > Embleya. The sequence continues at coordinate 8,816 of NZ_WWJX01000100.1, read as the reverse complement.
TGGCGAGTAGAGGAAGCCCGCGTTCGCGGCCTCGACTTGGGCGGCCACTTCGCTGGTGAACGCGGCGATCGCCTCCACCGGGATGTCCGAGTCGAACGTCGCCTTCCAGCGCGGGAGATGCATCGGCAGGTCGCTCGCCGTCACCGCCCACATGCCGAGGTCCTCACCCTCGGGCATGCACGCCGTCCGCACTCGGTGACAGGGTGAGTAGAGGTAGGCGTTGCCCAGATCGTCGTGCGACACGGTGAATCCGGCCGCCTGCAACGGATCGATCGCCTCGTCGAGTTCGCCCGCGCCGGCCAGGTAGCGCGGGGACACGGCCAGGTCCCGCCAGGGATCGCCGTGCGTGAGCGTGTCGAGGTCCTCGGGCGTCACCGGCCACGCCCCGTCCGGACGGTGGCCGCGGTGGGTGTGGTCGCGGCTGGCGCCCACGGCCCCTCGGGGTGGGAGAAGAGCACGGGGGGCACGGGCCGATGACCGTTGCGGTGGTTGGTCGCCGCGTGCGAGCGGGTCGGAGCGTCGACTGGGCGTGCCTCGGCGCCGCCGTGCCGCTTCGGTCGTGCGGCGAGGGCGTCCTGGACACCGGTCAGGGCGTATCCGGCGGTGGTGAGCGCGCACCCTTGCGGCGTGCGGTGGATCACTCCGTTGCCCTGCAGGTGTCGCAGTCGGTTGTCGAGGGTGACCGACGAGACTCCCCCGGGCAGGGCGTGGCGGATCTCGGAGTCGCTGCGCGATCGGCCGTCGCGCAGTGCGGCCAGGATCGGCACCGTGTGCGCGTAGCGCAGCAGCCTCACGACGCGTTCCTCGTGTTCGGCCGCCGGTACGGGCTCGACCGCCGGGTGGTGCGCGCGTCCCCAGGCGGCGAGTGCTTCCTGCGCGGGGACGAGTTCGCGGGCTCGTTCGGTGAGGGCGACGGTGCCGCGTGGACGGTCCGGCACCGGGGCCACCAGGCCGCGTGCGGTCATGCCGGACAGGCGTTGGGAGATGACGCTGGGGCTGATCCACCGCATCGAGCGGGCGACGGTTCCGGATGTGGCCGGGGCCTCGCGGAGCATGTGCAGGCACCACATGGTCCAGCGCGGGTGGAGGGTGTCGAGCGTGCGGCGGGTGGCGTCCAGCTGGTCGGTGTCGAGGTCGCGTGTGGCGAGGTCGGGCATGGGCGGTTGCTCCGTGCTGGTGAGGGCGGCGCGCGCGTCAGTGGGTCCGGGCCGGTGCGGTGGGGGTGGAGAACGCCGCACGGGGCGCGGGGGTGGCCGCGGTGGGCGTGGTCGGGGTCGGGGGTGTCGGGGCATGCGAGAACGCGGCGGCGGGCACGCGCGAGGCACCTGTGGTCTCGGCGTGGGCCGCCTTGGCGACGGTGGCCGCGGTGTGTTCGGTGGGCGAGGGGAAGTGGAACCGCGCCCAAGTTGCGAGGGCGGTGACTGCTTCGGTGGTGGCGCGTCCTCGGTCGGTGAGGGCGAACGCGGGGTTGTCGCCTGTGGTTCCGGCGACGAGGCGATCGTGCTCCATGGCCCGCAGCCGTCGATCGACCCGCCACTGCGGAAGTTCGGCGAACGCCACGTGGACGCTCGTCTGGGGAACGAGTTCGGCGGTCGCGAGGAGGTCCAGCGTCCGCAGGGTGTGGGCAGGGCGCAGCATGCCCAGCGCCTCCTCGATCTCGTCGAGGGCGGCGGTGGGCGCGGCTGCGGGCACGTGCCGGGTGTGCCACTCCAACAGCGCCGCCTGGGCCTCGGAGACGCCGTGGCCGGCGAGGGTGGGGGTGTACCGAGGGAAGCCCGGACGGTCGACGCGCTCGATCAGGCCGTCGCGGTGCATCTGGCGCACCCGCTGGGTGGCGGCGGCCGGCGTCAGCCACGGCAGGGCGGCGGCGACCTCCCCGGACGTCTTCGGGGCTCCGTGCAGCGTCTGCAGGGCCCACATCGTCGAGCGCGGGGACAGCACGGCGACCGCGCGCTCGGCGAGGACGACACGCTCCGGGATCGAGGTGGGGGTGAGGGCGGGCATGGTCGGCTCCTGGGGGGTCATCAGCGGGAACGGCCGGGGTTGGCCCGCGCCGCGGTGGGTGTCGTCGACGGCACGACCGAAGCGACCGCCCGGGCAGGCGTCGAGCGGACGCGAGCCGCGGTGGCCCGGCGGCCGATGGGGCCCGGTTCCGGGGGCGGGGTCCGGTCGCGGCCCAGGCGTTGGGCCGCCGTGTTGTAGGCGGCGTGGTCCTGCCGGGCGCCGACGGCGACCAGCACCACCTCGCGGCGGTATGGGGAATCGGCGGGTGCGGGGCGGTCTTGGTAGACCAGTCGCCACGCGCGGTCCTCGTCCAGGACCAGGCGCCGGCAGTCGGTGAGGTCGTAGCCGCCCCGATCCCCCAGACGGGTTCCGTGGCGGACGTCGCGGACCAGGGCGTCCAGCGCGCGCACCGCGAACTCGCGGATGTGTGGCGGCAGGCGTTGGAGATCGCCGAGGGCCTGGGGGTGGGCGGCGAAGCCCAGCATCGGTTTGTTCACGTGCGCGCCCTGCCGAGGTGGGCTGTGTTCGCGCTCGCGGTCGTGGCGGTGGGGCTGGTGGGTGAGGGGCCGCCGTGTTCGCATCGGCTGGTCGCCGCTTGCGCGCGATGGTGTCGGTGTTCGGACGCCCGCACCCATTCCAGGGCCGCGCTCCGGGCTGTGAATCGTTCTTCCCGGATGAGGTAGGCGCCGCCGGTGCCGCGATTCACGCTGCGTTCGGTCTGGGCCACCCAGGGGCGAGCGACATCGGGAGCGGTGTCGCGCAATAGCGCCCAGGTGTGCTGGTGTTGGTGGTCCGTGTGGTGGGCCTCGACGTGGTAGCGGACGCCGCTGTCGCGGATATGGGACTCGATCCGCCGGGATTCCTCGTCCGCCGGTTCCGGCAGCCCGGCCTTGCGCGCGAGGGCGTCGGGCTGTGCGCCCGAGGCGATGAGCCATCGTTGGGCCAACGCCTCCGTCGGCGCCTCTCGGGCCTCGACCCTGACGCTTCGGTGGTCGCGGTCGCGAGCGACGTGGACGCCGAGGAACTTCGCCGCCCCGGGGAGACCCCACATCTGCGACGAGTCGTAGAAGACGAGCCACTCCCGCTCGGAGGCGGACTGCGCGCGGAGCAGTTCGAGCTCCGGGCCCCAGATCTCAAGTTTCCACATGCATTCGGCACTGGCATTGTTGTCGGGGGCCCAGCCCTCCAACGCGAAGTCGTAGACCACTACGCCGCCTGACGATCGATCAGTCCCGCCACGAGTGAAGGAGCGGGCTCCGGCGCGGGAAGCACACGGTGGTTGGGGCGCCCCGGGTTGGTAGTGCAGGCGGCGAAGGGCCCGCTGGGGTCGCGCAATTGCAGCCACGTCGGGTCGAGGAAGTCGCGGTGCCACATCGCCGGGCCGGCGAGCCCGGCCTCGACGTCGGTGTACTGCTGCCAGGCGAGCCACAGCCCGTGCAGGCGCGCGACCGCCTCGGGATGTTGGTCCCACTGCTGGCACCACGGTCGGTTCGTGGTGATCTCACGCCCGTAGACCGGCAGGAGCAGATCGTGCACCCACACGGTGAGCACGGCCATCTCCGCCCGGTAGCGCTTGCCGTCGAGCGCCAGAATGAAGATCGAAGGCGGCGTCTCATCCGGTTCCGGTTCCGGTTCCGGTTCGGGCTCGTCGAACGGGGCGTAGCCAAAGAGCTTGGGACGCTCGACGCGCAGGCGTTCGAGCAGGTCTTCCGGAGATTGTGAGGTCTCCGTCAGTCGCAGCAGGGTCGCGTCGAGATCCTCCACGTCGGCGAAGCGCACCAGCTCGGCCGGGGGGTCGTCGTGATCGTTGGGCAACGGGTTGGGCTCGTCCATGCGGTGACCTCGCGGGGTGGATTGGGTGGGGTGTGTGGGGCTGCGGCCGGGTCCGGGTGAGGGGTGGACCCGGCCGCAGCCGCCTCGCTAGGCCGCGAGGTCGTACTGTTCGGCCTCGCGCAAACGGGCCTGGGCGATGTCGGCGTACTCCTCCTTTGCCTCGACGCCGACGAACGACCGGCCCTCCATCAGCGCCGCGACACCGGTGGTACCGCTGCCGGCGAAGGGATCGAGGACGGTCCCCTTCGGCGGGCACAGCGTCACCAGCTCGCGCATGACGTCGAGGGGCTTTTGCGTGATGTGCTTCCGAGCGGTTCCACGGGGCTGGGAGCCGATGTACAGGCCCGGCAGGTACAGCGGATTCCGGGACGCGTCGATCGGCCCCTTGGAGCCCCAGACCAGGAATTCGCAGCTCTGCTTGAGTCGACCGCGCTGCGGCCGGCTCGCGGGCTTGTGCCAGGCCGCGATCCCACGCCATGTCCAGCCCGCGAGCTGAAAACTGTCCGTCATCGTGGGCAGTTGGCGCCAGTCGATGAAGACGATCGCGGTGCCGCCCTCGCGGGTCAGCCGGTACGACTCCTGGAGGATCTCGAACATCCACCTCCCGTAACTGCGCTGGTCCTTGTTGTCACCGTCGAAATCCGGCAGTCCGGCCTTTTCCTGGGTGTATTTGCTGCGCGCGGTGCGTGTGGTCCTCTCCGCGCTCGTACGTCCTCCCGAGTTGTAGGGCGGATCGGTCACCAGGGCGTCGACGCTGCCGTCGGGCAGGTCGGCGAGAACGCGTAGCGCGTCCCCCCGATGCAGGGTGTAGGGCATGCGTGGATATACCTCCGGTGGATGCCCCGCCGCACGGTTTCGAGGACGGGATAGGGCCGGAGACTAGGTGGCGACTTCCTGAGATTTCCAGTTTTTCGGCACCCCGGTTTTCTTTGATTTCTCGGTTTCCCGCCGCTTAGAGTCGCCTCACTCCGCCAGGGAAGAACCGGTGGAAGTCGAGAGTCGAGCGAAGTGCGTCCGACTTTTCGGCACCGAATAGCGATCGGTCGAGGGGCCCACTCATGAGAAACATATTAGGGAAGCGGCTGGCCGCCGCATCCGAATCGTCATCGGCGTTCGCGGTAGCGCCTACCGCGAAATCCGGTGCAAAAAGGGGTGTGGCGCGACGTGACTTCTCAGCGCGAAGTGCGCCGTCACACCCCTCGCTTTTCCTAAGGAGACTTCGATGCCGAACAACATTCGGTCCGTGTTTCGCATCCACAGCCGTCGGCGTCGCGGATGAAGAAGGCCGGCCTACTCGTGGGCGCGGTGGCGCTGTCACCGCTGGCGATGATCGCGCCGATCGTGATCGCGCTCTCCGGGAGCGCCTCCGCGCAGTGCAAGACAGGGCAACCCGCCGGCGACGCCGCGTCGGTGACCGCGCTCGTGCAGCAGATCCTCGCCGGCCAGACCGGCAACATCAACGTTCCCGAGCTGCACGACCCCGCCAAGCAGATCCCCAACGCCATGACGATCGTCGCGACGGGTGTCGCGCTGAAGGTCCCGCCACGCGGGCAGATCGCCGCGCTCGCCACGGCGATGCAGGAGAGCAAGCTCATCAACCTGACGTACGGCGACCTGGACAGCGTCGGGTTGTTTCAACAGAGGGCGTCGATGGGATGGGGGACGGTCGCCCAGATCATGGACCCCGTCTACGCCTCGACCAAGTTCTACACGGCCCTCAAGTCGGTCCGGGGCTGGGAGCAGATGACGATCGGGCAGGCGTCCCAGGCCGTCCAAAAGAGCAACCACCCGGACCTGTACGACCAGTGGGTCCCGATCGCCACCGCCCTTCAGCAGGCGATCACCTCCGTACTTCCCGCAGGTCAGGGGCTTCTCGCTCCCCAGGACGCTCCGACCACGAGCCCCTCGCAACTGCCCGGGCCGCTTCCCACGACCGGCATCACCGTCGCGCCTGGGACGGCACCCGACCCGGGGCTGACCGCTCCACCCGTCACCTCGGGCACCGGTGCCGGCCTCGCCGGCTGCCGCACCGGGCCGGGAGGCGGTCCGGACGGATCCGGCTTCGGGGAGATCCCCGCCGGTGCGCTGCCGCAGGGGTACCAGATCCCCGTGGACGCGTCGCGGGCCGTGCAGACCGCGATCCGGTGGGCACTCGGCCAACTCGGCACGCCCTACCAATGGGGCGGGACGTGCGCGGCCCCGCGCGGACCGGACCCGATGGGCCGCTGTGATTGCAGCAGCCTGATGCAGGCCGCCTACGCGTCGGCCGGAGTGCCACTGACCCGGACCACGTACACCCAGGTCGCCGAGGGCGTACCCGTCGCGCTGGCCGAATTGCGTCCGGGGGACCTGGTGTTCACCCGCGGCACGCCGTCCGTGCCCGAGCACGTGGGCATGGTGATCGGAGGCGGATTGATCGTCAACGCACCGCGAACGGGCGACATTGTGCGCATCGCCACCCTCGCCGACTGGCAGTCGAAGATTCTCGCTGCCCGCCGCGTGACCGGCTGACGCCGGAGCAGTCACCCACCACTGCGCCCGTCCACATGCGGCCGAGCCGGTACCTCTCCGCAGTGCCGACCCCTGCGGGCCACCTCCCCATGCAAGTCCCCTAGCCAGGAGTTCTCTTGAGGCTGCTCGAACGCACCCAAAACCTCGCCTTCGATCCGGGTGTCACCCCCAAAGAGGGCGGTCTTCCCGGCCAACAAGTCCTGACGGACGTCGTCTCCAGCGTCAACCTCTTCGGCATCATCGCGGTCGTGGGGGCGCTCTGTGTCAGCGGTGCCGTATGGGCCTGGGGCAACCACTCCGGCAGCCACCAGGCCGAAGCGAACGGGAAGAAGGGCGTGGTCATCTGCGCCGGCGCCGCACTGCTGCTCGGCGGCGCCAACGGCATCGTGATGTTCTTCAGCACGATGGGAACGAAGATCAATTGAGCGCCGCCGAAAAGAACAACGGCGGCCTCGGTCCCGGACTGAGTCTGCGCCACAGAGTCGCGATCGGTGGCGGCGCCCTCGCGCTGCTCCTGGCCGCGACCACCGTTCTCGCCCTCGCCACCTCGTCGGACACGGATACGTCGCCCCCGCAAACGGCGAGCGTGATCCCCACGGAATCCGCCCCCGGCCCGTCCGGATCGAGCACCGGCCCGGACGGGCCGACCGGCCCCACCGGTGCCCCCAAGACTCGTGACCCGGTCGAATTCGGGAAGGCATTCGCGGCCCGACTGTGGTCCTACGACACCCGCACCGACACCCAGACCGGCCACCTGGCCTCGCTGCACGCGTGGCTCACCCACGAGCGCGAGTACGCCGACCCGGACTCGATCACCAACAACATCCCGGACCCGGTCCTGTGGTCGCGCATGCGCGATGGCGGCCAGTACGCCACCGCCGAGATCGGCGAGGGACACATCCCCGCCTCGTTCACCGCCGCGCTCAACGCGGACCCGGGCCGCATCACCGACGTCTACGCCTACGCGGTCACCGTCACCGGCAAGCAGTCCATCCGCTGGAACGGCAGCGGAGCAGGTGCCGAAGCCCGCACCGTCACCCTCGCGGTGCAGTGCCGGCCGAACCAGGACTGCGCACTCGCCGGCGTACTGCCCAACATCGCCCCGTGACCCCCACCACGACTTAAGGAGGTAGCCGCATGGGGGTCTGCAACGTACCCCTCGTGGACAAAGTCTGCGACGCCGTCGGCGGCGTCGTGTCCGGCACCGGAAAGGCCATCACCGACGGCATCGGCGCCTGGATCGCTCAATCCATGGGTGAACTCGCCGCCTCGGCAGCGGACTTGGCGGCCAAGGCCGTCGACCGGACCACCGTGGTCGACCTCAACGCCGGCTGGTTCCGCGACAACTACCAGATGCTGTTGCCCATCGGCCTGATCCTGATCGTCGCCACGTTCTGCGCCCAACTCATCCGCGCCGCGGTACGGCGCGACGAACAGGCACTGAGTCAAGCCGTGACCGGAACGGTCATCGGCGTCACCTTCCAGTTCGGGGCGATCGCGTTCACGTCCGTCGCCCTGACCGTCGTCGACGCGCTCAGCGCCGGAATGTTCGCCGCCGCCAACTCCTCCATCGAGACCAGCATCAGGCGCATCGTCCAGATCAGCGCCTTCGGCAAGATGTATCCGCTCGGCTGGGCGATCCCGGCCTTGGTCGCGATCGGCTGCGCCATCGGCTGCTTCATGTACTGGGCACTCATGGTGTTCCGCAAGGTCGCCATCTTGATCTTGGTGACCCTGGCCGTGTTCGCCGGTGCCGGAGGTGGCTGGGAAGGCGCGAAGAGGTGGCGCCGCGGCTGGATCGAGGCCACCGCCACTCTGGTGATCAGCAAGCTGTTGATGACCGTGGTGTTCGTCCTGGGCGTCAGCGCGATGGGCAAGTCCGAGGCCCAGGACGGCTTGCAGGCCCTGTCGGACGTGATGGCGGGCATCGTGGTCATGGTCCTGGTCCTGATGTGCCCGGCCGTCACCTACAAATTCGTCCACTGGGCAGGCGAAGGCGCCGGCGCGGGCGCGGACCTGCACGGCAGCGCGTCCGCCGGCATGTCCAAGGCCGGAGGCATCGCACAGAAGGCCGGCAGCATGGCGTTGCGCGCCGCGACCAAGGGAGGCGGTGGCGGCGGCGCCCCACAGGGGCCCCCGTCGTTCCCGGGAATGCAGAAGAACGGCCTCATGCCCGGCATCGACCCCACCGGCGGCGGTGGCGGTGGGGGCGGGGGCGGCGCGAAGCAGAACAGCTTCAAGTTCGGCTCCACACCCAACACCGGTGGCGACAAGGGCAAACCACTGATCAAGCGCCCGCAGTCCGACGGTGATCAGGGCCAGGCCCTGATCCGCAAGGCCGGGGAAGCCGCGGCCAACGTCAGCCCCCCACAGGGCGGTGCCCCGGCCGCTGCGGCAGGCGCCGACACGCCCTCGCGCTCGGCGTCTCCCGAATCGGCCCCGAGCCCGGCGGTCGGAGGCGGCGCACC
>NZ_WWJX01000986.1 GCF_009865215.1 Streptomyces sp. SID3343 | reverse complement strand
AAGCTGTTTAATGTGCTCATTAATAACAGACTCGTTATTCACATCGAGATGACTGGTGGCTTCATCCATGAAAAGAATGCGTGGCTCTCGATACAATGCGCGTGTTATATCCATGTTGTTTTTGTTCATCGCTTAAACCTGTTTCCGTATCACCGATGAATATGCTGTGGTTCATGGGCATGTTTAAATTTCATCGTAAAAATTAAA
>NZ_WWJX01000985.1 GCF_009865215.1 Streptomyces sp. SID3343 | reverse complement strand
GTTGGGGCATTCCCTGGTGGGGGGTGCCTTGGTACTGCGGGGGCGCCATGCCCTGGGGTGGGGTGTACTGGCCCGGGGCGGGGACCTGGGGGCCGCCCGGGGGCATGTGCATGACGCCCGGTGGGGTTTGGAAGGCGGAGCCCTGGGGCGGCGTGCCCGGGTGCGGGAAGCCCTGCGGGGGTGTGCCGAAGGGCGGCTGGGGCGGCATGGGGGCGCCGCCCGCCGGGGTCTGCGGGTAGCCGGGCGGTGGGCCGCCGACCGTGTGCGGGCCCGGCGGAGGCGGGATCG
>NZ_WWJX01000984.1 GCF_009865215.1 Streptomyces sp. SID3343 | reverse complement strand
CCACGCCCTCCGGCCCGATCTCGGGCGGGCGCCGGCCCGGCCGCGCCGCCGTGCGCTCGGCCAGCTCGACGAACTCGTCGGCCACCGTCGACCACCGGGCCACGCCCGCGTCGTCGCCGGTCAACCGCGCCTCCCCCACCGCGTCACCGATCGCGGACAGGACCAGCGCGGACAGTCGGATGCCCACGTCGGGGTCGATGGTCTCCTCCGACAGGTCGGCTATCGTGCGCCGGGCCCACCGCACCGCCGCGTCCGGGTCGTGCCGGCGGCCCGCCTCGTCGGTCAGCACCAGGCCCGCCACCAGCGACGCCATCCAGTTGAACGGCCGCCGTTCGAACAGGGCTCGGGCCCGCTCGACCACGCCCGGCTCGCCGCGGCCCAGCGGCACGTACAGCGCGGCCTCGGCCACG
>NZ_WWJX01000983.1 GCF_009865215.1 Streptomyces sp. SID3343 | reverse complement strand
CGACTCCTCCGCCCCGCTCGCCGACGCGGTCCGCGCCGCGGGGGCGCCGAACCTGGCACCCGCGGTCCGCGTCGGCGCCGCGATCGCGGCGCTCGGTTCGCTGTCGGCGCTCATCCTGGGCGTCTCGCGCACCACCCTGGCCATGGCCCGCGACCGCCGACTGCCGCACGTCCTGGCCGCCGTACACCCGCGCTTCGACGTCCCGCACCGTGCCGAACTCGCCGTCGGCGCAGTGGTGGTCGTCCTCGCCGCCACCGTGGACGTGCGCGGGGCGATCGGCTTCTCGTCCTTCGGCGTCCTGGCCTACTACGCCGTGGCCAATGCCGCCGCCTGGACGCTCACCCCCGCCGAGGGGCGCCCGCCGCGAATCGTCCCGGTCGTCGGCCTCGTGGGCTGCCTGGCCCTGGCTTTCGCCCTGCCGGGCCGGTCGATGGTCGGCGGCGCCGC
>NZ_WWJX01000982.1 GCF_009865215.1 Streptomyces sp. SID3343 | reverse complement strand
GGGCGCCCCCCGCGAGCGCCACCGCCCGCACGCCCGACACCAGCGCCTGGGCCACCCCGCGCGCGACACAGTCCGCGAACACCGCGCCCGTGTCGTCGGGGTCCTCGATGCCGGCGTCGCTGGGACAGTCGCGAAACGTGCACTCGCGCAACACCGGCGCCGCGCCCGCGGCCACGTACACGGCGGGATAGGTCGAACCGCCCACGACGCAGTCGGTGAACTCGCCGCGCGCGCCGCCCTTGAGATAGACGCCGTTCTTGCCCGCGCCGACCAGGGTGCTCGCGAGGACCACGGGCGCGGCATCGGTCCACACGACCATCGCGGAGCCCGCGCTGTCGGTCACCGCGCAGTCCTCGAACCGGGGTACGGCGCCCTCGTGCACCACGACGCCGGCGGTGCCCGCGTGCGCGACCCGCACGCGCCGCAGCAGCGGCCGGGCGCCCG
>NZ_WWJX01000099.1 GCF_009865215.1 Streptomyces sp. SID3343 | reverse complement strand
CGGCTCAGCCCGCCGGAGACCGTGCCAGCAGCCGGCCGCGTGTCAGGACGGCGATCCGCGGCCACAGGCCGCGGTCGCCGGCGCCCAGGCGGCGGCTGACGGCCAACGCGGCGGCAATCAGGGCCTCGACGGCGTGGGCGAGCGGGTTGACCCGGTCCAGGGTCGGCAAGGCGGACGGGTCGAGCGCAACGACGGCCCGGACACCGATGGTCCACAGCTCATGGGCGGACTGCCGGGCTCGGCGCAGCCAGCCGCGCACGGTGCTCTCCGGGGCGCCGAGCTCGGCTGCGAGTGGCCGGTGACCGCGCCCGCGCGCCGCGCCCATGAGGGCCTGGCCGACGAAGCGGACCGTGTAGGCCCGGCCCGACAGCAGGCGGGCGTCGAGCACGACGTGCGTGGCCGGGCAGGCGGTGCACCGGGCGCGGTCCGGACGCACTGTCAGCAGCTCGCCGCCGAGGTCCCGCACGGTCCGGGCCCTGGCTCGGCCCCACGGCCGCAGCGCGCCGCCGCAGTCCGGGCAGCGCAGCATCCGACGGCCCAGCGCGAGCCGGGCCGCCACCGCGTCGAACACCTCGATCAAGGTCCATCCCGTCCGGCTCCGGCCCGGCCACACCACCCGGGAAGGGGCAGCCGGTGTTGCACCCTGACCGCCAACCGGCCGTCAGCGCAAGCCGACCGGGACGACCACGGGAACCGGCACCGAGCCGACGCGTCCGGGCCGATGCCCGGGGTCCACCTCGGTCGTCACGCCGGTCGGCAAGGTGCCGCCCCAAACGAACCGGAACCACCCGCCCACCATCGGCACGCTCAACGCCCCAGCCGCGCCCGCGACATCGGCATCTTGAGAGTCGCCCAACAGACCCCCGGACCCGAGGAGGACATCCCCATGCCAGCCCCGCTGCAGTTCCCGTTGTCGCGGACCGAGTACGACCGCAAGGTTCGGTGGGGTCGGGTGGCATTCGATCCCGACCCGGCAATCCTGATCCGCCGCGACGAGAGCGGGCGGCTCCTCGCCGAAGGCGGGAACTGGACGTCATGCGATCTGCTCGCACGGGCGGGTTTCACCGAGACTGGGCAATCCACCCGGGAACGGCGCGAGTATGCCCTCGCAGACCCGTACATCAACGAGGCCGGCGCGTGTGCCCTGGCGGTGGGCGCGCTCACCGTCGCGGACTATCCGGTGACCGTGGACCCGGCCCTGTTCGCGGAACCGATCGACCTCCTGGGGCGCCTCCCCACACCGGCCCTGCTCGGGGCCGTCGCCGGCCTCCCGGCCCACCGGAGCCCCGGCATGATCGACAACCTCACCCACATCCTCCTCGATCCGCGCGTCGGAGCCCTCCAACGCGTGCGCCTGGCCCTGGACACCCTCGCCGCGCGAGCGGGCGACCGGGACGACGCCACCACGGCGGGACACCTGTCGCGGGCGCCGAAGACGGTGGCCACCGCGGCGCACCTGCGGCGGGCGGCGCACGCGCTGGCCACGGCGGTGGACGCCCACTCGGATCACCAGCCCGGCGCACCCCTCCCCGCCGCGTCGCCGACCCCCGCCCCGCGGATCGCCGCCGGCGGCGCGGAGCGGCCGGTCACGACCCTGCGCGACGACGGCGGCCTGATCGTCGCGGAGAACGTCCCCCGAGGGGCGGGCGCCCATCTCGAATGGGCGGGTTTCGGGGAATCGGCGTTTGTCCCCAGACACCAACTCCCGTTGGGCGGCGCGGAATGGTTCGTCCAGGAGCGCTGCATCCGCGCGGTGCGCGCGCTCGCCGCCGCCGGATACCCCGTCGTCGTCGAAACCCCGCTGCTCGCCTCGCCCACCTCCGTCCTGGGCCCCTGGTCCACACCCGACGTCGCCGACGTCGTGGATCGACTCACCGACCGCGCGGACCCCGCCGACGCCCCGGCGCTCGCCCACTGCCTCCTCGGCCGCGACGGTCTGGTGCAACGCGTCCACGAACACCTGGACAACCTCGCCGCGGGCCTGGCCCGTCACGGCGCCCTCACCCGCGCGGAACACGTCGTCCTCGTCGCGACCCTGGTGGGCTCCGCGCTCACCGACACCCCCACACCCCCCGCCGGCGCCGTGACGGCCGCCGCCCGCACCCGCACCCGCCGGTCGACCAAACCCTCCACCCCGCCCGCGCCGCCCGCGACGGTAACGCCGCCCGCCGCGCCGGCACCGCGTCGTTGACCGCCGAGACGGAGCCCACCGCGTGATTCCCGACATCACCCTGCACCCCGACGCCCACACCGTCCTCACCCGTTTGTGCGCCGGCGCCTTCGACGACCCCGCCACCGCGCCCCGCCTGATCCACGCCGTCGCCGGCGGCGCGTCCCCCGGCGGCCGGACGACCCGCGACCGCATCCTCGCGACGGCCGCCCCACTCGACCGCAATCCCGGCACCGCCCACTACCGCCACGCCCGCGCGGTCCTGGACGGCGAACGCGTGTGGCAGTGCGCCCTGAACGCGGACACCGCCGGCCGTGTCCTCCTCGACAGCGAATGGTGCTGGATCGCCGAACAGGTCGCCTCCGCAGCCGACTTCGGCCCGAACCCCTCCTACGGGGCCCGCTGGCTCGCGATCCGCACCCACCCCGCCGGCATCCACATCGTCGCCGCCCTCCCACGCCAGGACGGCCGCCCCCTGGACCCGGGCACCGTGACACACGCCGCCGAACACGTGGCCCGCGACATCGGCGAGCGACTGTGGCGACAACGCATGCTCGAACCGCTGCCCGAGCACCACCCCGCGCACCACACCGACCCGGCCTCGACCGTGGTCCTGCGACGCCACGCCGCCGGTGGGGTCACCGCCGAGGGCGGCGACCTCTTCACGGGCGAACTACTGGAACGCGCCGGCTTCCTCCACCGGTCCGAAGGCCGGTGGATCACCCGCCTGGACCTGGCGCCCACATTCGAGGCGGACCAGGCGCTGCACGCGGCCAGGATGCTCCGCGCCACCGGATACGGCGTCCACCTCGACCCGGGCGTGCCCAGCGACGACACCCGGCGCCCGAACGGACCCGCGAACCGCTACCTCGCCGCGCACCCCCGACCGGCGGTGACGCCCCGGCCCACGACCGACCGGGGAGCCGCAGTACCCGACGCGTCGATCGCCGACCCCGAAGGCGGCGCCCTCGACGGGCTCCGCCACTCCCTGTCCACGGCGGGCGCCCGGTGCCGCGACAACCTCGACGGAGACCGCGCCGACACCCTCGCCGCCCGCCTCGACGCCGCCGCCCACCACATCGACCGGGCGCTGCGCGAACTGACCGACGTCACCGCGCCCTCCTCGGATCCGCCCACCCTCCCGGCCGTCGCCGCCCGCACCCGCACCACCACCGGAAGCGGAGGGAAACGCCCGGCAGACCCCGACTTGCACGGAAGCCCCCCGTGTTCGGCCCCGGTTGCCGCGCACCCCCGGCGGGCGCGATGACCTTCCCCACCCCCGCGACCTCGAGAAACATCGCCCCGCAGCCCACGGTCGCTACGCGCCGCGCCCGCCCCATCGCATCGAGGACGCCGTGTACTACCGCCCCTGCCCCTGCTCACCCGCCTCGAACCCGACCACGACCTCGGGCGGGCCGAACGCCGCATCGACGACCTCACCGAGCAGCTCGGCTACCGCGTCACCGCCGAGGACGTCGCCGACACGACCGCCGAGGTCGCCGCCGCCCTCGACAGCGTCACCGCGTTCACCCGCTGCCTCGGCACGTGGGCCCGACAGCGCCTGGGCGACACCGCATACGCCGCAGACTTGGCATCGGCGGCCGAACTCGTGGACCGGGCGTCCACCGTGATCAACCGCGACCCCGCCCGGGCGCCCACACCCGGCGTCGGTCCGACCATGATCCTCGCCGCCACCACCCGCACCACGACTCCGACGACCCCCCAGGCCACCACGCCCGCTCGCCAGGACCCGTTCGAGCCGCGCTCCCGCCACACACGCTGACCCCGTTCACGGGCGGCACCGGACACACGCAACGTCCGCCCGCGCCGCCGCACGTACTCGCCCCGCGAACACGCCCGGGCCCGTCACGCCGGTGCCGTCGGTGACGACCGATCCCACCGGCGCGGTCCAACGCACCCGCCAATTCCCTTCGCCCGCCGCAGCCGCCTCCCGCGACAACCCCGGTCGAGGCACCGGCACCGGCATCCCCCGCCCGCCTCGTGGCGATCCCCCCCGCAAGGAAGCCCCACTCTTGTCGTCTCCCCGCGCATCCACACCCTCCGCCACCCCCGGCACCGACGCCGCGCTGTACGCGATGCTCGGCGCCGCCGCCCTCGCCGCCGGCGGCGGAACCCTCGCCTGGACAGTCAGCAATACCGCGAACTCCCTTGCCGGAAGAGGGCCGTGGGCGCCGTACGCGCCGATGACCGCGTTGCTGCACCCGGGCCGAATATGGCCCGCGCTGCCGCACCCGGTCCTGATGACCACGTGCTACGTCATCCCCGCGGTCCTCCTCGCCGTCGCCGCCGTGATCGGCCTCAAACTCCGGGCCAGGTTCAAGAGCGGCGGCGCCGGACTGGCCGGGCGACGCGAGCTGGAGATGCTCCTGCCCAAGGAGATCACCACCAAGGCCAAGTCGCTGCGGCCGTCTCTGAAGAACGTACCGACGAAGGACATCGACCCCGACGATCGCGGGATCCTGCTGGGCACCCTCGCCCCCGGTTCCCACGAGGTGCGCTCCTCCTGGGAGGACGTGCTCCTCGCCATCATGGCACCCCGATCGGGCAAGACCAGCGGGCTGGCGATCCCCGCCGTCCTGCGCGCGCCCGGCCCCGTCCTGCTGACCTCGAACAAAGCCGCCGGCGACGCCTACACCACGTGCCTGCAGGCCCGTTCCGTGCAGGGGAAGGTGTGGACGCTCGACCCCCAGCAGATCGCGCACGCCCGGCAGGACATGTGGTGGGACATTCTCGGCGACGCGCGCGACCTCGCCGGCGCCCGCCGCCTCGCCGGCCACTTCGTGTCGGCCAGCGTGGACGAAGGCAACCAGGGCGACTTCTGGAGCACCGCCGCGGCCAACACGTTGACCGCGTTGTTCCTCGCCGCGTCCCGGGACGGCAGGCCGATCACCGACGTCCTGGCGTGGCTGGCCAGCCCCGCCGACCGGACCCCCGTCGACGTGCTCCAGGACCACCGACTGGACGCGGTCGCGGCCCAGTTGCAGGGCACCGTGTCCGGCGCGGTCGAAACCCGGGACGGGATCTTCGAGACGGCACGCCAGTACGCCGCCTGCCTCCTCGACCCGGGCATCGCGGCATGGGTCACGCCCCGCGCGGACCTGGACCAGTTCCGGCCCGCCGACTTCGCGACCGGCACCGACACCCTGTTCCTGCTCAGCAAGGACGGCGGAGGCAGCGCTGGGGCGATCATCGCCGCCGCGGCCGACGGCGTCATGCGCGCGGCCGTTGCCCAGGCCGAACGCGCCGGCGGACGCCTGGACCCCCCGATGCTCGCGATCCTCGACGAAGCCGCCAACGTCTGCAAGATCTCGGACCTGCCCGACCTGTACTCGCACCTGGGATCGCGCGGCGTCATCCCGATCACGATCCTGCAGTCCTACCGCCAGGGCGTGCGGGTCTGGGGCGAGGCCGGCATGGACGCCCTGTGGTCGGCCGCCACCATCAAACTTATCGGCTCCGGCATCGACGACGCGGACTTCGCCGACAAACTCAGCAGGCTCGTCGGGGACCACGACGTCCAGACCGTGTCCCACTCCACGTCGGAGTCCGGTCGCTCCACCAGCACCAGCATGCGCCAGGAACGCATCCTGCCCACCGACGCGATCCGCGCCCTGCCCAAGGGCAAGACACTGCTCCTGGCCACCGGCATCCGCGCCGGTCTGCTCGACCTCGCGCCCTGGTACAAGGAACCCTCGGCCAAGGCCATCGGTGTCGACTCCGCCCGCGCGACCGCCGCGATCACCGAGCGGGCACTCGCCAAGCACACCGCGTCCCTGGACCGCGACGACTTCGAGCAGGCCGCATGACCCCCTACGCGGGGAAGCCCGCCCATCGAATTCTCAGTCTTGGCGCCGGGGTTCAGAGCACGACCTGCCTGCTCCTTTCCGCCCGGGGACACCTCCCCGAACTCGACTTCGCGATATTCGCCGACACCGGGTGGGAAAGCGCGTCGGTGTATGAGCATCTTGATCGCATCGAGCGGGAAATTGCGGAGCCCGCCGGGATCCCGATCCTGCGCGTGTCGTCCGGAAACATCAGAGCGGACGCGCTCGACCCTTCCCACAGGTTTGCGTCGATGCCTCTCCATATCAAGAATATCGACGGAAAGCCCGGCCTGACGAGGCGTCAGTGCACCTCGGAATACAAATTGAAACCGATCAAGCAGCAGGTCAGAGAGCTGCTCGGATATCCGCATCCGATACGGGTGCCGCGTGGGGTTTTCGTCGAGCAGTGGATCGGGATCTCGGTCGACGAAATCCATCGGGCCAAGGACTCCGGCATCGGATACATGCGCAACAGACACCCCCTGATCGACCTCGGATACACACGCGCGGACTGCCAACGAATCCTGCGCGCGAACGGGTTCGGGGAGACTCCGAAATCCGCCTGTCTCGGCTGTCCATTTCATGGAAATCAGCAATGGCGAGCCTTGCGGGACGAATCCCCCGAGGAATGGGAAGACGTCGTCGAATTCGACGCCGCCATCCGCTCGGGCAACGCGAGGGCCACCGCCGAGGGCAGCCCGCTGCTGGGTCAGGCGTATCTGCACCGGTCCTTGCTGCCGCTGTCGATCGCCCCGATCGACCGGGTCACCGGACACGAGTGGCGCTCCCGACAGGGTGACGTGTTCGACGCGGTCGCCGACGCCGAACTCGAATCCGGCGACACGGACGGCTGCTCGCCGTGGACCTGCCGATCCGGCACGCCCGTTCAGTCCGACTACGGGAAGGCCGCATGATCCTGGACCTGTTTGCCGGACCCGGTGGCTGGAGCCAAGCACTGCGCGACCTCGGCGTCCTCGACATGGGCCTGGAATGGGACCCCGCCGCGTGCGCGACGAGGGTGGCGGCCGGTCACGGCACCCTGCGCGTCGACATCGCCGCCCAGCCCACCGCCCCGTTCGCCGGCTGGGTGCACGGCCTGATCGCCAGCCCACCCTGCCAGGCATGGAGCACCGCAGGTAAACGCCTCGGCCTTCTCGACCAACCCCTGGTGCACCAGGCGGTCGCCGACCTCGCGCGCGGCATCGACGACCGGGCGCGACTGCTGACCGCGTGCCGAGACAAAAGGAGCCTGCTCGCCGCCGAGCCCATGCGCTACCTGCGCGCCCTGCACATCCACGGCGGACATCCCGAATGGGTCTGCATGGAGGAGGTGCCCGACGTGTTGCCCCTGTGGCGCCAGTACGCACAGATCCTACGATCCTGGGGATTCTCCGTCTGGGCGGGCCTTTTGAACGCCGCGGACTACGGAGTGCCCCAGACCCGCAAACGCGCGATCCTCCTCGCCTCCCGCGTACGCGTCGCCACCCCACCCGACCCGACCCACGCCGAACACCCGGAACCACCCGGGCTTTTCGGCCCGAGCCGCCCCGAGTGGGTGTCGATGGCCCAGGCGTTGGGCTGGGACTGGTCGGGGACGGTCAACACCCGGGGCCGGCGCAAGGGGAGCGGCGGCAACGAGTTCAGCGTCGAACAGCCTTCGTGGGCTCTGACCGGCACCGCCCGGAGTTGGGTGTTGCGCTCCAACTCCCAGGCCCACGCCGCGGTGCGGGGGCTCCACGAGCCGGCTCCGACGTTGTTCTTCGGCCACCGCGCGAACGAGTCCCGCTGGGCTCCCGCCCCGGAGCGACGGCGCGAACTCGCCGTCGAGCCCCACGACCCCAGGATGCGGCTCACCGTGGCCCAGGCAAGCCTGCTGCAGGCGTTTCCCGCCGACTATCCGTGGCAGGGCGGCCGGAGCCGACAGTTCGAGCAGATCGGGAACGCGGTTCCCCCTGCGTTGGCGAAGCAACTTCTGGCCCCGCACGTGGGCCACACACGCGAGGACTTCGACCTCGCGGCGTGACCCCGAATCCCGTCCACAGCCTGTGGACGACGCATGGCCCTCATCCACCCACACCCGCCGATCCTCGCCCACCGCGCCATCCGGTGCCCACACCCACACCCGGAGACCCGTGTTCGCCGCTTTGATCACCCGCCGATCCGCCACCGACCTTCTGACACGCCACGACGACCCGAACGACAACCCGACGGTGATCCACGACGCGGCCCGCACCACGCCTTCCCACGGCCACCCCTACGACGCCGCCTCACTCGCCGACGCCCTCGACCGGCCGTACCTCCTGCGCGAGCGGCGCCAAGCCCAGAGTGGAACCAACGCCGTGTGGTGCGTGATGATCGGCGGAGCCCGCGACGGCACGTCGCTCGCCGACGACGAGTGGGCCGCGATCTCCCTGCGGATCGCGACCGCCGCCGGATTCACGCCCACCAAGGATCGGCCGGGCGCCCGCTGGGCCGCGCTGCGGTATCCGTCGAGGATGACGGGGCTGCTGGTCGCCTCCACCGTCGGACACGACGGCCGACCCGTGCGCGTGGACGGCGAGGCGATCACCGCCGCCTGCGACGGGGTGCGCCGGGAAATCGAACTGCAGGACTCGGTGTTGCCCGGGCCCTTCGACCGCCCCGACTCGTCAACCCTGGTGTCCATCCGGGACCACATGTCCGGCGTCGCCCACGCCTGGGGCGGCGACGACCTCGCCGGACTCCTCCTCAAGCGGGCCGGCTTCCGATTCGTCCAGCCGGACGCGGCACCCGGCCGGTGGCGCACGCCGTACGGCATCGACCAGGCCAACCGCGCCCACCTGACGACGGAGGCCGTCGCCATGCTGCGCGCCGCCCACTACGACGTCGACTTCGACGACGAACTGTTCGTGCGCCCCGACGTGGAACCGCCGGCCCACCCCATGTCGGACCCCATCCGCGACGCCGGCGAACTCCTCTACTTCTGCAACACCGCCGAAGAGGGCGCAGCCCTCGCCGACCAGGTCCTGGGCCAGGGCGGCGTACTCGACCGCGTCCACGAGTTCACCCACTCGCTCACCGCGTGGGCCGACTACCGCCTCGACGCGGGAGACCTCGCCGCCCGCCTGAACACCGCCACCGACACGATCTTCGCCGTCATGGCCGACATGCTTCCCATCCCCGACGAAGTCCGCGCACACCCGCTGGACCCGGACACCCCACCGGAGTTCCACACCCGCCGCGCCACCGCCGCGAAGTCCACCACCGCCGCCTTTGCGGCGGCAACCACGCCGACGCCCCAGGCACCCGCTCCACACCGGCTCGCATCCCCGTCACCGGGCATCACACCCGCCCGCTGATCCCCTCGAACAATCCCCGAAGCACCACGACCAAGGAGACGCATGTTCGCCGACATCAGCCCCCGATGGGCCGCCGACGTCTTCCCCGACGACAGGCCCTGGACCGCGCCGATCCTCATCCACGGCAACGACCGAACCCCCTGGGAACCGAACCACCGCGCCGTCCGCAGCATCGCCGACCACCTCGACGAGCCCGCGCTGCGCCACGGCCTCGGCTTGTCGACGCCCGTGGCGAGCGTCTGGCACATCACCATCGCCGGCATCCCCGACATCGCGGACCTCGACGACACCGAATGCACCGCGATCAGCAAAGACATTGCGGTCGCCGCCGGCATCCGGAACGGGGGACACGCCACCACCCGCTGGGTGGCCGCACGCTCCCACCAAACCCAGACCCTCCATGTGATCGCCTCCGCGATCGGCGACAACGGCGAACCATTCGCCGTCGATCGCGACAACGTCCACCGTGCCTGCCGCGGGATCGAGCAGCACATCCACGCCCAGAACCACGCGCCCTTGGACCGCACCGGCGCCGAAGAACTCGACGATGGGGCCGTCGTCATCCGCGACACCCCGTCGCTGGGCGTCGCCCACACCGTGGGCGCCGACCACCTCGCCGAACTCCTGCTGAAGAAAGCCGGGTTCCGACCCCACGACCTGGGAAGCGGATTCCAGGCATGGCGCACCCCCTACGGCGCGGGATCCGAGCAGCGCGCCCACATCGCCAGCACGGCCCTCGACCTCCTGAACGCCGTCGGCTACCACGTCAGCATCCAGACGTCCCTGCTCACCCGGCCCATGCCCGACTACGACATCGGCCGCGCCGAGCGGCGCATCGCCGACCTCACCGAGCAACTCGGCTTCTGCTCCCATGCCGAGGACATCGCGGAGATCACCGCCGAGGTCGACGCCGCCCTCCACCAGACCATCGAATTCACCCGAGCGCTGGGCACCTGGGCCGACCGCCACCTCGGTGACAGCGCCTACATCACGCGCCTCGCCGAGGCCGCGACCCTGCTCGACCAGGCCGCCGCCGTCATCAACCGCGACCCCGCCGAAGCGCCCGAGCCCCGCCCCGTCCACATGGTCACCCGAGCCGCAACCGCCCGCACCACCACCCGCCCCGCCTCGGTCGCCACGCCCACGCCCCCCACGCCGCCACCCCCCGCAGGGCCGCAGCCCCGCCACACCCGCTGACCGTTGCCCCGACCCGACCCGACCCGACCCACCAGCCGCCGGACCGCCATCCTTGGAGCCTGCGTGTACGTCACGACCCACCGCTTCCACACCGACGTCCGCGACACCCTCGCCGAGATCTACGGCCCCAACCGCCAACCGTTGTGGCCCGCCCTGGTCCACGCCGCCACCGGCAGACCGACCCCGGACGCCGACTCCCTCGCCGAAACCCTGAACACCCTCGCCCGCGACCTCGACGTCCACCTGACCGCCCGCGCGTCCCACGTCGGGTCGCGGGTCCGGCCGCCGGTCTGGCGCGCCAGTCTGTGGCAGGCACCGGGCAGTCGCCGCTTCACCGACGCCGAATGGACCTTCACGGCCCGCCGGATCGTCGCCGCCGCCGGAATCGACGACCCCGCGCGGGGCCCCGGATGCCCCTGGATCGCGGTGCGCGATCGCGCGACCGAACGCCTCCACCTGATCGCGCCGGCCGCGCGCCGCGACGGCAGCAAACCCGACCTCCTCGGCAGCGATAGACGTGTCGTCGACGAAGCCGCGAGCATCAGGCGCGAGGTCGAAGCCCAAAACGACCTTCCCCGGCTGGAGGCGCCCGCAGACTTCACGTACGACCCCGAGCGCACGGTGTTCCTGCGCAGCCACGCGCCCGGCGTCGTCACCGCCGAAGGCGGCGACATGCACGCCCGCACGACTCTGGTGGGCGCGGGCTTCGGACACGAATTCAGCGGCGACGAGCGCTGGATGCGGACCCCCTACGGCATGGGCGATCCCGCGCTGGGCGAGTGCGCCGCCACGGTAGGACGTGAACTCATGCGCAGGAGCTACCGCGTCGAACTCGACGAGCGACTCTTCCACGCCGTGTATCCCGTGCGAGGTCTCGAACGACGCCATGCCGTGTCTGCCCGCGTACGTGCCGCCGCCCTCGTCAACCGCGACCCCGCCGAAGCACCCGATCCCCGCCCGACCCACGTGGTCACCCGAGCCGCCACCACTCGGACCGGACCGACCACCACCTCCGTAGCCTCGGCACCGCCGCCGCCTGCGGGGCCGCAGCCCCGCCACACCCGTTGACCACTCGCCGCCCTGGACTCCGCCGGCATAGGCCCCGCCACCCCGAGGAGGCGACGTGCATCCCCATCTCCACGCCGAACAGGCGCTCCTGGGCGCACTGCTGCTGGAGCCCACGCGAGTGGAGGACGTGCGTGGGCGGCTTCTGCCCGAGCACATGTACCGACCCGCACACGACGCCCTCTACCGCGTCCTGCTCGAACAACCGACCCCACCCGATGCGGCCGTCACCATGGCCACGCGCGTAATGGCCCTGGTGGTCGCGGCCGGGGAACTTGCCGCCGGCATCACACCCATCTACGCCCACACCCTCATGGCCGCATGCCCCCACCCCCGCAACGCGACCCTGTACGCGCGGATGATCGTCGAAGCCGCCGACCATCGCGCCATCGCCCGACACGCCACCCGGCTCGGCCAGGTCGCCGCAGCCGACCAGGCCCGCGACGGACTCGCCGACACTCTCACCCACCACCAGGCCCTGCACACCGCCCTCGACGACCTCGCCCACCGATGGGGCGAACCCCAAGGCACGACCCCACCGGCCCCCGTGCTCCTGCCGCCCGCGACCCCGTGCCCGCGCGACCTCGTCGAGGAACAGGCCCTGGTGGCGGCCCTCGTCGGCAACCCCACGCCCCTGACCGAGATCCGCCGATGGCTGTTGCCCTCCGACTTCGCCGACCGCGCCCACCGGGCCCTGTACCAAAGCGTCGCTGCCCTCGCTCACCGCGGCGAGACGGTCGACCCCCTCACCGTCATGTGGGAGGCCCAACGACGCGGACACCTCGCCGACGGCAGCCTCACCCCGGAATTCGTCCTGAACATCGCCGCATCCGGCGTCGGCGGCAGCACCGACTACCACGCCCGACGCGTCCTGCGTGCCGCCCTGATCCGAACCGCCGCAGCCACCGCGCACGCCGTACGCACCCACGCCGACGACCCGATGCTGCCGATCCGCCGGTTCCTCGCCGCCACACGCCTGGCGATGGCCCAACTCGACGAGATCCGAGAACGCTGGCACACAGCCCTCGGAGAACCCGCGCCCCAACCACCAGCCGAGACGGCCGGGCCTGTGAATGACGCGACCACGGTCGCCGCACGATCACGCACCACCGTGGTCCGCGCCCCCGGCACGGCAGCCCCGGCACCAACGCGGACGGCGAACGTGTCAGCCGGGCGAAGCCGCTCCTAGGCAGGCACCTCGGCGGACGCGCACCCCGTTCCCGTCCCCGCGCGGAAACGGGAACGGCGCGCCGAGGCCCTTTGCGGTATAGACAGGCGGTTCGCCTCGCGAAGGTATCGTTCGACCAATCACCCGAACGGGTGATCGTCAGCCTTCGTTGGTACCTGAGAAGGTAGGCTAGAAGTGCTCTCCGGGTCGGTCCATTGCCGCTGGAAGAGAGTCTCCACGCGTGATGTCCCAATGCGGACTGTGTGCGTGGCCCCGCTACCGGGCGTCCGGCCCCGATACCCTGCACCTCCGTCCTCTCGCCCGGAACTGGGTATTGCCCAAGACCTCCGGCTCATTGAGCTGAGCGCCGGTTTGAGTGAGCGTGGCGGCGGCGAGCGGTGTCCCTGTGGCGATGATGCGAGTCGTTCGGACCGTCGGCCGTTCGGCGTGACACGACCGGGCTGCATAGGACATTATGTGTTCGTTCAACTACGCAGTGTGCTTTCTTGTTCTCGGGCGTCTTCGGATGCTGCGTTGCATCTTTGTCGGCGTTCTGGACGGGAAGTCTCGGACGGGGGCACTGGCGGAAGAAGTCACCGGCTCCGAGTACAGCGGCTCTCGCCCTGATCTGCCAGGTCATCGCCTCATCCGGTTGCGTCCCGGGTCGGCGACCGAGCCGTTCGAGGGTCGTTCTGGAATGTGGCGAGGTTGCCCGGACGTGATCCCGGTCCACGGCCGAAGTCGAGGGTGGAGAAGTGAGGGGTCGAGGAGTTCCGGCGTCCGTCCTGGTGGGTGTCGGATCGTGTTTGCCGCCACGCCAAGTGGCCAATGAAGAGCTGGCCGAGCGCCTGGGCCGGTCGTCCGAATGGATGTTCCAGCGTTCCGGCATCCGATTCCGGCACATCGTGGACCCGGGTACCACCAGTGGGGATCTGGCCGTCGCGGCCGGCCGCGAGGCACTGGTCCGGTCCGCAGTCGGCGATGTCGCGGCCGTGGTCGTCGCCACCACATCGCCGGACAGACTGTGCCCGGGCACCGCTCCGAGCGTCGCCTCACGGCTCGGCCTGGCCGGTGCGGCCGCGCTGGACGTCCAGGCTGTGTGCGCCGGTTTCGTCTACGGCCTGGGTGTTGCGCAGGGCCTGATCGCTGCGGGCACGGCTGACAGCGTTCTGGTGATCGGCACCGATACCTTCTCGCTGATGGTCGACCCGGATGACCCGACGAGCATGCTCTTCGGCGACGGCGCCGGCGCCGTTGTTCTGCGTTCGGGCCACTGCGAGGAACCCGGTGCTCTGGGGCCCTGCGTGCTGGGCAGTGATGGCGGCGGTCGCGACCTGATCACCGTACGCGGCGGCGGATCCGAAGAGCGCTCAGAGGCATGCGGTGCCCCGGCGGATCCGTATCTGCGTGTGGAGGGACGGGAGGTGTTTCGACGGGCCTTGGAGCAGATGGACTCTGCCTCCCGCGCGGCTTTGGACGCCGCGAGGTGGAAGCCGCAGGACGTGGACCGGATCGTCCCCCATCAGGCAAACGCGCGGATCACCGCCATGCTCACGGACCGACTGAGCATCGAGGCCGACCGCGCTCTGTCCAATATCGAGCAGGTCGGCAACACCTCGGCCGCTTCGATTCCGATCCTGCTTGATCACGCTTGCTGCGCCGGAGATCTCAAGCCCGGGCACCGCGTCCTGCTCACGGCCTTCGGCGGCGGCTTGACCTGGGGCGCCACCACCCTCGTGTGGCCGCACCTCGCCCGCCCGCACTAACCCACTCCGGAGAGACGGCATGTACGACACTTTGATCAACATCCTGACGGACAAATTCCAGGTGCAGCCCGATCTGCTCGCCCCCGAAGCCACGCCGACGGCCCTTGGCCTGGACTCACTGTTCGTGGTGGAACTGTCCCTCGTGCTGGAACGAGACCCCGGATGCAAGATCGGCCTCGACGAACTTGAGGAGGCAAGCACTCTGGCCGGCATCGCGCAGTTGATGCAGGACAGGAAGGATGCGGTTTGAGGGCCCGCGATTCATGAGGTAACACACGGCCGCCGGCAGGATCCGTTCGGACGGCGGCAGCGGCCACGAACGGCCCCTTCCAAGGCCTTCACCCCCGCGTCTGACCGACCTGGTCGTTCCTCGCCGGGGGTGTGGTCCGGACAGGGGCCACCGAAGAATTCAACGGCCGGTCCGTTCCGATGTTGTCGGAGAGAGTGCCGAAAGGACGTCAGCGCTCGGTGGCGTCCAGGGGGCGCCGGAACATCAGGGCGTGCACGGTGAAGCGTGACCCGTCGAAATCCGCCCGGCCCGCTGCCCGCCGCTCCTTCAACAGGCTCAGCATGGCGTCCTTGTGCTCGGTATACGCCAGGAGTGGAATGTCCATCTCGAAGATCGCCAGCGTGTCGCTTTCGTAGGCACGCGCGGTGAGTTCCGTGATGGTCCGGGGAATGTCGGCGAGCGAGGAGTGCGCCATGAGCAGGGTTCCGCCCGGCGCGAGCAGCGTGTCCATCCGCTCGACGACGGAGTCGTATACCGCGCGGCCGCCCCTCCGGGCGACGAGAGCGGTTTCCAGCCCGTCGTCCCTCGCATAACTCGGGTCGTAGGGCAGGTGCGGCGGATTGGTGATCACCAGGTCGAACCGCTCGTCCGGTGTGTACTCCTCCAGCGGCGAGGTGACACAGGTCAGTCGTGTGGCGTCGAGACCGTTGCTCACGACGTTCGCCGCGGTCTGGGCGGCCGAAGCGGGGTTGATGTCCAGTGCTGTCACCCGTTCGGCGCCGGCCGCGAGCAGAGCAAGGCTGTAGAGACCGGAACCGGCCCCGATGTCCAGGGCATTGACGCCCTTCAGGTCAGGAGCGTCGCCGCCGTTGAGGGCGGCGATCAAGCTCAGCCCGCAGTCGGTCGGGAACAGAACTTCGGCGGGGTCCTCCACCGCGAGCCGCAGTCGCATGCCGCGGAACTCGAAGATCCCGCACGAGGGCCGGGCCTCCCACAGCGATCCGTTCTCGCCGACGGGCAGGACACGGCGCTGGGTCGGCATCTGGATCAAGGTATCGGTCATCGCGGCGGGTGCCTTTCGAATGGAGGGGAACGGCCAACGGGATTCGAGGACCGAAACCATGCGGGAATCCGCGAGATCCGGCGCGTATTCACCCGGGCAGGGTGCGGCTGCGGCAGCGGAGAGTCGGGGTGCCGGGAGACGCGGCGGTCGACGGGAACGACGTGCGGATGCGGATCGGTAAGGGAATTGGTGGTACGCGATGGCTTCGCCCGGTCACTCGGAGAGGGCGGACAGCACGGTACGCACGGAGTCGTCAGCGATACGCTGTCCACGCAGGGCCGGGATCAGGTCCTCGATGTAGCTGAAGTTCCAGGCGAGTCGGCCGTGGCTGGTGGTGGCTGTCGCCACGATGGCGCCCATCACCGAGATGCCTGTGATGAACTGGGCATCGCTGACTCGCCACGATCCCGCCCGGTCGGGGAACTCGTAGCGGCCGACGTTGGACAGGCACAGGTTGATCGGGCCCTTCTCGTCCATGAACCGCATGAATGACTGGCTGTCGGCCAGCGACTTCGGTCCTGCCCAGCGTGCCAGGCTGATCGTGGCCAAGTGCTCTTGGCGCCTCCGGCGTCGCACCAGGTCCTGGCTGATCGCCCGGGCCATGGGCCACAGTGGCTTGCCGGGCTCGTAAAGGACGCGCGAGGGAACCGTGGCCACATAGGTGCCGACCTCGTCGTGGGACACCGCCGGATCGAGGTCACCGCGAAAGTCGACCGGCGAGCCGATCGAGAAATGAGTGGCCGCCGGAGTTTCCGCGTCCCGGGCGACAGCCGTCACGATCGCGGCGGCGAGGGCTCCGTGGACCGTGGTGCCGTGTTGCTTGGCCGCTCGCACCAGCAGATCCAACTGGTCGGCGGTGAGGAGTCTGTGCTCCACCCGGGTGCGCCGCTGTCCGAACGGAACCTGGCGGCTGGGGACGACGCGCTGCGCGGGGCCCCGCCAGGCCTCCTGCTGATCCCGCAGCATCATGGCCCTGAACCCCGCGACACCCGCCGCACCACGGTGGCGACGCGGGAGCAGGTCCTCCGTCGCGGGCAACACCCGTCGCGAGGTGGCTTGACGCGGAGCGCCGCGGCCCGGTTGCGCGGCGAGCTCGATCCACTCCCGGAGCAGGGACAGGCACGTCTTGCCGTCGGCGATGATGTGCGATGCCGTCAGCAGCAGGTCGTGGACATTCCCTTCGTCCTCGCCGCCCGTCCCTTTCGAGGTGATCACCACCGCGCGCACCAGCGGCCCGGTGCGCCAGTCGATGCTCTCCACGAGCTCGCGATCGTTGACCTCGCGCTCCCACCGGGTGTCGGCCGCAGGATCGTCCGGCGCCACAGGGACGTGCCGAAGCGGGATCTGCCGCCCGTCCAGCGGCGTGAAGGCGGGGTGCGCTCCGATGCCGTCGTCGGCGATCGCGACGCGCAGCAAGGGGTGCCGGATCTGGAGGACATCCAGGGAGCGGCGGTGCAGCGACGGGGGCAGGTGTCCGTGGACACGGGCCCGGGCGATGACGTTGAGGGGCGAGGTCTGGTCGGCGATCCAGTACAGGCGCTCCAGGGGACTGAGCTCGCGCCGGACGCTGCCGGGTTCGGCGGCCGGGCCGTCCGGGAAGGTGAGGGCCTTCGCGATCCGCCGGGCGAGGACATGGCGGGGCGCCAGCCGGAAGTAGCCGTCCCGGACCAGCCGCCGACGGGGGCGGGCCGCCTGCTCCAGGTCGCTCATCCTGCGGGACTCGGCCACCATCGCTCTGGTGCGGTCACGGCGCCGCCCTTCGTAGGCGCGCAGTGCCGGCACCACGTCGTCGCCCATCGCGTGCTCGGCGAGCGTACGTGCCAGCACGACGGCGTCCTCGATGGCGATGGCGGCTCCCTGGGCGAGCGTGGTCAGCATGGGGTGGGCGGCGTCGCCGAGCAGGGTGACGGGGCCGTCGCCCCACTGTTCCAGGAAGGCTCGGTCACGCGAGGGCACGGTGAGGACGTCCTCCTGTGGCGTGGCCTCGATCACCGCCCGCACCTCGTCGGCCCAGCCCTCGTATGCCCGCCTGAGGCTGTCCTTGACGCGGTTCGGGGCGAGCGAGTCGACGGGCGTGCTCATGGCCGCCCACCAGTAGCAACGGCCGTGGCCGATGTCGATGAGGCCGAAACGCTGTCCGCTGCCCCAGTAGTGGCGCACGGCGCCCACGGTGAGGAGCGGGTGCCGAAAGGGGACGATGCCGAGCCGGATGAGGTAGCCGCTGTCCCGAGCCGCCTCGGGGCCGACGAGGTGGCGCCGTACGGCCGAGTTGAAGCCGTCGGCGCCGATCAGGATGTCCCCGCTCGCCGAACCGCCGTCGGTGAAGCGGACGGTGACGCCCGCGCCGGCGGCCTCGAAGCCGACGGCGGTCGCCCCCAGGCGGATCGGGCAGTCCCCGACCTCCGCCAACAGGGCCTCCTGGAGGTCCGCGCGACTCAGGCAGAAGCTGGGCGCGCCCGCCTGGTCGCAGGCGTCCTTGAACGGCAGGTCTCTGATCCGTCGGCCGCGCCGGTCCATGACCGTGAACGACTCCACGGCCTGGCCGCGCTTGTCCAGGCCGAGGTCGATGTCCAAGCCGGCCAGGGCGGTGACGGCGTTGCTCATGACCGACAGACCGGAGCCGGCCTCGCGCAGCTCGGTGGCGCGCTCGTACACCTCGACGTCGATCCCGACGCGCCGCAGCGCGACCGCACAGGTCAGACCGCCGATGCCGGCGCCGATGACAAGGGCCTTCGCAGGTCGTCCCGATGACATGCTGTCAGCTCTCCCGGCCGGTTCGGGCGAAGTCGGTCCTGATCAGATCCGCGACGGTGCCGGCCACGTGTGCCACGTACGGTTCCTCCATGATCGTCAGGTGGTCGCCGGGGACACGGACGACGTGAATCCGACCGCTGGTCATGGTGCTCCAGCCGTTGCAGGGGTCTTGGTGGCGGGTTCCGGCGGCGTGGTGCATGGCGGACAGGACGGCGGGCAGCGGCTCCGAGGCGCGGATAAGGGTGAGGTCCTGGTCCTCGCGCGGGGGCCGGTAGGCCAGCGTGGCCTGCCAGTTCGCCCGGTAGACGCCGAACAGGCGGCGGATGACGGCCCCGGAGCTGCCGGCCGGCAGAACGCCCCGCTCGCTCGCGACGCGGGCCATCAACGCGAACTTCTCCTCCCGCGAGCGGAGTCCGTCGGGGATGATCCGTGCGGGTGTCGCGCCACCGTCCCGCAGCCAGAGCAACTCGTGGAAGAACCACTCCAGCAGGGCCTCGTCGTCGTGCGGGGCGCGCGGCCCCTGGTCCAAGGCGGTGGTGTCCACAACCAGCAGGGCCGCCTGCTCGCCCGCCGCCCGCAGGCGACGGGCGATCTCGAAGGCGACGAAGCCGCCGAAGGACCATCCGCCGATGGTGTAGGGGCCGTGCGGCTGCACCGTCCGCAGCGCGGTGAGGTAGCTGTCCGCGAGGTCCTCCACACTGCGTAGCGGTGTGGTGCCGGGGTCGGCTCCGGCGGCTTGGAGCGCGTGCAGCGGCTGGTCGTTCGGGAGGTGCCGGGCGAAGCCGACGTAGCACAGTACGTTGCCGCCCATCGGGTGGACCATGAACAGCGGCGGGCGGGTGCCCTGTGGGCGGATCGGCACCACGGGGTCGTAGGCGGCTCTCGCCCCGCCGTCGCGCAGCCGTGCCGCGAGTGCGGCGGGCGTGGGTGCCGCGATGAACTCCGACAGGGGGATGTGCACCTTGTAGCGCTGTTCGATCCGGACCACCAGGCGCATTACGGTCAGGGAGGTGCCACCGAGGTCGAAGAGACTGTCGTGTACCCCCACGTCGTCCAGGGACAGCACGTCCGCCAGCATCTCGGTCAGCGCCCGCTCGTACGCGTCGCGTGGCCCGGCATCGGGGGCGCGACCGGGGGCGGTCAGCGGTGCCCGGCGCAGTGCGGCGTCGTTGCGCTTGCCGCTGGGGGTCAGCGGCCACTGGGAGAGCCATTGCAGGTGCGAGGGGACCATGTAGTCGGGCAGGGTGGCACGCAACCGCTCACGGATGCCGGCCAGGTCCGCGTCCGTGCCCTCGCCGAGGAGGAATGCGGCGAGGAAGGTCTCGCCGTCCGCGCGCCGACGAGCCACGACCGCGGCGTCACGCAGGCCCTGGCACCGCTCCGCCAGGCCGGTGACGGCCAGTTCCACCTCGGCCGGCTCCACGCGAAAGCCCCGCACCTTGACCTGTGCGTCGTCGCGTCCGAGGAAGACGACGTCTCCGCCCGGAAGCACCATGCCCAGGTCGCCCGTGTAGTAGAGCTTGCGGTCTTCGTTCGAGAAGGGATGTGGGAGGAACCGCTCCTTGGTCAGGTCGGGGCGGCCCTCGTAGCCGTCGGCCAGGCAGGCGCCGCCCAGGTAGACATCGCCACGCGCCCCGACCGGAACCGGACGCAGCCGCTCGTCCAGGACGTGCACCTCGGCCCCGGTGATGGCGCCGCCGATCGGCGGCAGCGCGGGGAAGGCCGCAGGGTCCCCGGTCATGGTGAACGCGGTGACCACATGTGTCTCGGTCGGGCCGTACTGGTTCTCCAGCACGGCTCCCGGGAGTTTCGCGCACAGCGCGCGGATCTCCTGGGTGACGCGCAGTTGCTCGCCGCAGATGATCAGAATCCGCAGGGTCCGAGGGGTGATGCCCAGAGTGCCGGCGGCTTCGGCCAGTTGTTGGAGGCCCACCGGGGGGAGGAAGACCTGTTCGATGCGCTCGCGGTCGAGCAGGCGCAGCAGTGCGGGCATGTCGCGCCGCTCGGCGTCACCGGCCAGGCACAGCGTGCCGCCGAAGCACAGCGTGGAGAAGATCTCCTGGAAGGAGATGTCGAAGGTCAGCGGTGCGTACTGCAGAGTCACCCCGCCCGCGGCTGCGCTGGGCGCCCGGTTCTGCCAGGCCACCAGGCCGGCCAGGGTGCGGTGCGGCATGGCGACGCCCTTGGGGGCTCCGGTGGAGCCGGAGGTGAACAGGACGTACGCGGTGTTCTCTACCTCCGGCCCGCCCTGCGCCCGGCATGTCGGCGCCGGTGCGGTGACCGACTCGGCGGGCAGCAGCAGCGCCGGGTCACCGGCGAGGTGAGCGTACGCGGACTCGGCCACGACGCGGAAGGGCCGGACCTGCTCCAGCATCGCGGCCAGCCGGGGGGCAGGGTAGCCGACATCCATCGGGACGACCGCGCATCCGGCCCGCAGGACACCCAGGAGCACGGCGATGGTCAGCGGGGACCGGTTCATGGCGATC
The DNA here is from genome assembly GCF_009865215.1 of Streptomyces sp. SID3343. Lineage (GTDB taxonomy): Bacteria > Actinomycetota > Actinomycetes > Streptomycetales > Streptomycetaceae > Embleya. The sequence goes on along the minus strand of NZ_WWJX01000099.1, from coordinate 10,674 downwards.
CCGATCCGGGCGTTCGCCGGGGCGCCGAGTGCGCACAGCCGCCCGGCCACGTTCTCGGCGGCCTCGGCCAGCCGAGCGTAGCTCCACCGTTCCTCGCCCATCACCAGCGCGGTCGCGTCAGGGGTGCGCGCGGCCTGTTCGGCGAAGCGCGCCACGACCGTGGGTTGCTCCGCGGGGGTGGCGAGGACCGGACTGGAGGCAAGGAAAGCGAAGTCCGGTTTACTGTGCGGCTGTTCCGTCATGCGGCGCAGGATGCTCAGGTAGCCGGCCGCGAAGAGGTCGCCCTGCTCGGCGGAGAACGTCGCGCCGTCGCAGTCGACCCGCAGCCACATGCCGGTGCCGTCCGGTTCGGTGACCGCGTTCACCAGAAGCCGGAAGTCGTTCTCCTCCCAGGTGCGGAACTCCGTGAGCCGCAGACCGGGCAGGCCGAGGACGTGGGAAAGCTGGTGGAAGTGCACGTAGTTGAAGGCGGTGTCCACGACGGGCCCACCGTGGTCCTCCTGGATGGCGCTCAGCGGGTAGCGACGGTGGGGGTGGCTGTCCTGCTCCTGGCGAAAGCTCTCGCGCGCCACGTCCAGCCAGCTGTCCGGTGCGGTGTCCAGGCGTACTGGCACGGTGTTCAGGAAGAGTCCGGCGGTGCGCTCCGCTCCGGCCAGTTCGGGCCGGCCGTGGGTGATCAGGCCCGTGGTCACGTCACGGGTACCGGCGAACATGGCCAGCGTCAGGCCGTGCGCCGCGAGGAGTACGGACTTCACGGGCAAGGCGTGTTCGGCCGCGAAGTGCCGCACTCGCTCGACGAGGGCTCCGGGCAGGTCGACCCGCCGCGAGGCCGGCGGGTGGCCGGTACCGGGCAGGTGGGGCGAGAACGCCTCGATCGGCACGGGCTCGCAGCCGGTCAGCTTCTTCCGCCAGTAACGCCGGGCCTCCTCTGAACGCAGGGCGGCCTGTTCCAGCCGCGCGTGGGCCGCAGGTGAGGGAGGCACCGTGTCGTCGACGGGGCCGGCATCCAGGCCGAGGCCGTGGGCGTAGTCCTGGAGCAGTTCCTGGAGCAGGGTGGCGACGCTGCCGCCGTCGAGGAGCGCGTGGTGGAAACTGAGCACCAAGTCGACGGTGGCGGGACGCACATGGGCCCGGAACAGGTACAGCGGCGCCCGGTCGAACACGTAAGGGTGGCGGCGGCGTTCCTCGATATGCGCGCGCACCTCGGCCTCGGCCACCGCGCTGTCGAGCGGACGCAGGTCCGCGATCTCCAGGCCGCCGCGCACCTGCCGGCGGACGACCTGCAGCGGTTCGGCGGCGGCCAGGTCGAAGGCCGAGCGCAGCGCCGGATGCCGTGCCGTCAGCCGGTCGAAGGAGCGGCGGAAGCCCTCTTCGTTCCACGGCATTTCGAGGGTGTACCGGAAGACGTCCCGATACCTGGCCGAGGTTTCATGCCTGCGGCTGTGGTAGAGCAGGCCGAGCTGGAGCCGGGTCAGCGGGTAGGCGTCCTCGGCGTTCCGCAGGCGGGGCCGGTCGACGGCGGCCACGAGGGCGAACGGGGCCGGGACGGCCTCGGCCCCGCCGGCGTCGCGGTCCCGGGCGTGCACGGCCAGGCCGGCCACCGTCGGGTTCCGCAGGAGGTCGGTGAGCGAGAAGCGCAGGCCCCGGGCCTCCGCCTCGGCGCGCACCTTGAGCATCAGGATCGAGTCGCCACCGAGGGCGAAATAGTCGTCGTGTACCCCCACGACCGCATGACCCAGGACACCGGCCCAGACGTCGGCCAGGACGGCCTCGGTACGGTTGCGCGGCTGCCCGCCGCCGGTGGCCTCCGGGGCGTCGTGCGATGGTGGCAGCGCGTGGCGGTCGGCCTTGCCACTCGGGGTCAGCGGCACGCCGTCGAGCCGGGTGAAGGACGCCGGGACCATGAATGCCGGCAGCTTCCGCCCCAGACGCTCGCGCAGCAGCACCGTGGCGATCGGGGCGTCGGCGACGTAATAGCCGGCCAAGACGGTTCCCCGGTCGGGGGTGGTACGGCCCACGACGATGGCGTCCAGTACTCCGGGCACCGCACGAAGGACTGCGGCCACCTCGTCGGGCTCGACGCGGTTGCCGCGGATCTTGACCTGGCTGTCGGCCCGCCCGAGGTACTCCAGGGTGCCGTCCGCGAGCCATCGGGCCAGGTCCCCGCTGCGGTAGAGGCGGCCGCCCGGCACGAACGGGTCGTCGCCGAACTTCTCGGCGGTCAGCTCCGGGCAGTCGAGATACCCTCGGGCGACGCCGGCTCCGCCGATGCACAACTCGCCGACGACTCCTACGGGTTGCGGCAGGTCGTCGGTGCCCAGCACGTACAGCCTGGTGTTGTCGATCGGCCGGCCGATGGGCACCCGCGCGATGGGGCGGGCGGGGTCGCCCGGGCAGTCGTAGAACGAGACGTCGACGGTGGCCTCGGTCGGGCCGTAAAGGTTCACCAGTCGCACCGGGTGCTCGGCGTCGCCCTCGCGATGGCACCGCTCGGCCAAGCGGTTGAACTGCTCGACCCGGGCGGCGGGCAGGGCCTCGCCACTGCTGAAGACGTACCGCAGCGTCCGGATGGCCTGGTGTGAGGAGGCCGACTCCTCCAGCAGGTCGAGGAACGGGCCGAGCATCGAAGGGACGAAGTGTACTGCGGTGACCCGGTGTTCGCCGATCGCCCGCAGGACCTCGCGCGGGTCCCGCTGGCCGCCGGGCGGCAGCAGGGCCACGGTCGCGCCCTCGACGGCCCACCAGAACAGTTCCCACACCGAGACGTCGAAAGAGACCGGCGTCTTCTGCAGGAGGACGTCCCGTTCCCCGAGCGGGTGGCGACGCTGCATCCACGCGAGGCGGTTGACCACACTGTGGTGCTCGACCATGACGCCCTTGGGCTGTCCGGTCGAGCCGGAAGTGTAGATGACGTAGGCGAGGTCACGGGAGCCGGCGAGCGGCTCGACCGGAGCTCCGCTGCCGTTCAGCAGGTCGCCGACGCGTCGCACGGTCGCGTCCTCGGGTAAGCCGGCGGGCGCGTCGCCATCGACGATCACCACCTTGGCACGGCTGTCGCGCAGCAGAAAGTCCACCCGCTCGACCGGGTAGCCGGGGTCCACCGGTACGTAGGCGCCGCCGGACTTCAGCGTGCCGAGCAGCGCGACCAGCAGGTGCGGTCCCCGCTCCGCCATCACCGCGACCCGGTCGCCCGGGCCGACGCCCTCCGCGCGCAGGGCCCGCGCGACACGGTTGGCCCGCCCGTCGAGTTCGGCGTAGGTCAACGTCTCCCCGGACGCCGCGATGATTGCGGTCTGGTCCGGCCGGCGGGCGGCCTGCGCCTCGAATAGCCCGTGCAGGGTGGCCTGGTCCGCATAGGGAACCTGCGGGCCGTGGGCGCGCCCGGCGGTGAGATCCCGGTACTCGGCCGGCGTCAACATGGGGACGTCGGACAGTGGCCGGTCCGCCAGGTCCAGACCGTGTTCCAGGAGCGTCGTGAGGTGACCGGCCACGGAGGCAATGGGTAGGTCCTCATCGAAGACGTCGCACGCGTAATCCAGGTCGACCCGGATGTCCGTCGTGTCGTCGAACGCGGACACCATGACGCCCAGTGCATCCTGGTCGTGCGAGGGAGCCATAAGCGCCCCCCTCCGCACGACCGCGGGGACTTGGTCCGGCCGGGACCAGTTCAAGTAGGAGAGCGTCACATCGAAGAGCTGCCGTGGGCCCTGGGCCGCTGCGGGCACTTCGCGCAGGATGTCGCCGAGCGAGAGTCGTTCGTGACGCCGGAGCACGCGGGTCGAGCCCTGGATCCGGGCGAGCAGTTCCCGAACGGTCCGCCCGCCGGGTGCCGCGACCCGTAGCGGCAGGGTGTTGGCGAACTGGCCGAGAACGTCCTTGTGACGCTCCGTAGGACGGTTGAGGAAGGGGACGCCGAGCACCACCTCCTCGCTCCGATGTAGGCGCGTCAGATACGCACCGAGCATCGCCGCGACGTACGTGAACGGCCAGAAGCCCGCAGCGCGGACCCGGCCGATGACGGCACCGTCGATCACGAACGAGTGGCGGCCTCGCTCCTGCGGGCCGCTGTCCGTCGTACGGGTAAAGAGCGCGGGTGCCACGCCGAGGAGGTATTCCCGGTGGAAAGCGCGGTCACGGTCGCCGTCCGCACCGGCTCGGTAGGCGGCGTCCTCCTCGACGAACGCCAGATAGGAGGACGCCTCGCGGGTGCGCCGCTGCGGATCGTCGCCCGGCCCCCCGGCGTACTCCTGGAAGATCTCGTGGCTCAGCCGGTCGAGGGTCCAGCCATCGGCGACGATGTGATGTGCCTTGAGGTGCAGATGTGTGACGTCCGGGCTCTCCAGGAGGAGTGCGGCTTCGACCAGGGAGCCGCCGGCGAGCGGCAGGGCGGCGGCCATCGATCTGCGCATCCACTCGGCGCAGGCACTATCCGGCTTGGGTCCGTTCGAGAGATCGATCACCGTGACCGGAATACGCTCCTGCGCCACCCGTTGGACGGGAACGCCGGCGCTGTCGGCGAACCGCAGCCGGAACGTCTCGTGGCGGTGCAACACGTGCTCAGCGCAGGCGGCAAGCCTGTCGTGGTCGACCCCACCGTGCAGACGCTCGTGGAGAACGCAGTTGAACTGTGGTGATTCCGGGGTCTGGGAGCCGACGGACCACACGTCTCGCTGATAAGCAGTCAACTGATGGTTCGTGCTCACCTGTCGGGGTTTCCTTCGAGTCGTACGGGGATCTCCCTGTGCCCGTTGAAGATGAGGGAGGGCAGCGGAGTCAGACCGTCGGGCCGGACGGCGAGTTCGAGGGCGGGGAACCGGGAGAAGAGCGCGGGCAGCGCGATGCGTCCTTCGAGGCGGGCGAGTTCGGCGCCCAGGCAGTAGGTGGGGCCATGGCTGAAAGCCAGGTGCTCGCGGGCAGTGGCGCGGGTGATGTCGAAGAGATCGGCGTCCGCGCCGTGCACCCGGGGGTCGCGGCCGACCGCGGCATAGTTGATGACGAGGGCGTCGCCCCGCGAGAAGGTCAGCCCGGTCGCCTCGTCGTACAGATCCTCGATGGGGAAGCGCATCATGAAGCTGGCCACCGGAGCCTGGTGGCGCAGAGTCTCCTCCACGACCTGGTCCCAGCCGACCCGGCCCGACATGGCCAGCTCCAGCTGGGCCGGGTGGGTGAGCAGGCCGACCACGGCGTGGTCCAGCAGGTTCGCCGTGGTCCCGTAGCCGGCGCCCATCATCATCCAGAGACTGTCGGCCAGTTCCCGCTCACTGAGCAAGCCCGCGCGGTGGGCGTTGACCAGGGCACTGGTGACGTCGTCGCCAGGGTGCTCGGTCTTGACCGCGATCAGATCCGCGAGGAGCTGCGCGGCCTCGGCTGTGTTGGCGGCGGCCTGCTCCGCGGTCAGATCGGTAACGAACACGGTGTCGTTGATGCCCTGGAAGCCGTCGTGCATGGCCTCCGGCAGGCCGAGGAGCGTGGTGACCGTCAACCACGGCAGCCGCGAGGCGAAGTACGCCCGTAGGTCCACGACCCCGTCGGCGGCGGCAGCCGCCCCCGCGAGGTCGTCCAGCAGCGCGGCGGTGGTCTTCTCGATCCACGGGGCGAGGGCCCGTACGCGACGGGCGGTGAACGCCGGAACCAACGGACGGCGCAGCCTGCTGTGGTCGGGCCCATAGGCGGTCTGGACGGTGCGGATGTCGACCCAGATTCGCAACGGCCAGTCGACGGGAAGGTCGCCGTCGAGGAAGGCGGGCCAGTGCCGGTGGGCGTCCTTGGAGACCCGGGGGTGCGCCAACAACCGCCGGACCAGGCCCGGGTCGGTCACCGACCACGCCGGTACACCACCGGGCAGCTCGACCCGGGCGGCGGGCCCCAGAGCGCGCAGCGCCGCGCCTTCGCCGTGGACGTCTGCGGCGCTGCCGTCCAGGCGGTAGGGGCAGCGGTTCCGGGGAGGCGGGGAGGGCATGGCTCACGACCTCGACGGCACTAGTGGGGACTCAGGGGCGAACGGCGGTCAGGAATCCGTAGCGGAGCTGTGGGACCGCGCCGAAGAACCACTCGCCCAAGTCGGCTGCCGTTTCCCATTCGCGCGCCGCCTCGCCGTCGAGATCACTGCGTGCGGCGTCCCGCCAGGCACCGACCATGCTGTCGTAGGAACGCCGGACGTTCTCGGTGATGTCGGTGTAATCCACCACCTTCAGCCCGGCTTCCCGGAGCAGCTTCCCGTACCTGTCGGTGCTCAGCGAAAACTTGAAGAACGCGTACGCGTCGGCCATGCGGGCGACGTCCGGCAGGTCGAGTTCACCTTCGAGGTGATGCTCGGCGATGACCAGCCGTCCACCAGGACGCAGGACCCGTGCGATGTGGCCGATGGCCGCCTCCTTGTCCTTCATGTGCATCAAGGACTCGATGGCGTACGCACCGTCGAAGGACTCGTCCGGGAAAGGAAGTTCCATGGCGTCGGCCAGCCGGAACGTGGCCCGTCCGGGGAGATCCGGCGGCTGCGGGCGGTTGTTGGCCAGGTCGACCTGGTAGTCGCTGACACTGACGCCGGTGATCTGCACGGCGTGGTGCGCGATGATGCGCGCCGCGGTGCTCCCGTGGCCACAGCCCACGTCGAGCAACTGTTGGCCCTCGGCGGGGGCGAGGCGTTCGGCGACGAGGTCCGTCAGCCGGTCGGTTGCCTCCCGCATGGGGCTGTCATCCGCTTCGTCGTCCCAGTAACCGACGTGGATGTTGCCGCCGAGCGCACGGTCGTACACATCCGTGTGGCGGTTGTAGAAGGTCCCCACTTCGCCAGGGGTGTCAGGGTGTTGCGTCAGCATGAGGTGGCCTTCTTTCACGGTTCGTCGAGCCGCGTGCTGCGGTTGGGGCCGGGCGGCCCACACCGCTGGTCCTACGACGAGGACCGGGGCGGCAACCGTATCAATAGCTACAATCACGGCAATGCGGATGGAACGGATGAGCCGTGACTTCACCTCTTCGGGGACATGAACATCACCCGCCGGTGGGAACGGGCCTGCCGCAACCGGCGGTTGCGTGGCCGGGAGCCCTGTTCATGGCCGAAGGGGATGCGGGGGGCGCGTCAACCGGTGAGGGGGAGTGACACCGAAGCGGCCGTAGACGGGGAGCCTCCCGCGCCGGACTCCATCATCTGCCCCAACGTCGGCGCTGGGAACACGACTTCGTCGACCCTGTGGACAGCCACCGGTATGCCGCGTGCGCACCTGAACCATCGGATCGCTGTCCGCGCGCCCGGTGATCACCACTGCCCACAGGCCGAAGCGTCCTCGATCCGCCCGAATCCGACGATCGGAATTCAGGCGGTGGATCGAGGCTGAAACCGTGCTGGGGAATGAGCCCGTCGGGGGTGCGGCTGCCGAACGCCACAGGGCCGCCCCAGCTCATTCGTCGCGACCGCGTTCGTCGCGACGAGTACTGCAACCGCACTCGGCGTGCCGCCGCCGGTCGGGCGGCGTGTGCCACTCTTCGCGGTGCGCACCCTAAGGCTGCATCACCGAAACCTGATGATCCGGGATGCATCCGCAGTGACCGGCGCCCGGAGGTAGTCGTCCCTCACTCCGGTGTGGCTACGGTGACTTGCCCGGCCGGAGCGCATGCCGGGAGTGCGGTTGCAGTACCAACTCGCGCGAATCCGCTCAGACGCGCCCGAAGAACAGGCTGCCCGGTGCGTCCGGGTCGTTCGAGAGGAAGTGCTCGCGCACCGCGCGGATGAACTCATGGCGCGAGATCGCACCGTCCCCGTCGGTGTCCAGCTTGGTGAACATGTCCATCGCGTCGGGCGCGTCGCTCTTCCACACATCCCTCAGGAAGCGGGCGAACTCGTCCTTGCTGATCTCGTTGTCGCCGTCGACATCGATGACGTCGAAGATCGCATGGCCGCCACCCTCGGTCACGTTGAGCCGACTGGTGTCGACGACCGCGAGGCGGTTGGCCGTGACGAACTCGTCCTTCGTGAGCCGATCTCCGTCCACGCCCGCGTGACGCAGCAGCTCCAGCCAGTAGATCTGGCAGAAGGTCTGGAGCGCCCTGGCCCGGCGGTCGTTCTTGTCGAGCCGGTATGCCTGGATGTAACGGTCGGCGAGCTTCTGGTAGTCCGTCCAGTCCAGATAGCCGTCGTGGTTGGCATCCATGGTGTCGAACGTGCGCTCGAGCTTGGTGGTGATGACGTCCTGCGTCGCAGTGGTCATGCTTCCTCCTGTGGGACGAAGGGGGGAATGTCAGAAGTAACCATGACGAGCCCAGTCGTGGAGCACAACCTGTCAAGAGGCGGCCGATCCTTTTTTCACCCCTTCGGACGCACTGTCCGACGGGTCGCCAGAAATCCGAGGCCCGCCGCCGGGAGCGGATCACGACGCGCAGCCCGCTCGCCGCCGCGATGGTGGCCCCCGCCTCGACCGTCGTTGACTGCCGTGCCGGCGTCTCCCGGTGGTCGACGGCCCGCGCCCTCGGCCGGGGCCGGCGGCGCGGCGAGCATTCGGCCGTCGTCGCGGTGATGGCCCGGTCTCCCCGAGATCCGTAGCCACAGGCGGCCGGTTCTCGCGGTTCACGAACGAGCGGGATCGCCCACCCCGCGACTCCCCCGTGGGTCGGTACGACTTGCGCGGCACGATTGGGCTCTGGCAGGTTTCCGGCGCGGGTCCATCCCGGGCATTTCCGTCAACGCCCTCTACTGTGGGACCGCCAACACCCGCCATGGACCGACAAATCCGGAACTTTACCTTTGCGGAGACGGTTACGGCGAAGGGGCGGAACGGTTCGCCGCCGGCTCGCTGGACGCGGTCCTGTCCGCCTCGAAGTTCTGAACCCGGAGGAAGCACGTGCCGAAATCGTCGGGCCCGTCGTCACCCGCAGGCCGGGGTGTGGTCATCACCGGAGCCTCCTCGGGTTTGGGGGAGGTATGCGCGCTCCACCTGTCGCGGGTGGGCTTCCACGTCTTCGCCGGAGTCCGCCGCCCCGAGGACGGGGAGCGGCTGCGCGTGGCCGCCACCGGACGGCTGACCCCGGTGATCGTCGACGTGACGGACGAGAAGTCGGTCCAAGCCGCCGTATACGAGGTCACCGAGTCGGCCGGTGAAGCCGGGCTGTGGGGATTGGTCAACAACGCGGGCATCGCCGTCACGGCTCCACTGGAATGCGTACCGAGCGAGCTCATGCGCCGACAGTTGGACACCAACGTCACGGGTCAACTGCTGGTCATCCAGGGATTCTTGCCGCTGCTGCGGGCCGGCGCCGGACGGATCGTCAACGTGACCTCGGGCCTTGGGAACATCGCAATCCCCTACCTCGGCGCCTACGCCGCCGCCCAGTTCGCCAAGGAAGCACTCAGCGACGCGCTGCGCCGCGAGCTCGCCCCGCAGCGAATCCCCGTCGCGGTGGTCCAGCCGGGCGCCGTCCTGACCCCGCTCTGGGACAAGATGTCCGGCGCGGGCAACCGGGCGCTGGAGAGCGTCCCGGAGCCGGTCCGAGAGCTCTACCGCAGCACGTTCCCGCGGTTCATGGAAACCAACGAAACCTCGGCCCGGAGCAGCCGCACGACCCCCGACGACGTCGCCCGGGTGGTCTTCCGCGCGCTGGTCGCCGAGCGACCCAGAACCCGCTACCACGTCGGCCGGGACGCGACCGGCAGCCGCGTGCTGGCCAGGCTGCTGCCCGACCGGGCAATCGACCGGATCCTCGGCGGCATCGTCACTCCCGCCCACTGACCGCCATCCGCGCGACCCGACACCACAACACAGAGAAGAGGAACACCGGTATGACCTCTCCGCAGGAGCTGAAGGACCTGTTCACGCACGGCCTGGACCTGCTGTCGGAAGGCAGAATCGAGGAATGGATCGACGGCTTCACCGAGGACGGCATCCTTGAATTCCCGTATCCGGCCTGGGGCCTTCCTACCAAAATGCAGGGCCGAGAGGCGCTGCTCACCCAAATGACGATGTTCCGGGAGCAGTTGAAGGTCGAATTCTCCGAACCCGAGTTCTATACCGCCAACGAGGACGGTCTGGTCATCGCGGGCTTCACCGGCGAGTGCACTCTGATCGCCACCGGGGGCCAGTACCACCAGACCTACCTGTCGGTGGTGCGCTTTGAACAGGGGCGGATCGCGCTCTTCCGTGACTTCTGGAACCCCTCGTTGGTGATGGAGGCCGCCGGCGGCGAGCTCGCCTGGAAGCAGATCCTGCCAACGCTGGCCCCCAGCTACTGAGATTTTGGTCGTAAAGTCGGTGGACCGGTTCTCGTTCCCTGGGTTGGATGAGGAGGCCGGTTTCGGTGAGGCGGCCGTCGCTGAGGTGGGGGGGTCGCTGGATGTGGCGGAGGCCGCGTTTGAGGACAGTTGACTCTTCGGCGGGCGAGGGCGATGACGGCTTGGGTGTGGGATTTGCCTTCGCCTTGTTTGCGGTCGTAGTAGGTCTGTGAGGCGGGGCAGCAGCGGATGCTGATGCGGGCGGATTGGTAGAAGACGCGTTGGAGTCCGCGGTGGTAGTTGCGGGGGCGGTGTCGGATGCCGCTTCTGGTGCCGCTGTCGTGGGGGACCGGGGCGAGTCCGCCGTAGGCGGCGAGCCGGTCGGGTGTGGCGAAGCGGGTCGTGTCGGCGCCGGTGGCGGCGAGGAACTCGGTGCCGAGGATGTCGCCGATGCCGGGCATGCTGGTGATCAGGGC
>NZ_WWJX01000981.1 GCF_009865215.1 Streptomyces sp. SID3343 | reverse complement strand
CCGGCGCGGGCGGTGCGCGCCGCGAGCGGGGACAACCGCTAGCCGGCGCCGGTTCGGTCGGGCGGCCCACCGTTCGCCGGAGCACCACACTCGCGCCTCCGATGAGTCGGGGCGGGGCCTCGGGTCGGGCGAGGACACGACGGCTGCGCCCCCGGTCCGAAGGCAAAGGCGTGTCCAGGAGAAGCAGTCCGCACCGTCGGGCGCGCTGTTCGGCGTGTTGACCAGCCTGTTCGCCCGAGGGTGCGGACCGACGAACGCAACACGTAGAGCAAGGCGAACACGACTCCGGCCACCGGCGGCAGGTCCTGGGCCGTTTCGGCACCGGCGCCGACGAGAACGGCGTCCTCGTCGACCGGTCCTTCGTCTCGAACTACCGCGTGTTGGGCGAGGGCGTGGACGTGCCCGAAATCGACTCGATCGCGATCCTGCACCCCAAAGAGTCGATCGTGGAGATCCTCCAGGCCGTGGGACGCGCCGTGCGACCGTCCGCGCGCGGCGACAAGATCGCCACCATCCTCGTCCCGATCTTCCTTCAGGCCGGTGAGCACCGCGACGGCATGCTGATCTCGCCGAGCCGGCGACCGCACCAGCGCGTGCTTCAGGCATTGCGGGCCCACGACGCGGACATCGTCGACGTCCTGGCCGTCCCCCAGGTCAACGGCACACCCCAAGGCGAACGCGACCGACAAGACGGACCAGGACGACACCGCCGGCGAGGACGACGAGAACGAGGGTGGGGAGGAGCGGCAGGAGTGGCGGCCGATCCTGCGGTTCTCCACCCTGCGCGAGCCTGTCGAAATCGCCCATTTCGTGGAAATGCACGTCGTCGGCCCGCAATCGGGCTGCGCGGCCTGCGCGCCGCCGAACGCTACCGCCGCAACCATCCCGACCTGCGCGTCCCCCTCGACGGCGACCACCACGGCGTGAAATTCCCACTCGGCGGCTGGATCTCCGAACAACGCAGAGAACACGCCGCAGGGCGACCGAACACCAAGCAGATCCAGAAACTGAACGAGTTGGGAATGGTGTGGTCCCTGCTCGATCGGGCCTGGGAGGACGGGCCGGCCACAGCGCGCCAATACGCCCACGAACACGCCACCCTCGCCGCCCCCGCCGACGCCGTCATCGAAGGATTCCCGATCGGCAAATGGCTCGAGACCAAACGAACCCAGGACCGCAAGAGCGGCCTCGACGCCGAACGGCGCGAGGCCCTCGACGCGCTCGTCGAGGCCGAGCCTTGGAACCCGCCGCACTGGCCGGTGTCCTCGCAACGACGCCTCACGTACGTCGGCGAACTCCTGCGGACGCGCGGCACCGGAGCCCGACTGGAGCACATCGCCCTGGACGCCGTCCACCGCGTCGAGACCATCGGGCGGTGGGCCGCCCGGCAACGCGCCGCCTGGGACACACTGGGCCGGGAGCAGCACGAGCGCCTGGTCGAGTTGGGGCTCACCCGGCCCGGGGCGGTGGCCGACGCCGTGGTGCAGCAGGCGGGCAGTGCGGCCGGTGGGGGTGGGATGGCCGAGCCCAAGGGACCCAAGCCCACGCGGACGCGGGAGCAGGCGTTCGAGATCGCGCTCAGCGCGGCGGCCGCCTATCGGGAGCGGGTCGGGCACCTCGAAGTCCCCC
>NZ_WWJX01000980.1 GCF_009865215.1 Streptomyces sp. SID3343 | reverse complement strand
TGGCTGTCGCCGCTGCCGCCGGAGGGCGCGTCGGCGATCTTGTACCGCACGACCGAGCGCGCCGCCGAGATCGCCGGCCGGCAGGGGATCCGCTCGGCCGACCTGTTGCGCGATCACATCGTGGACCGGGTCGTGCCCGAACTCCCGGACGCCGCCGAGGAGCCCGGCGCGTTCGTGCGGCGCGTCGCGGGGGTGTTGGAGCACGAGCTCACCGCGTTGCGCGCGCTGGATGGGGACGCTCGGGTGGCGGCCCGGCTCGCCCGATACCGCAGGCTCGGACTGTGACCCGAGCGAGTGACGCCCGCTTCACTCGGACGAGTGACTAGGGGTGGGAGTCCCGGACGGCAAGTCCCGCCGCTTCCTAGCCTGGCAGTGGTCCGGGAACCGGGCCGGCACAGCCCGACCCGTCCGAGCACGGGCCAGGACGGGCCGGCTCGGCCCGGCGCCCCGTCTCCCGAGCGTGCGACGGCTCGATCGCGCCGTCGCGCACGGGGTTTTCGGCACGGGCGGACCGGGCCGCAGGGAAGGGGGTCGCGGGTCGGCCAGT
>NZ_WWJX01000979.1 GCF_009865215.1 Streptomyces sp. SID3343 | reverse complement strand
CGGTCGCGGTGACCGGCCGACCCGCCCCGACCCACCGCGCAAGCGTGATCGCGGCCGCGAACGACGGGGCCAGCGCCGCAGCCCGCGCGAGCTCGGCCTCGTCGGGTAACGGGATCGCCGGCAAGGCCCTGCCCCGCCCCGGCCCGGTGGCATAGCCCGCCACGAACAGCCGCTTCGCCGCCCCCCACCGCGCCGAGTCGGCCATCCTGGCCGCGAGTTCGCCCTCGTGCCCGGCCAGTACCGCGGCCAGTTCCGCCCGGTCGTCGCTGTCGGGGTGGGCCCGGTCGCAGGCGTCGAGGAAGTCCAGGAAGAGCCGCACCGCCGGCACGACCAGTTTCACCGTGTCGTCCCGCGGCAGCGCCACGTGCGCGGGGACGAGCGTGTCGAGCAGCGCGTCCAGGTCTCGCGCGCGCCACCGGGTGTGGTCGTGCGCGTGCAGGCAGGCCACCCGCAGGTCGAGGAGAGTACCGAGCACGTCGACGATCCGCTCGGTGTCGCACGGGTCGGATGCGACCGGACCGGCCGGCCGCGCCTGTGCGAGCCAGGTTCCGAAGTCGGCCACGATGCCGCAGGAATCGGGAGATAGCGCCACGTCGCAGAGCGTAGTGAGCGCCGCGACCCCTTCGCATGGATTTCGGACAATCCATGCGAAGCGGCCGACGGGGTGGATGCGGCCGGCGGGTGCGAGGGGGTGGGTGCGACGGGCGCGAGGGGCGGGGCGGGTGCGACCGGCATCGGCGGGAGAGCGGGTCCAACCGGCGGGTGCGAGGGGCGGTGCGACCGGCGTCGGCGCGAGGGTGCGGGTAACCGGCGGGCGCTGCGAAGCGGCCGACGGGGTGGGTACGGCCGGCGGGTGCGAGGGGGTGGGTGCGACGGGGGGTCGACGGGCATCGGCGTGAGGGTGGGTGCGACGGGCGCGAGGGGCGGGGCGGGTGCGACCGGCATCGGCGGGAGAGCGGGTCCAACCGGCGGGTGCGAGGGGCGGTGCGACCGGCGTCGGCGCGAGGGTGCGGGTAACCGGCGGGTGCTGCAAAGCGGCCGACAGGGTGGGTGCAACGGGCATCGGCGTGAGGG
>NZ_WWJX01000978.1 GCF_009865215.1 Streptomyces sp. SID3343 | reverse complement strand
ATCGAGCACGGCCGCGTACACCGCCGCGACCAACTCCGGCTGAAACCACAACGCGCGGGCGGCGTCCACCGGCCCCCGGCCCGTCTCCAGGGTCAGCCGAAGCCCGGCCCAGGCCCCCGCGCTCGCCCGCGGCCCACGCCCTTCGGCCCGCGCCCGGGTGATCTCGGCCGCGTACAGAGCGGTAGCCCGGTCCACGTCACCCCGCAGCAACACCAGGTCCGCCGGCCGCACATCGGGGATGCGCGACCGCCCCCGCGCGAGCCGGTCCGCCTCGCCTCGCGGCCCGTCGACGGAGTTCTCGTCGGGACCCGGACCGGTGCGCGCGCCCAGCCCGCTGCGAGTCAGCGACCACCACACGTTCAGACTCGGTACCCGCGGATCCGGCTCCAGGGCCGGCCCCCGCCCGGCGAACAGCGCGACCTCGTCCACCCGCGAGGGATCGCCGGCCAACGCCGCGACCAGTTCGGGATGCGGAGCCAAATGGTGCAGCCGCCACCGCACACTGTGATCCGCCGCCACCCGGTCGGCCGCGACCTGGGCCGCCGCAGGCAGCCGTTCCTCCTGCCACCCGTCGACCACGTCGCCGAGCAGTTCGACGAACCGGCGCCCCAACGGCCGCAGTTCGGGCTGATCGCCCAAACCTGCCAGGGCCACCGCGAGTTGCCTGCGCCACAGCGCGAACTCGAACGCGGCCAGCCCCGCGTGCGGGTCACTCGCGCCGGACAGATCGCCCAGCCGGTGCCCCCGCCAGAAGCGGGCCACGCCCATGAACGCGTAGATGCCCTGCAACATGCCCCGCAACGGGCGCGGATCGTGGCGCCACGGGGCATAGAAGCGATCCTCGGTCTCTTGGTCGACCAGCCGATACAGATGCATCAGCATGCCCAACTTGCTGTGCTGGGCCTCGTGGGTGAGGGTCGCGGCCAACTCCACCGCGTTGCCGGGGTCGGAACCGGCGACCGCGCCGACGCCGTCCCCCGAGGTCGCGCTCTCGGCCAGGAACGGACTGCTCGCCGGCACCGGTTCGACCGAGCGCAGCAGACTGCGCACGTCCGAGGCACACTGCGGGTCCGCGGCGCACAACACCGGCCACGCGTCGTCCAGCAACCTCGCCCAGCGCTCCGCCGCCTCCGCGTCCAGGGGCGGGCCGGCGTGCGCGGGATCGACCGGCAGCACCCGGTGGAAGCCGAGATCGTCGAGCAGGACGGTGCCCGCCCCGCCCCGGGGCCCGAAACGCAACCGGCGCGCGGGACGCCACCCGGGCACCGGCAACTCCGGTCGGATCGGCACCCGTACCTCGGCGCCGCCGGCCCGCAGCGTCAGCCGACCCGCATGCCGCACGACCTCCGCGGTGTCCCACGTCGCGAGCCCGGGCAGCGATGCCCGCCCGAACGCGGGCAGCCACGCGTCACCGCCGCGCGTGGGCAC
>NZ_WWJX01000977.1 GCF_009865215.1 Streptomyces sp. SID3343 | reverse complement strand
CTACGACGTCGAACGCGCACTGCTCGCGCGCGGTGCGGTCACCGTCGCCGGCGTCGACGAGGTGGGTCGCGGCGCGTGGGCGGGGCCCGTCCTGGTCGCCGCCGCCGTCACCGACCTGTCCGCGCCGCCCGCCGGCCTCACCGACTCCAAGCTGCTCACCGCGAAACGCCGCGAAGAGGTCGCCGCGGCCGTCGACCCGTGGGTGATCGCGCACGCGTTCGGGGTCGCCGAGGCCGAGGAGATCGACGAACTGGGCATGACGGCCGCGCTGCGCCTGGCCGCGGTGCGCGCCCTGGAGGCCCTGCCGGTGCGGCCGGACGCGATCGTGCTCGACGGCAAGCACGACTTTCTCGGCACGCCCTGGAACGTGCGCTGCGTGATCAAGGGCGACCAGTCCTGCATCAGCGTCGCGGCCGCGTCCGTGCTCGCCAAGGTCCACCGCGACGCGATGATGGCCGGGCTCGGCGAGGCGTACCCCGCCTACGCGTTCGAGAGCAACGCCGGCTACCCCGCGCCCGTGCACCGGGCCGCGCTCGCCGAGCACGGCCCCACCCCGCTGCACCGGATGTCGTGGGCGTACTGGGACGACCTCCCCGCCTGGCGGCACCTGAAGCGGGTTCGCCCGGAGCCGGCCGCGGCCGGGCAGCTGGGCTTCGACCTGGGCTGACCGGTCGTCGACCGACCCGCGATCGTCGACGTATCCGAACGGTCACGTTTGACCGCCGGCGCTCGTACGTCGCCGAGACCGGCTGTACCGTGCGCGAGTGACAGCCTCAATCCCGCCCGGTTGGTACGAAGACCCCTCCTCGCCCGGTTCCGAGCGCTGGTGGGACGGCGCGCAGTGGACCGCCTCGACGCGGGCTCGGGCCTCGAGCGAGATACCCCCACCGCCGCCCGGGATGCCTCCGGGCGGGGCGGTCGGCCCGGTGTCCGGCTACCCGCAGGCCGGCTACCAGCCGGGCCCGTATCAGCCCGGTTCCTACCCGCCCGGCGGCGCGTACGGCCCGCCCGGGCCCCGGCGGGGCAAGACCATCGGCCTGAGCGTGCTCGCCCTCGTCGTGGTCGGCGCACTGGTCGCCGTGCTGATCGTGGTCCTGGGCGGCAACGACGACAAGCAGGGTGTGGCCACCGACGGGAGGGCCACCGACCGCGCGACCGGCCTGTCCGTCCCCAAGTTCAAAGGCTGGGTCGCCAAGGACCCGGACTCGCCCGCGGACCAGTACTTCACCCGACCGTGTCCGAGCGGTGGACCGAGCTCCGGGGCCACCTCGGACTCCGACACCGAGTCGGCGTCCTCGTCGTCGGATTCCTCCGACGACGAGGACGCCGACTGCTACCGCGCGGGACTGGCGGTGGTCACCGAATCGGCGGACACGTTCGACGACCTGATCGCCGACCTGAAAAAGGACATCGTCAAGAAGTCGAGCAAGGTCACCGTCGTCGACACCGAACTCGACAAGCGGGTCGACGTCGACGGGCACCGGGGCTACGTACTGCGGGTCAAGGTTCGCGGCACGCCCAAGGACCTGGAGATGGACTCGGACACCGCGTGGGCGCAGATCGTGGCGATCGACGAGAAGGACGAGGACGGCGAGTATCCGTGCGTGGTGATCAAACTGGAGAACTCCGCCAAGGCGCCCGACAAGTCCGTACTCGACGCGATCCTCAAGGGCATCAGGGTCGGCACGCCGACGCCCACGGAAAGCGGCTCCTGACCCTGTGTCATATCTGACGGGACGTCACCGGCGTTACGGTACGCCGGATCGGTCGTGCCGTACCCCGCACCGGCCGCGAGCGCGTACCGTGGACGCGCGCCGCAGGTCGGGCTTGCCGGGGTGCGACTGAAGGAGGCCGCACCGGGCACATCATCATTGGGGGGTGACTGTGCGCATCGGTGATCGCCTCGAATGCCCCGGCTACTCGGTGGTGGCGGTGGAAACCACGGGTTTGTCCCCGCATCGCCATCGCATCATCGAGATCGCGGTGGCACAATGCGATCTCGCCGGAAACGTGACCGAGTTCTTCACGACGCTGCTCGACCCCCAGGGGCCGGCGGGCGACGTGCAGACGCACGGCCTGTTCGACGACGACGTCGCCGATGCGCCGACGTATCCCGAGATCGCCCCGTGGCTGGCCCACCTGTTGCGCCAACGCGTGGTCGTCGCGCACAACGCGCGCTTCGACATCGGCTTCGTCGAGCGCGAGTTCCAACGCCGGGGCCGACCCACGGTGCCGCCGCTGACCACCCTGTGCACGATGCGCGAGGCCCCGCACCACCTGCCCGAGGCGCCGCGCTTCACCCTGCTCGCGTGCTGCGAGGCGGCCGACGTGGCGGTGGAGAGCGGTACCGGCGCGGCGGCCAAGGCGCGGGGCACCGCACGCCTGTTGGCGCACTACCTCGCGCGCGGCGCGGGGGAGGACCGGCACTGGCAGCAGGCCAGGACCGTGGCCGCCTCGCTCAACTGGCCGCGCCGCAGCGCCGATTTGCCGCGCGTGTTCACCCGCGACGACGCGCATGTGGCCCGCCGGGCCCGCGAGGAGGCCGAGCAGGTGCGCCGCCGGGACGCGGTGTCGTACCTGGAGAAGGCCCGCGCGTACGGACCGCCGATCGGCGTGGGCGAGGGCCCCGACAGCTACCTCGCGGTGCTCGACGCGGCTCTGGAGGACCGCGTGATCACCCCGCAGGAGGCGGTCGACCTCGCCGAACTCGCCGTCTCGCTGGGCATCTCCGAGGAGCAACGCAAGGACCTGGACCGGCTGTACGTGACCGCGCTCGCGGCCTCGATGGTCGCCGCGGGACCGATCGACCGCGAGGAACGCGCCGATCTCACCCGCGTCGCCGCGCAGTTGGGCATCCCGCGCACCGCGCTCGACGACCTCGCCAGGATGGCCCGCAGCACCGTCGAGCAGGGGCACGGCGGTCCCCGGATCCTCGCGCGCGGGCGACCGCTCGAATCGGGCCTGCACGTGCTCTTCCACGGCTATCTCGCGGTCACCCGGGACGAGTTGGAGCGCCGGATGGCCCGCGCCGACCTGTCGATCGCGACCGGAATCCACGACCGTGTCGACGTGCTCGTGGTGGCCGATCCCGACGAGTCCGCGGACCGGACCTACTGGGCCCGCCAACGCGGGATCAGGGTGCTCATCGAACCCGTGTTCCTCGCGCTGCTCGCCGATCTCGAACGCGGGCGCAGCACCGCCGCCGACGCCGCGTCGCAGGTCGCGGCGGCGTCGCTGGCGCACGCGGTGCCGGGCGGATCGCGGGG
>NZ_WWJX01000976.1 GCF_009865215.1 Streptomyces sp. SID3343 | reverse complement strand
GGTTCGACGATCACCCAGCAGTACGTCAAGAACGTCTACCTGACCCAGGCACAGACGATCAGCCGCAAGTTCAAGGAAGCGATCATCTCGATCAAGCTCGACCGGACGGTGTCCAAGGACGACATCCTCGCGGGCTACCTGAACAGCGTGTACTTCGGTCGGGGCGCGTATGGCATCGAGTCGGCCGCGCAGGCGTACTACGGGGTCGACGTCGGTCGGCTCACGGTCGAACAGAGCGCCTATCTCGCGGTGTTGCTGAACGCGCCCAGCGCGAACGACGTCAGGAACACCACCGACGCCGGCCGCCGCCGGGTGCTCTCGCGCTGGAACTACGTCCTGGACGGCATGGTCAAGGAGAAGTGGCTCGCCCCGGAGCGGCGCGCCGGCATGGTCTTCCCGGAGCCGGCCGACCCGCGCCCGACGGCCAACCTGAGCGGGATGAACGGCTACCTGGTCGAGATGGCCAAGCGCTATCTGCTCGACCGCAAGGTCGTCGACGAGGACCGGCTGGACTCCGGCGGCTACTCGATCACCACGACGTTCGACAAGAACAAGACCCAGGCGCTGTACCAAACCGTGCAGGACCAACTCGGCCGGTCACTGGATCCGGACAATCGTGCCGTGGACGTGGGGGTGCGGGTCGCCGCGGCATCGGTCGAACCCGCCACCGGGCGGATCGTGGCGATCTACGGCGGCCCGAACTACGTCAAGCAGTTCGTCAACGACGCCACCCGTCGCGACGTGCAGGTCGGCTCGACGTTCAAGCCGTTCGTGCTCGCGGCCGGCCTGCGCGACGGCGTACAGGGCGGCAACGGCAAGCGCGGTCGGATCACCCCGCGCACGGTCTACGACGGCAACGACAACGTGGTGATCCACTACCCCGACGGTCGCCCCGTGATCGAGAACGGTGGGCCGTGGCAGCCGGGCAACGAGGACGGCGCGAGCTACGGACGGATCACCCTCGCGCGGGCGATGGACAAGTCCGTCAACACGGTCTACACCCAACTGGGTATGGACGTGGGCACCGATCGCGTCGTCAAGGCCGCCGTGGACGCGGGCCTGCCCGCGGCCACGCCCGGCCTGTCACCCGTACCGTCGGTCTCGCTGGGCACGTCCACGCCCAGCGCGCTCGACATGGCCTCGGCCTACGCGACGTTCGCCGCCGAGGGCAAGCGCCGGGACACGTATCCGGTGGAGAAGCTCAGCCGCGACGGCGACGCGATCGAACTGCCCGACCACGGCGTGGCGAGCCCCTACGACCCCAGGCAGGCGGACTCCGTCACCCAGGTCCTGCGCGGCGTGGTGGACGACGGTACGGGCGCCCGTGCCCAGGCGTTGGACCGCCCGGCGGCCGGCAAGACCGGCACCACCGACGACAACCGCTCGGCCTGGTTCGTCGGCTACACGCCGAACCTGTCGACGTCGGTGGGCATGTTCCGGGAGAACGCCTCGACCCACGAGTTCCAGTCGCTGAGCGGGGTCGCCGGACTCGCGCGCGTGGACGGCGCCAACCTGCCGACCCGGATGTGGACGACGTACATGAGCGCCGCGCTCGCGGACGAGCCGGTCACCGACTTCCCAACCGCCACCGACGGCGGGCTCGGGGACGACACGAGCCTGATCCCGCCCCCGGATCGCTCGACCGCGCCACCGACGACCTCGGCCCCGCCGAGTGCGTCGGCCGGCCCGAACACGAGCGCTCCGGCCTCGAACGGCCCGAGTGGACGGCCGAGTTCGTCCCCGCCGACCACTCCCCCGGCAAGCCCGACGGGTGCGCCGACCTCGTCCGCGCCGCCGGGCGGGGGCGCCACGACCGCACCG
>NZ_WWJX01000975.1 GCF_009865215.1 Streptomyces sp. SID3343 | reverse complement strand
CCGGGAGGGCGAGGACGGTTCGCGCCCGCCGCCGTTGTGCTGCGGGTTGCCGGTCGGGCCGGGGAACTCCGGTTCCTGTGCGAGCATCGCGGCCTTGGTGGGCCGGCGCAGTTGCCTGGTGGCGGCGGGATGCGGGGTGAAGCGGCGGCCGGGGGTGGGCAGGGGCGCGCGGCTGGACCCGGGGTCGGTACGGGAGCCGGTGCCGGGGCCGGGGCCTGCGCCTGAGTCCGAGCCTGAGCCGGGACCTGCGCCTGTGCTTGCGCCGAACGCGGCCTCGGCCTTTGCCGCCGAGGGCGCCGGGCCCGGAGAGCGAAGCGGCTTGCCGTTGCTCGTACGGGCGTTCGCATTCGCGCGGGCGACGTCGCGCCGGCTCGTGCCCGGTACCTCCGGCTCGTCGTCCGGGCTGTGCGCCAGCGCGGCGCGGACCAGGCCCAAGGCGCGGCGGCCCATCCCGGGGTCCTCAGGCAGGTGGGCCTGCGCTGGGTGGGCCTGCGGTAGGTGGGCCTGCGGTTCGTCGCGTGGGTCGGGGAGGGCTCCGCCGCCGACCACGCCCGAACCGCGCAGGCCGGCGCGCTGGGCGGGGCTCATGCCGTTGGGCGGTACGGTCGACAGGGCCGACGCTCCGGTCCCGGCCGGGCCGCCTCGAGGGGTGACCGCCTTGAGTCGGCGAACAGCCGTGCGCAGGCTCGGCGGGCGAGATTCGGGGGAGCAGTTGGCCAACGCGAGCGATCCCGACGAAGGCGCGAATTCGACCGTCTCGGGCGCTAGTTGGGCCCGCTCGGCAAGGAGCGGGTGGATCTCCTCGGCGGGTACGGGATCCGGCAGCTCCGCGAACCCCTGGGTCAACGCGCTCACCAACGCCCGGGTGAACGGTGACGGCGGACCCTTGACGTCGGGCGGATTGACCACGCCCCACAGCGGAATGCCTTGGCACAACTCGTGCGCACGCTCGCGGGCCACGTCCCAGGATTCCCGACCGGCGGTCAGGTCGCAGATCACCAGGGTGTTCTCGGCGGGCCGAGCCCCGAGCAGTTCGACCACCCACGACCACGGCAGACCGTCGTATCGCACCGAGTTCGGCGTCGAGTCGCGCAGACCCAGATGCAGCTCACGGCGCCGACGGTCGACCATCAGCCGACCGGTCAGGTATACGATCACCGGCCCGTCCACGACCCCGGCGGCCTGTAGGTAGGCGCGAACCGTATGCGGCTGCACGGCATCGGGCAATTGCACGACATCGGCAGCCGCCTCGGGAAAGAGCTGATGCGGTGTCAGCGCGGACATCGCGACAAGGTTGCCGCCACCGTCCGAGCGCCGCCCCCGCCCGGTTTTGCCTCCGCCCTCGACCAGCAGCAACTGGCCGCGCTCGGACGGGATTCGGATGAGCCGCCCACCTCGTTCGGACATGTGTGCCTCCCCGGCCGAGCCTGTTGGGTGGGTCACCACGCAACAGCAGGTTAGGGGTATCGACCGGCCATGGTCGACATATCGGGCCGGTTGGGCGGAGGTGGGGTGGTGAGGGGCGGACCGGGGCCCGAGAAGGGGGCGCGCGAAAGCACGGGAGCGCGCATGTGATGGTTCGGTCGGCGCGGTGCTCTGTCCAGAAAGCGGCACTCCCACCTGCGTGTGGCACGTCACTCGGAGAGCGATGCGCTCGTTTGTGTGTGGCGCTCTTCATAGTGAGCGGCGCTCTCGTATGAGTGCAGCGCTCTGCTCGGGGAATGCCGCTCGCCTGCGAGTGCGGTGCTCTCCCTAGTTCGCGGTGCGCTCTCTAGTGAGCGGCGCTCTCCTTGTAGGGCAGTGCTCCGGTTGACGGCTGCTCACTTCTGAGCGTGCTGCCTTCTCCAGCGAGCGGTGCTCGCGTCTTGGGCGCGGTGCCCTGCTTTGAGAGCGGTGCTCGCGTCCTGGGTACGGTGCTCTGCTTTGAGCGTGGCGCTCGCGTCCTGGGTACGGTGCTCTGCTTTGAGCGTGGCGCTCGCGTCCTGGGTACGGTGCTCTGCTTTGAG
>NZ_WWJX01000974.1 GCF_009865215.1 Streptomyces sp. SID3343 | reverse complement strand
CGCGCGGGTACGGCGGCGCGCCGAGGCTCGCCGCCGTACCCGCCGAGGCGCCCGTTCACGTGTCGCGACGCCGGAGCAGCACGGCCGCGACGGCCAGTGACGCGAACGCGTACAGCGCGAACACCGCGAGCCCGGTCCCCGGGGTCAGCGTGTGCTCCGCGTGGTGCCAGCGCAGGAACGACTGGCCCGCCTCGCTCGGCAGGAACTTCGTACCGTTGTTCTGCCACGACCGCGGCATCACCTGGGCCAGCGCGGGCAGCACGAGCAAGAGTCCGACCACGGCCGAGATCCCGCCCGCGGTACTGCGGATGACCGTGCCGAGGCCGATCGCGAGCACCGCGACCAGGGTCAGGTAGAGCGGCACGCCGACCACCACCCGCGGTACGCCGGCGTCGCCGAGCGAGACTCCGACGTGGCGATCGGCCAGCAGCGCCTGACCACCGAGGAAGGCGATCACCGCGGCGATTCCGGTCGACACGAACGTGACGACCGCGAAGACGAGCGCCTTGGCCCACAGCACCGGCAGCCGGTGTGGCACGGCCGACATCGTCGCGCGGATCGAACCCGTGGCGTATTCGCCCGTGACCACGAGCACGCCGAGTGCGCCGATCGCGAGCTGCCCGACGAAGAATCCGCTCAGCGCCCCGTTGGGTGGGGAGAAGTCCGCGCGGTTGGCCTCGCTCATCGTGGGCCACGAGTGCGCCATCACCGCGCACAGCACGAGGCCGAAGCCGATCAGGAAGACGATCGCGGCGAGCAGCGTATAGAACGTCGAGCGCAGGCTGCGCAGCTTGATCCACTCGGCGTCGAGCACGCGCGGGAAGGTGACCGCGCCCCGCCCCGCGGCGCGCGACTCGAAGACGGGAACGGAACCGGGAGCCGAACCGGGAGTGGGGCCGGAACCGGGAACGGAGCCCGGGTAGGTCGTCGACATCAGGCCACCGCCCCGGTGCGCTGCTCGGCATCCACCTGGTATTCGACGGCGTCTCGGGTCAGTTCCATGAATGCCTCCTCCAGGGACGCCTGTTGGGGCACCAACTCGTACAGGACGACCCCGTGCGCCGCCGCGAGCCGGCCGATGTCGTCGCAGGTCAACCCCTCCACCTCCAAAACATCCCCGGTTCGGCGCGTCACGCGCACGTCGGATCCGAGTCGCAGCAGCCCCTCCAGCGCGTCGGCGTCGGGTGTGCGCACCCGGACCTGGTTGCGCGACGCGGAACGGGTGAAGTCGACGACGGACGTATCGGCGATCAACCGGCCTCGGCCGACCACGATCAGGTGTTCCGCGGTCAGGGCCATCTCGCTCATCAAATGTGAGGACAGGAATACCGTGCGGCCCTCGGCGGCCAGGGACTTGAGCAGCGTGCGGATCCACAGGATGCCCTCGGGGTCGAGCCCGTTGACCGGCTCGTCGAGTACGAGCGTGGCGGGATCGCCCAGCAGCGCGGTGGCGATGCCGAGGCGCTGGCCCATGCCGAGCGAGAACCCGCCGACCCGCCTGCGGGCCACGTCGCCCAGACCGACCTGCTCGATCACGGCGGCGACTCGGCGTTTGCCGATGCCGCTGGTGGCCGCCATCGAGAGCAGGTGGTTGTACGCGGAGCGGCCGGTGTGCACGGCCTTGGCCTCCAAAAGCGCGCCGACCTCGTGCAGCGGTGCGCGATGGTCGAGGTAGCGGCGGCCGTTGACGGTGACGGCACCGGACGTGGGGCTGTCCAGGCCCAGGATCATTCGCATCGTGGTGGACTTGCCCGCGCCGTTGGG
>NZ_WWJX01000973.1 GCF_009865215.1 Streptomyces sp. SID3343 | reverse complement strand
GGCGCGCTCCTCGACGGCGAGGCGCTGCGCGCGGCCGGTGTGCTGCCCGTTGCGCCGGCCGCCCGCCGGCCGCCCACGGTGCTCGACATCACCGAGGAGGGTCCGGGCGGGCAGGCGGTTCTGCTGTGACGCCGGCGGCTCGACTCGGTCGCGGCGTGTTCAGCTCCTCGGCGTTGCCCCCCATGATCATCGCCTGGGTGTCGGGGTCGAAGACCTTGACCTCGGCCTCGTAGTCGCGCGGGTTCGGCAGCCCCTCGATGTGCGGCCAGTCGGAGCCGAAGACCACGCGGTCGGCACCCATCAGGTCGACGACCTCGATCAGGTCGTCCTCCCAGAACGGATTGATCCAGATGTGCCGCTTGAAGGTCTCGACCGGGTCCTCGGGGAAGAGGCCGGGGATCTTGCGGCCGACCGAACGCAGCTTGCGGAACAGGTCGCCGAGGAACTCCGAGCCGTTCTCGACCGAGACCACGCGCACGTTGGGGAAGCGCTGGAACACGCGATCCAGGATCAACGACGCCAGGAAGTCGAAGATCGGCCGTTCCATCGTCCACAGCATGGTGACCGACGGTCCGCCGCCGCCCTTGAAGTCCGTGCGCAGACCCTGCTTCCTGCTGTAGCCGTTGGCCGAGTAGCCACTGTCCCCGGCGTGCACGATCACCGGCACCCCGGCCTCGTTCACGCGGGCCCAGAACGGGTCGAAGACCGGGTGCCCGGGCGGATAGGGACCGTCGGCCGTGGTGGGCGCGGCCGGCCGCATGCACACGATGCGGG
This sequence comes from Streptomyces sp. SID3343, assembly GCF_009865215.1. GTDB lineage: Bacteria > Actinomycetota > Actinomycetes > Streptomycetales > Streptomycetaceae > Embleya. The sequence goes on along the minus strand of NZ_WWJX01000973.1, from coordinate 1,294 downwards.
CCCCGCCCTCCAGCGCGCGGTCCAGGTCGGCGATCGCCCGCTCGGGGTCGGCGAGCGCGATGTAGGGCGCGGCGAAGATCCGGTCCCGGTAGGCGTATCCCCAGTCCTCCTCCAACCAGCGGTTGAAGGCGGAGTACAACTGCCCGACGGCGGCCGGGTCGTGGGCGAGGGCCGCCTCGTAGACCATGCCCAGGGTGGGGAACAGCCAGATCTTGTCCAGTCCCTGACTGTCCATCACCTGGAGTCGGGCGTCCCGGTCGCGGTACTCCGGACGGATCGGTTCGCGCTCGCGCAGGAAGTCCAGCGGGTTGCGCCCCGAGGGGTTGCCGCGGAAGTACTCGGCCATCGCGCCCGCCTTGGCGATCGGGTCGAAGGTCGGGTTCACCACGGCGTGGTTCACGGTGCCGCCGATCACGTGATACTTGCGGCCGTTGATCTCACACCACTGGATGACCTGTTCGCCCAGTCGCGGATCGAGATGCCGGGTGAACGCGTCGATGGCCTCGTAGTAGTGGTTGTCAGCGTCGAAGACGCGCATCGCAAGGTCCCCCTCGGGCAAGGCTGCGACCTGCGAGGCCGCAGGGCTCGTGTCCGGGATTGTCGCTCGAAACGTCACGCCGTTACAAGGTAAGGAAGGCTGTCTTTCGTCGATGGGTGGCAGGACCACGCAGTCGGCCCGGTGTCCGGTTGTCGAGTCCGCCGGGTGGCGATGGGGGTGGCGGTGGGTCGGGGGGCGACGCGTTGTTGGGCCGATGGGGGGAATGGCGTGCGAGGCTTCGGGTGGGGCGGGGGGAGGCGGCCTAGCGTGGGCTGATGGGCACACAATGCAACAAATGCGCGGCCTTCGCGGTGGCGGGGGTCGGCGCGGTGGTGCTCGCGGCCGGGAGTGGGTGTGGGTACGCCGTGCCCGCACCCGGGCCCGGCCCGGTGCCCGGTGTCGTCGTGCCCGGTGTCGGTGTGCCCACTGTCGTGCCCGGTGTCGGCGTGTCCGGTGTCGTCGTGCCCACGGCGGTTGCGGCTTCGACGTGCGCGCCCGTGGTGGCCCCCGGCGCCGAGCCCGAGGTGCGGTTCCGTGCCGACGACGGTTCGGATTCTCGGCGCGAGTGTCCGGATGCGGCCATGCCTGGCCGGCACGGAGTCGGCGCCGCGCCCGGGTGGGTCGGCAGGTCGAGCCAAGGCCCCCGGCCCACGTGGCCGGTCGGGCGCAAGGCGTCCACCGCTCGCGGCCGGGCCGCCAAGCGGGCGGTCCACGACGGGCCGGTGGTGACCGCCCGGCGCGCGATCACCGCCCGGA
>NZ_WWJX01000972.1 GCF_009865215.1 Streptomyces sp. SID3343 | reverse complement strand
GGGGCGTTCGGGCGGGGGGGGTCGGTGGGGCGTCGCGGTTCGCCGCCGCAGGTCCGAAAAGCCGAGCGGCGCCGGCTGGATCTCCAGCCGGCGCCGCTTGCCACGCCACGAACGCCCGCCGCCGGCGCGCTCGTCGTGCTTCGCTCGTCGTTCTTGGTTTTGGCCTTGGCCTTGGCCTTGGTTTTGGTTCTTGGTTCGTCGCTCGTCGTTCTTCGGTCAGGTCTCGTACTTCTCGACCGCCATCCGCGCCGCCGGTCGGCAGTAGCGGCCGTGCGCCGCGCAGTGCTGCTCGAAGTACGGCGGCAGCCAGGCTCCGGTCAGCAGGCGGGGGTGGGCCGGGAACGAGTCGATCGCGGCGAGGGCGAAGATCAGCGAGGCCCACGGCGTGTGCAGCCGAATGCTCATGAAGCCGTGCCCGTGGATGTCCTGGAAGGAAGCCTGGAACACCCCGGGCGCGGGCAGCTCGATCGCGTCCAGGCCGTTCCAGTACAGCGACAACGGCGCGACCGGGTGGATCAACTGGGCGTGCTTGTTCGTCACGGTGACGTCGCCGAAGCCGTCCGGCATCCAACGCGGGACCAAGCCGCGGGCGGCGTTGTTGCGCTGTATCGAGTTGCCGATCGCGTTGGCCGCGAGCGCACCGGCCACGAAGGTCGGGCTGCCGAACGCGAAGGTGCTGCTCTGCGTGTAACTGCCGTCGCCGGGCGCGCGCATCGTGAAGCGCTCGGCCGGCCCCATCGCCAACGCGTACTCGCCGGGGTTCAGGCGGATCACGCTGGGCACCGGCGCGCGACGGTCGGCGCGGCCCGCGACGACGTCGGCGACCACGTCGCACGTGAACAGGAGAAAGTCGTCGAGCGGCGTCCACGGCGGCACGTTGTCGCGCTGCGCCGGCAGTCCGTATCCGTCCGTCATCACGACCCCCGATGCCGTCGTTCGCGTGGCTCGTGCCGCCTGTGCCGCCCGGATCGCCCGTTTCGCTCGTGCCGTGCGTTCGAGCCACGTGCTTGAGTTGCGAGCATATCCGCAGGCGAGCGGCCCGCGCTGATCAACGCGGGGCGGGCTCGACTTCAGTGCTCACCCCTCGGGTTCGACTGTCGTGAGCAGGTCCACCAGGCGCCGGCGCAACACCTGTCCCGTCGGGGTGCGCGGTCGGTTCAGCAACCCGCGGTCGGGTCGATCCGGTTGCGCAGTTCGTCGCCCGCGAGGTAGCGGGCCAGGTTGTCGAGGAAGAGCCGAAAGACCTCGGTGAAGTGTTCGAGGGCCGCGCTCGAACAATGCGCCGACAGGTACAGGTTGGGCGCGTCCCACAGCGGATCCTCCGCCGGCAGCGGCTCGGCCCGGACCACGTCGAGCGCGGCCCCGCCCAGGTGTCCGCCGGTGAGCGCGGCGATCAGGTCCGCCTCGACCACGAACGACCCGCGGCCCACGTTGCAGTAGAACGAGCCCTCGCGCATCGCCGCGAACGCCGCCGCGTCCATCGTGTCGACGGTGTCCGCCGTCTCGGGCGCCGCGGAGACGACCGCGTCGCAGCCGGCGAGCATGTGGTGCAGGTCGTCCGGGTGGAACAGCCGATCCACGTGCTCGGCGGCCACGTCCACCCGGCGCCGTGTCGCGTGTACGGTCATCCCGAACGCCTGTGCGCGGCGGGCGATCTGCGAGCCGATGCCGCCGACGCCGATCAGCCCGAGCGTCCTGCCCTGCACGAGCGGGCCGAACGCGGGCTGCCATCGGTGTTCGCGCTGGATGGCGTCCAAGTCGCGGTGCCGCTTGAAGAATGCGAGCAGGCGCGCGAACACGAACTCGGCGATCGGGGCGCCGTTCACGCCCGCAGCGGTGGTCAGCGCCACCCGCTCGGTGGGCAACCCGGCCGAGAGCAACTGCCCGTTGCCGGCCGCGCAACTCTGCACCCAGCGCAGGTTCGGCGCGAGCGTGGCCACCTCGAACGGCAGGTCGGCGACGAGGGCGATCTCGGCTCTGGCGAGCAGATCGAGCTGATCGTCGGTGGGTTTCGGGGCGCGGGAGCGGAGTTCGGGGTCGGCGGCGGCGCCGGGCCGGCCGCGTGCGGTGCGCAGATCGTCGGGCTCGACGTAGCGGCAGTCCACCACCTCGATCCGGGGGTCGAGCGCCCGGACCGCGTCGAGGTCGGCGGCGAGCGCCTCGGCGGGGCGGATGTC
>NZ_WWJX01000098.1 GCF_009865215.1 Streptomyces sp. SID3343 | reverse complement strand
GTGCCCGCGGAGCCGCACGCGGTGGTCGTGGTGGAGGTGGCGGTGAGGTTGCCGGCCTTGTCGTAGCAGTAGAGCCAGGCGGCGAGTTGGGTGTTCGCGCTGTCGGTCTCGCGGGCGTTGGTCAGCCGGCCCAGGGTGTCGTAGGTGTAGGTGTTCTTGACACCGGCGCCGTCGGTGCGGGTGCGGAACTTGGATCCGTCGGTGTTCGAGGCCCCGTACGCGTAGGTGTAGTTCAGTTCCGACAAGGAGGTCGTGCCTTTGGTGGCCTTGACCTGCTTGGGGCGGCCGCTGGTGTCCAGGTCGACGGCTTGGACGACGCCGCCGGGGTAGGTGGTGGAGGTGCGGGCGCCGTTGGCGTTGTAGGCGAACGTGGTCTCGCCGCCGAGGGGGTCGGTGACCTTGGTGAGGTTGTTGAGGGTGTCGTAGTCGTAGAGGACGCGGCCCATGGGGTCGTCGTAACGGATGACGTTGCCTGCGGCGTCGTAGTGCAGGGTGGTCTGGTCGCCGCCGACCAGGGTGCGGCGCCATTCGCGGCCGAGGTCGTCGTATTCGACCTTGACGGTGCCGGCGGCGTCGGTGCGCTTGGTCTGGTTGCCGTCCTTGTCGTAGTCGTAGGCGACGTACTTGCCGGGGGTGGCGACGGTCTTGACGCGGTCGTGGTTGTCGTAGGTGTAGGTGGTGGTGATGTTGCGGCCGTCCTTGGCGGTGCTCGTGCGGCCGAGGTTGTCGTAGGTGTAGACGGTGTCGCCCAGCGGCGCGGGGGCCGCGACGTTCGTCAGGTCGCCGGTGGTGTTGTACGTGAAGTCGGTGGTGTTGAGATTGGCGTCCTTGGACGTGCAGCGCTGACCCTTGAACCCGCCGCAGGTCGGGCTCGCCGGGTTGTAGGTGTAGGTGAGCTGCGCTCCGGATCCGCCGGTGGTGGCGTCGCTGACGCCCAGGGTGTTGCCGGAGGTGTCGTAGGAGTACGACGTCTTGTCACCGTTGGGGTCGGTCAACGACGCGGGCAACTGCGCGCCGGCGTAGGTCTGGTAACCGGTGAGGGAGGCGGTGGCGCCGGTGGGCATCTGGGTGGAGGTGAGGTTGCCGGCGGCGTCCCAGCCGTAGGTGGTGACGTTTCCGGGGTTGCTTCCGGTGCCCATGGCGTCGACGGCGGTCTGGACGTTGCCGTTGATGTCGTAGGTGGTGTCGCGTTTGTGGCCCTGGGCGTCGGTGACGCGGTCGACGTGACCGTCGGCCTGGACGGCGAACACGGTGGCGTTCAACCGAGGGTCGGTGACGGTGGTGGTGCCCGCGACGCCGTGGGCCGCCGAGTACGCGTACAGCGTGACGGCTTCCTGGCCGGTGGGCAGGTCGGTGATCTGCGTGACGGAGGTGACGCGGCTGGAGGTGTCGTAGGTAAAGCGGGTGATGTGGCCCATCGCGGTGGTGATCTGCGTGACGCGTTCGTCGTTGTCGTACGCGTACCGGACGGTTTCGCCGTTGACGTCGTCGACCTTGCCGACGACCCACTGCCAGCCGTTGGGGTCGATGTTGCGGACCAGGCGATACGTGGCGGTGCGGCCGGCGTTGTCGACGACGGCGAGGTTCTTCCACTGCGGGCCGTCGCCGATGTCGGGCCCGCTGCCCGCAGGGTGCAGTTCGACCCAACGCCCGGAGCGCGTCTCGGTGGCGCGCACCGTGTCGGTGCCGGTGCGCACGACGGTGATCTTCCCGCCGTTGCGTTCGGTGATCGAGGTCAGGCCGTCGGCGGCGGTGAACGTCTCCTTCTTCCCGTCCTTGCGCCAGGTGAGGGTGTAGACGCCGGCGCCGTCCTTGGTCAGGTCGGCCTTGTAGCCCTTGGCGGGGTCGAAGCCGCCGCCGGTCTTCTTCGGGAACGACATGGTGTTGCCGGACTCGCCCTGGATGTCGACCGCGGTGGCGGTCTCGGTCAGGCCGCGCTGGTAGTTGAACAGTTGCAGGCCCAGGCTGCCCTTGCTGCCGGTCCAGAACGAGTTCGCGGTGCGGCTCGCCTGCAGGCGTTGGCCCACGCCTGCGATGTCGAGGTCGGTGGAGGCGATCATCAGGTTGCCGGTGGACACGTCCACCCTGGCGACGGTGGAGTCGTTGAGTCGGTATCCCTGGTAGTTGTGCCACGGCACGTCGCCGGCGTCCCAGTCGGGGCCGGCGAGCGTAGTGATCGCGCCGCGCGACTGCGCACCGCCCGTGCGGGGCAGGTTCGGCGGGGCCTTGGTCTTGCCGTGCGGGGCGGGTGGCAGGGGTTGGGTGGTGCCGTGTCCCCACTTGGTCTTCGGTGCGGCGGGCGCGTCCGGTGCGGCGGACGCCTGGAACGGCGTCAGGGCCGCAACCAGTGCCAACGCGGTGAACGCGGACACTGCGCCGGCGCGTATCGCGGTGTTGCCGGACCGGTCGGAGCGCTTGCGGGCGCGCCGAGCTCGGGTTTCCTTCATCGATCCCCCAGGGCCTGCGCACCCCACGGTGGGGTGCGAGCACCAGAAGGTTGGAGTGGGCCGGGGGAAAAGTCGACCAGCTATCTCAAAGTATTGTTTTCCGTGACGAATCAATCGGCCAATCTCGAAGTTCATTCGCCCGACACCGCAAACAGTTGCCATCGGACAAATCTTCGGGACACACACTCCGTGCGGGGATCGTCACCTGCGGGTTCGCCACTGCCCGCGCACGCGAGGTTCATGTCAACCTTTTCTGCTATCCGAAAAGTTGGCCTAATTCGATCGAATATCCATTACACCGATACAGGATCCCAAGAGGGAGGTTCCCAGTTTTTCCGACGAATGGTCGGGTTATTCCTCGACAAGATCTGAAAAGGGCACGCGTTTTGCTGCCCGCGCACGGCGGCCCGGCGCCGTCGTCCCTTGCTCGGGACCTGCGGGCACATCGCACTCGTCGTGCGACGGGGCCGCCCGAACCCGCCTGCCTCGATCGCAGCGCCGATCGAGCGCCGCCACGCGCGGAATCTCCCCGACGCGCCCCGGGGAGCCGAGCCGAGACCCGAGCCGCGCCACCGCGCGGACGAAGCCGACCCACTGCTTCGGCGAACATCGGCGAACGCGACGCCTGGTGACCATGCACGGCCGGGCGGGAGACACCGGCTTCGGGGTCGCCACCGCGACCGGCACGGCGACGCTCACACGACCGGCCTGCCGACCGCTCCTCCACTGGGCCGGTCCCGCCCCAGGGCAGGCACGGCGGCCCTGCGACCCCACGGCGAAGGAGGCGGAGTCCACGGACACGACTGACGGGCGACGTCCCGGGCGAAACTCGCGCGTGGCCGAGAGCGTCCCGGCGGCCACGCCACGACGTCGAGGGTCGGGAGAAGTCGGGCCGTGCCGTACTCGCGGCACACCGACGCCCGGCTGCTACCCGCGCGGCTCCACCGTACGGCCGGTGACACCGCGCGCACCGTCCCAGGCGCCGCGGGCCCGCATCCGCAAGCGCTGCGTCTTGCGGTCCTGCCACAGCAACGTCGCGACGGTGAACTTGCCCTGCCGCACCGCCCAGAAGAACACCTCGGCCGGCGAGCGGTGACCCACGCTCATCACCAACTGATTGCGCGTCTGGTAGTACAACCGCCACAGCGGATCCCGCGCCGCCCCCTCGTGCAGGGTCACCGTCAGATGCCTGGGGAGGATCCGGATTCCCCACCCGGCGCGGCGCGCCCGCAGGCAGAACTCCAACTCCTCGCACATCGCGAAGTACTCCGCCCTGGGCACCCCGACCTCGGCGACCAGCGCGGCCGAGACCAACGCGCCCGCGAAGATCAACACGTCCACCGGGTACGACCCGCCGTCCGGAGGGGGCGGCGCGGGCACGTGCCGGTGCCGCCAGCCCAGGCCCAGGACCGACTTCTCACCCCGGTCGTCCACCAACCACGTGCCCAGGATGCCGGTACGCCCCGGCAACCGGGCCGCCTCCTCCAGGAGTTCCTCCAAGGCGGTGGGCAACGGACGGTCGTCGTCGTTGAACAACCACATCCACCGGTGCCCGCGCTCCAGCGCGGCGGACAACCCGGCGGCGTAGCCGCCCGCCGGGCCGGTGTTCTCCTCCAACCGCAGCCACGTCACGTCCGGGAACTCCGCGGCGAGCATCGCGCCGGTGTCGTCCGAACTCGCGTTGTCGACCACGATGATCTCGTCCACCGGCCGGCTCTGCGCCGCGAACGCCCCTAAGGACTCCCGCAGCATGTCCCGACGGTTGTACGTCACGATCACCACGGCAACCGACTCGCCCGACATCGGGCCCACCCCTCGTCAACGGCCCGGGCGTCACCGAACCCATCCCCGACAAAGAAAGAGCGCCCCACCCACGTTCTCGCACGGGCGACGACGCGACACGGCCGAACGCGCCGCGACCGTCCAAAGCCCACAGGCCCCGACCAGCGCTCCCACCCTGACACAACCACTCGGACGGCGACCGCGACTCCACGAACCCCGACCGTCACAACCGCGACGAACCGGCTCAGGAACGACCCGACTCCCCGCCGCCGCCCTCCGAACACGCCCGCTCCGGGGACGCCCCGCCGTGCCCCCCGCACCCACGCGGCTCGGCAGCACGGCGATACGAGACCGACAACCACGCCAACGCCCGACTCATCGCGTCCCCCTCCGCACCGGCACCGGCCTCGGCCATCTCCCGCGCGAATCCGTCCGCCCGCGACTCGCCCGTCCCCATATCCACATCCCTTCCTCCGAACACCCGACAAAGCCTCCGGGACCTCACGCCTCTCGTTCCGCGTTCGCCCCGGACGAACCGCAATCCGGACATCCGGCCGCGAACGACCCGTCCGGCCGGTCGTCACCGTCGACGTTGCCACAACCCGGTCGCCGACCCCCGCGACACCAACCGACGAACACCGAATCCGCACAGACGACCCGTCCGGGTGTCCGCGGCCCCAACGACTCGTGTGGACACGGGGAGCGCCACACCACCACGCCCGACACCCCTCACAGTCGGCGCGTCCCGAAGACACCCCGAGGCGCCGCGCGTGGCCACCGCCGCTCCCTCCCGGCGTCGACCCGGTCGGCGGATCCCCACGCGCCGACGCCGCGACCGGTCGGTCGCCGTACGGCAACGCCCCACGTCCGCCACGGACGTTCCCGGGCTCCCGCCGCCACCCACACGCCGAGGCGACCCTGCGGCACGGACCGCACCGCCCGTTCCGGGCTCTTGCGCGAGGAGATGCCGGCGACCCTCCGACGCGGGCCACCACCGAGGCCGACGATCGAACCACGGGACGAACGACCGCCCCACCTCACCCCGACACGCCCGTGCGCACGACCCCCACGTCCGAGGTCGGCCGTCGCCGGCCACGCGCACACCGACCCGCCCGCCGGCCCTCAACAGCGTCGTGAGCCTCGGCGAGCCACCCGGTCTCCGGGAACGACGCTCCCCCTCCCGACACCCGATCCCGCGCTCCGGCCGTCGCCTCGACGTCGTCCGGCTACCAGTCCAGGCCGGACGGGCCGTGCTCGGTCATCGCCTCGCTCAACACCGCGAGCAGGACCCGCGGGTCGACCCCGTCGGCCGCCACCCAACCGGTCCAGTCCAACGCATAGGCGAACACGTCACCCGCCCCGCCCGCTCCCTCGGCCCGATCCCCCGCGCCCGCACGCAGCAGAGCGTCGAACCGATCGGGTTCCCGCGCGGACCACGCGGACATCACACCCACAGCGAAGTCCCGCCCACCCCACCGCTCTCACCCGAGCCGACGCCACCACCGACGGTCGACGCCGGCTCCGGGACCCGGCCGCGGCCCGTGACGACCACGGCGCGACCGACGTAGTCGGCGACCACCCTCGCCAACGTCGACAGATCCTCGACCGGCAGCCCCATGATCGCGTCGAGACGACGTACGGCGCTCCCGCCTTCCCCCAGAGCCGCCTCCACCACCACAGTCTGGAGGTAGACCACAGCACGCTGCACAGGCCTGGCAACGGACACGGACACAGTCGCGATCCTCTCGATCGGATACGGCTCACCTCTCCCGCACGCCGCCGCGCCCACCTGCGACCTCGGCCGCTCCCGGGGAAGGAGCCGATCCTCGCAACGCCCCGCATCCGCCCCCACACGTTCACCCCCACATGGCCGGGAACCCACCGCGAACGCCTCAATCCCGCCCCCTGCCGGCACGCTCCGACACCGCCGCCACGACACCGACGTGTCCCCCGCGACGAGAACAACCGCGGCCGTGGCCGGCACACCCGGATCGCAGCGGTGTCCCGCGCGTGGCCGCCCCGACACGCGAACGGGCGCGCCGAGGGCCACGAACGCGCGGGCTCGGGCGTTGAGGTCGAGGGGGTTACGTCAGTGGGATATGTGGGCGTGGACGCGTTTCCCGCCAGGGAGTTCCTCGACGGACCAGGTCGTGGTGACGGCGTCGAGGATGTGCAGACCGAACCCGCCCACCACCGGCCCCACAGGGCCGGTCGGGGCCGGTCGGCGTCGCGTGGGCACGGTGGGGTCCGTATCGGCGACGGACACCACGACACCGCCCCCCGTACGGGCCACGCTCAGCCGCACCGGGCCGGTGGTGTGCCGCAGGGCGTTGCCCACGACCTCCGACACCACCAGAACGACGCCCCGGGCGAACTCGTGCGACCAACCCCACCCGGCGAGTTCGCGCGCGACGCCCTCTCGCGCCGCGGCCAGGGCGCCGCGAGTGCGCGGGACCTCTCACCACACACGCGGGACGGCGGGCGGGCCCGGGGGCGGATCGAGGTGTTCGGTCATCGTCCGGATTCCAGGGCGTCGCGCACGCTCGGATACACCGGCACCAGCAACGCGGCCGCCGCGGTCCTCGCCGACGTCCTGGACCTGGACGCCCGCACGATCCGCACTGCCGAATGGGAGTACGACCCGATCGCCCGCCTGCACGAGGCGTTCTGCAGCGACTTCCTGTCCACGGCCTGCGACCGGTGGCGCCTACGCCACGGCGCGATCCTGCGCTGGGCCCGCGCCTGGTACCTGCAGCACGGCGTCACCGACCTGCCGCAGGCCCTCCTGAAACTTCCCGAGGTGCCGGTGAGCTGACCCGACGGTCCAGGCCCCCGGGACCCGCGCGGGTCCGGGGGTCTTCGCGTCACCGGCGCGGATACGAGCGCCGGGCCGATTCGGAGCCCTATGGGGATGGGTCGGTGTACTCGCTCGGCGCTCGGCATTCGTTGGTGGAGTGTCGGGGGGCGGCGGCCGTCGGCGTTTGGCATCCGGCTCCTGCGTCGTACTACGAGCGGGACCTGGCCCGCAGCCAGTGGAACGTGAACACCACGAAAATCATGTACATCGCGCCCCCCACCGTGTACATCCCGACGTTCTTACCACCCGGACCGAAAAGGACCAGGCTACCGACTATCAGACACAAGATCGCCAGTCCGAGCGTGGTGCCGGGGCTCACCTGCTTGGAAGCATCTCGACCGCTCTTACGTGGCATTTCCTGCTCCTTGGGGTATCGGGCTGCTCGAGGAGACGGCCTCGAGGACGCGAGTACGGCTCGGCTCTTTACGACATGGCGTAGGAGACGACGGCCGCGCTTGCACCGACCGCAGCGCAGACAGCGCCGACCGGGGTCGGTCCAGCGACGACAGCACAGACGCCCGCTCCGGCTGCGACTCCCTGGGCACCTTTGTTGATCTTTTTCTTCCTGGAGTCGCTTGCGCACAGAGCGCCCCTCGCGGCCTTCACGAACGAGTTCGAACAGGCGCTGGTCCCGGTCGGGTCGGCTCCGTTGATCGGGTCGCCGACCGCGTAGGCATACGCGTTGGTTTCGTGGCCCGCAGGGTCGGGCTGGGTGAAGCGGCCGACGGTGGGGTCGTAGTAGCGGGCGCCCGTCTTGTACAGGCCCCTGGGGTCGAGGTGGGCGCCGGTGTAGCGGAGCGGGTTGGGGACTGTTTCGGTGGTGGTGCGGGCGTTGCCGTACGGGTCGTAGGCGTAGGTGTTGACCTTGTTGCCGTTCTTGTCCGTCATGGCGATGACGGAGCCCTGGGCGTCGGTGAGGTAGTAGTAGTGGGCTTCACCGGTGCTCATGGCTGTGAGGCTGCCCGAGGGCTCGCGGACGAATCCCGTTTCGGTGCCGCCGGTGACGGTCGCGGAGAGGCCTTCGGAGCCGTACGGCCAGGAGCACGTGGAGGTACGTTTCCGCTTCCGACCCGGACAGGGTCGGGATCGAGACCTTGTGTTGAATCATCTTTTCCAGGTATTGCGCGCCCAGGCCGCTGCCTGTCAGGGCGTTCGTGAACCCGTGGTAGCGGGCGTCGATCGCCGATTCGACGATTGCCTGGTGAGCGGCGATGACGTACGCGGTCTTGGGCGCGTTCAGGAAGAGGCGGATCGCCTCGAACGTCTCGACGACGGTCTCCGGAAGGCACCGATCGGGGTCGTCGATCGGCACGACAACGGCGTCGACCTCCCCGAGGGTTTCGAGCAGGCGGGAGAATTCACACCGAAATGCCTGCACCGGCATGTTGGGAACGGCGGCGGTCTCGGCTGCCTGATCCGCCTCGGGTGGCGCAGTGTCCGGACCGCCGAACGCGGCCTGGGCCATCGTGCCGGCCATCGGCGCCGCACCAGGGTCGATCAGCGTCACCGCTGCGGTGACCGCTGCCGGGGCAGCCGCCTGGACGACCGCGCGCACGGGCCGTCGCAGTCTCGCCGCGAATCGGCGTAGCTTGCCGAACTCCTCGGCTGCCGCAGTATCGGGTGCTGCTTGCTGTTCGAGGCTGTCGAGGATCGCGGTCATCAGCGCGACCTTGATGTCGTCGTATCCCTCGAACTGCCACGGGCTGAACCGAGCGACTACGTAGGTGTTTCGCCGGATCGTTCTCCAGTTCGACCCTGGTGAGTTCGAGGAGACTGCTCTTGCCCGAGCCCCAGCCGCCCAGCAGCCCCACGGTGAGCGGGAGGAGCCGGGGCTCGGTCAACAGGATGACAAGTTCGTCGAGGAACGGGTGTGGCTGGTGTCCGAGCACACGAGGCAGATCCGCCATACACGGCGTCGGAATTCGACCTCGGCCGAGTCGCGAGGCGCGGGTCCACCGCAGTATCCGCACGCCCACGGAGCTGCGATGTCGACGGTGTGCAGGCTGTTGCGCGGAAGGCGCCGCACCGGCTCGATGGCCTCCAGAAGCCCTTCCAGGACGGCGAACTCGTCGGGTACCGGCTCTCTGCGGCACCTGGGTGCGGGAACAGCCGGCTCGCGTCTCGTCGCCGGGCCGCCGGCCGAGGGGGCGAGGCCGAGGATTGCGCGTCGGCTGTCGAGTTGGCCGGGGTACCGGACGGGATGTCGGACGCGGACTCCGTCGACCGAGAACGCGAACGGTTCCGCGGCCTTGGTGGTGCAGGCGCTGCTGCAGCACGAGGAGCCACAGCCGTCCGAGGTGGCGCACAGGAGCTGGTCGATCGAGACGGTGGACTCCACCAGGCGCATGTCCAGGGTGAACTCGTCGGCGAAGGCGGCGCCTTCGGGGTCGAGCGTCGCGGTGTTCGTCGTGGCATTCGGGCTGTGGGCGGTCATGTGCTCTCACTCTCCTGATCCGAATGGATGGTGCGAGACGGTGCTACAGGACCCGAACGTCCGGGGCGGTTCAGTTCCCGGACGGCCAGGAGATCACGACGCGGCTGTGCCGCTTGTCGACGACGTGCCCGGGCGCAAGCACGTCGTCGGGGGTGTCGGCGGGGTAGACCCGGTACACCGGGCCCGGGCCGTGGCGGTGGGCTCGGCTCCACACCCGTTCGACCTCCGCCATGGCTTGGGCGGCCTGGGCCCCGTGGCCGCCGAAGGCGCGCGCGCCTAGCTCCACGCGGTCCGCGCTCTCGGCCGGGCGCACGACCATGTACGCGAGTGCGTCCTTGTCCGCGGCGGCGAAGGGGAACATCTTCTCGCCCGTCGCCACGGGGTCGAGGTCCTCTTGGGCTTGGTCGACCCACAGGCGCACGAAGCCGGGGAGTTCGGTGGCGAACCGCAGGAACAGGTGGTCGAACGCCTCGCTCCGGCCGATCGTCTCGCCCGACCACGCGGCCGAGCGCTCCCCGGCGCGAACGTCGTCCGAGAGGCCGGGGTCGTCCCAACCGCCGTCGTCGACCAGCAGTGCCAGGCCTCCCCCAGCGGCACCCGGCGCTCCCGATGCTCGCCGACGCCCTGCATGGCGACGAAACCGCACGGCGCCGAGCCCCGGCTGACCAGATGATCGCCGTCCACCTCGAAGACGACGCTGCGGGTGACCCCGCGCGTGCGCAACGGCACCACCATCCGTCCCCCGGGGGCGAGTTGGGTCGCCCAAGCGGGCGGGACGTCCCAGGTACCGACGGTGACCACGATCCGGTCGTAGGGCGCCCGTCCCGGCACACCCTCCTCGGCATCGGCGGTGACCACCTCGACCCGCTCGTATCCCGTCGCGTCCAGGAACTCCCGCGCGCGGGCGGTGACATCCGCGTCGATGTCCACCGTGGTGACGCGACCCTCGACACCGACGAGTTCGGCCAACAGGGCGGCGTTGTAGCCGCCCGACCCGATCTCCAGAACCCGCATCCCCGGCTCCACACCGGCCTGTTCGAGCATCACGGCCTGGATGTGCGGGTCGGATACCGAACTGGTCGGGCGCCCGCGGCCGTCGTGCTTGGTGATCACCGCGTGGCGGGCGTACGCGTGCTCCAGGGCGACGCCGGGCGCGAACGTGTGGCGCGGCACCGATCGGAAGGCGGCCTCGACGGCGGGTGAGGTGATGGTGTCGTCGTCGCGCAGGCTGCGAACGAGTTCGTCGCGCAGTTCGGCGGCGCGGTCGTCGACGTCGGCCACGGATTCAGCCACAAGAGCGTCCAGGGGAAGTCGCAGGGGCGGGATGGACGAGCGCTCCCGGGTCGGCCGGGAGCAGAGTCGGTCGAGGCAACGACGAAGCCGCTCGTACCCGCCCGGTTGTTTCCGGACAGGCCGAGGAGTCATTCGAAGTACGGAGCGCGCTGCCGGAGGACGAGGTCACCGTGCCCGGGCGACGCGAGGCGTCGAGCGCTTCGGGAGCGCTGCGATCCATCCTCGCCAGATTCATGCGACGGACAGTAGCCCTAGCATCACAGATGAATATGAATCCGGGGAATTCTTGCCTACTCGTCCAGGTGGAAGCGGTCGCTCATGCGTCGCAGCTTCTCCCGCGTGACCGCGCGCTCGGCCTACACGATCTTGCGCAGCGTGGCTCGCGCTATCGGGTGGTTGCGCACCAACTGCGGGGCGATCCGCTCGGCCGTCTCCAGCTCCGCAAGGGCCGGTTCCCGATTCCCGTCCCACAGCCAGGCCCGCGCGAGATCCATCTGGTGATGCGAGCGACGGGAGTTCGGCAGCGCCGCGATGTGCGCGGGATCGGCCCGCTCGTGCATGCGCAGGGCAGTGGCGTGGTCCCCCATCTCCAACCGCACGCTGATGGCGTGGATCTGCACGTTGCCGGTCGAGAAGGTCAGGGAGTGGCGATCGAACACGGACTCGTGCAAGGCGTCGATCCGATCACCCGCGTCCCGGGCGAGCGCGATGCGGCTCTCGGTCTCCTCGGCGTCGCCGGCCCGGGCGGCGGAGACTGCGGCCCGCAACTGCAGGGTGCCCCAGGCCCGCAACGCGAGCGGGTCACCGGCGGAGTACTGCGCCTCGATGGAGCGCAGCGCCTTGTCCGACAACGCCAACGAGTCCGACCAGTCCGCGGTGGCCCACATGTCCCACACCCGCATCCAGTCGGCAACAGCTGCCATCACAAGATCGCCGGAGAGTGCGGCGGCCCAGGCTGCCCGCTCACACGTCATGGCCACCAACTCCGGATGGCCCAGGGCGTGTCCGGCGGTGTGGGCGAACTTGCAGCACACCGCGTAGATCGCGAACGCCTCCTCGCGCTCGTGGCCGGTCGAAACCTCGGCCAGGGCACGGGCCTCGCGCAGCAGATCCGGCAGCATGTGCAGGATCGCGATGTTGGCCGCCGCGTCCCGCAAGCGGTGCAGCCGCGCCGTCTCGCGCCACAACAGAACCGAGTCCCGGGGCGTTCCGTCGAACACCGGCGTCAAGTCGTAGCGACGCAACTCCCGGAGGATGGATGCCGCCGCCACCGGCCACTGCTTCTCCGAGGGCGTCCCGGTCACGTAGGGACGCTCCAACAGGTCGTTGGGATGACAGTGCAGGGCGGACGCGAGTTCGTTGATCGTCGAGGCCCTGTCGAGCTCGATGCGGCCGGTCTCGACCTTGGACAACCAGCCCTGCGTCTTGCCGATCGCCTGGGCGAGATCGGCCTGGGGCATACCCAGACGCAGCCGGGCCCGCCGAACCCGCCGGCCAATCGACTCCCGCTCCTCCAACACAGATGCCACCCCGCCGCCTCGTCACCAATACCCCGCACGCCGCACCGACCCGACACACGGTCCACGCCCGTGGCACCGGTGCCCGTCGATCCACCGGGCCCGGAAGCCATTGTCCCGCGCGCGCCGTACGCATCCGCCACACGACGCAACCCATACCCTGCCCGCGGCACCGCGCCCAGCACGGCGTCGTGCCATCGATTCTGTCTGCGGCGGAACAAATCCACAGCGTGTCGTAGTTGCACCCGGGACGAGGTTTCGACGGGCTGGAGGGGCATGCCGACCGAGGTCGCGATCTGGCGAATGGACGAGGACGGACGGCCACAGCGCATGCGGCCGGCGGCGATGCCCCTGGAACGGGACCTCGAAGAAGTGATCGAAGCCGATCCGGACATCCTCGGCGAACCCGTGCTGCTGATCGGCCGTCAGGTCCCCACCGCGCATGGCGGGTTCGTCGATCTTCTCGCGATCGACGGCGAGGGCTGCCTGCTCGTCCTGGAGCTCAAGCGCGACCGCGGCGCACGCGAGGTCATCGCCCAGGCCCTGGACTACGCGTCGTGGGCGACATTGCTCTCCCACGCACAGATCCTCGGACTCTTCGCCGACTACCGCACCGATGACACGACCTTCGAAGCCGCCTTCGAGGAGCGGTTCGGCATCCCCGCGCCGGAGGAGTTGAACGCGGCGCACCGGGTGACGATCGTCGCTGCGCGCCTGGACGAGGCCACCGAGCGGATCGTGGGGTACCTCGCAGATCTCGGCGTCCCGGTCAATGCCGTCTGCTTCCACTACTACGAAAACGACGGGCATCGATACCTCGCCCGCACGTGGCTACGTGACGAGGCCAAGACCACGCCCGCATCGCGAGCCGGCAAGTCCTCGACGCGCGAACCGTGGAACGGCCTCGACTGGTATTCCGTACTGGGCGAGGAGGGCGGCATCCGATCATGGGACGACGCCCGCAGGTTCGGGTTCATCTCCGCCGGCGGCGGAAAGCGGTTCTCACGAGGGCTTCGCCGGCCGCAACCGGGCCACCGGATCAACCTCCACATACCGAAGGTCGGATACGTAGGAATCGGCGAAGTATGCGGGGAACCCCTCCCCTTCACCGAAGCCCTCGTTCGCGACGGCTCGCTGCGTCTGGCCGAACAACAACTCGTGGGAAAGTACCGACATCCGGGAGACGACACCGACCCCGACGTGGCCGAGTACATCCTGCCCGTGCGCTGGCTCAAAGCCGTCGACCGATCCGCAGGAGTATGGGACAAGGGCATGTTCGCCGTTCCACTCCCCATCTGCCACCTGAACAACGCCGCCACACTCGCGATCCTCAAGACGAAGTTCTTCCCGGAGGGGACCGCAACTTCACCGACGGGCACAGCACCGACGCCGGCACAGAGCTAATCGGGGGCGTGGCATGTGAGGATGGGCGGTGTGGGCGGTCATGATGCGATGATCCCGTTGGGCTCACTGATGACCTATCAGGCGAATCTTGGCGGCGGTGAACTCGTCGTCCGTCAGCACACCTGCTCGATGAAGTTCACCCAACTGCCGGATCTGCTCGGCCAGACCTGCATCGGCACCCCCCGACGGTGGCATCGGCACGACTTGGTGCTGCTCGGCGATCGCGGCTTCGAGGGCCTTGCGGAGGGACTCGAAAGCGGCGGCCTGAGCACGTGTGACCACGACGGCGTTCTCGTTCTTCACGGCGTCCCGCGTCTGACGCCCCAACTGTGAACGGCCTTCGTTCCCACCCGGCAGGGTGAACTCGATGAATCCGTTGACGAGCGCGCCGGGTTGTTTCCATTGCACGGCGGTGATTTGCCCAATGTGCATACGCTTCTCGCCCTTGCCGACAGTGCTTCGCGCTATGAATCCCTTACGGGTGAGGATGACGAACTCTCCGTCGAACGTGACCGTTCCGTTGTAGCCCTTGACTGTCAGAGGCGGGTCGAGGCGCATGTGGTGTCCTTCGAAAGTGCACTGAGCATCGGGACGTTCAGTGTTGCGGGCAAACCAGCGATCCGCCTCGAAAACGAAACATCACACCGAATCGAGATCTTGGATGTAGGCCTCGCTCAGCGAGTGACGGGTCTTCAGTCTCGTCGGGCTTGCCGGTGATAACCGGCACACCGTGATACAACCCGCGTCAGAGCCTCGCAGAGCGGCCCGCTGTCGGAAGGAACGAGATGGGCACAATCGCCCAACCACAGGCGGCATTCGACCATGATGGGTAAGTGGGAAATTTTACGAAGACCGTCGAGCGGTTCTGCAGGATCCAGGACGAAGACAACGTTCTCACCGAACACGGGTTCTTGATCGATCGCTGGTTCGGATTTGATCAGCTTCCCACCGGTCTCCTCCCACTGGAGCCCGTATTCGAACAATCCGGTGTGCTGCTCGGCGAGCCGGGCGCAGGAAAGACCCGGGCTCTGAAGGTGAGAGCCGAGAGCAAGGGTGCGCCCGACGAACGCCCCCTCTATGTGGACTTGGGACAGATCAGGGAGGAGTCCGCCTTCAGGCGCAAGACCCGCCCCTTTCACCTCGACCCGGAGACGGGGACGCTCCGCGCGCCAGAGTTCTCGTCCTTGTTCCTTGATAGTCTCGACGAGTGCCCGGCGGGTCTCAAGGTGATGTGTGGATGGTTCGAGGAGTATCTGTCCGGTGTCCGGGGCACCGCCGGACGAGTCTTCATCGGCTGTCGAAGTGCCGCATACCCGGGGCTGATCGCCGACACGGTGGTTGGGGTCTTCGGGCCCCTCAAGCGGTACACCCTGTCGCCTCTCCGAGAGGTGGATGTATGCGCCTTGGCGGCCAGTCGCGAAATCGACGGTCCCGCGTTCCTCGCGGAGGTCCGCCGGGTGGGAGCGGGGCCTCTGGCTGCGTCACCGTTGACTCTGGATCTGTTGCTGCGCATCTACGCAACGAGAGCCCACCGGCTCCCGACTCGTCGCGCGGATGTGTACGCCGATGCACTCCCCCACCTGGCGATCGCCCAGGGCGAGGTTCGCGTCCGCGTGGCGCATCGGGAGAGTCGCGGGCGCCGGATGATGGTCGCTGCGCGTGTATGTACGCACATGCTTCTCACCCACTCCGCCGGCGTGGTCCTTGACGACACCGCGGACGAGCAGGACGGGGATCTGCGGGCCGACGACCTGACGGGGGGAGTTCCCGAGATCGAGGGAGATGGCGAGTTCGAGGTGGGGAGCCGTCTTCTGCACAGCGTGCTCGACAGTGCCCTGTTCAGCGGACGCGGAGACGGACGCCTGAGGCCGGTGCACAACAGCTACGCAGCCTATCTGACTGCTTGGTACCTCACCGAACGGAAGATGTCAGTCAAGCAGTTGCTTCCGTTGCTCGTACAACGGGGAGAACTCGGTACGCCGGGTATCCATCCGGCGTTGCGCGAGACTGCGGCATGGTTGATCGCGTTGGACCCAGAGCAGGCGGGCTGGTTGCTGGAGGCGGATCCCGAGGCGCTGTTGCCGTACTCCGACTTGATCGAATCGTCCGCCCATCGGAGTGTTCTCGCACGGACGGCCTTGGCCCGCGAACGCGACGGGGTTCTTCAGGTCTGGCCCCGGTTCAGGGCCTTGTGGCCGTTGGCCCATGTCGGGTTGGCGGACGACCTCGGGCCCGCCCTGGAGAAGCTGCTCGAGCCGAGCTTCGACCCCGCACCCGACAACCCCGACTTCCGCGTCGGCAAACTCGCGCTGTCTCTCGCCTTCCAAGTCGCGGGCGACGAGTTGTTGCCGACGGTGGTGGCCTTGGCGGCGGCATCACATCTGCCCGCGGCCACGCGCGCCAAGGCCATGCGGCTGGCACACGCGTGGGCGCCGGACGCGATGGCCGTGGAGTTCCGCAGCCGACTGGCGGAAGTGGTTTCGGGCACAGTGGACGATCCCTTGGACGAACTTCGGGGTCTGTTGCTGGACATCCTCTGGCCGGATCATTTGACGATCGACGAACTCCTGCAGGCCTTGGCACCGGCCAAGAACAGTCGCGCACCGTATGCCTACTACGACTTTCGAGCAGGGTTGGCGCGACGGCTACGGGAGGAGGACCTGGGACGCGTGGCCGCGTGGGGCGCGGCAGATGGCCATACCTCCACAGGCGAGCAGTCGCATGGGCTCCGTGTCCAGGATCGCGAGGTCCTCCAGCGACTGGTGGACCGTTCGCTGACCGGCCCCGGCGTCGCAACACGCATCCCGGACATCGCACGATGGATCCTCACGCTGCTCAGGGACGATGACATCGAACTCGCCGTCCCCGCTCCCTTGTGCGTGCCGCCGGGCTCACCGGCCGCAGGCAAAGCGCGCGAGTTGCGGCGGGCCCTGGTGACCGAGTTGGTGGGTCTGTGCGAGCAGGTCGGTGACGGAGGACATGTCGCGTACGGATGGTCCTGGCCTCGTCATGCGGAGCCTCTCGGAGCCGCCGTCGAGGACCTCCCACGTGACTTCGAGAATCGACGGAGCCTGGTCGATCAAGACGACTTGATGTGGCTCATCGAGATGGAAGCGCAGTGGGATCCCGCCACGGCCGCCACGCTCCATCCACTCATCGGCGCGGCGTGGAATCACGAAGACATCGAAACCTGGGAGCTGGTGTGGCCCCTTCAGGGCACCCGAGTCTGGAACGCGGTATTCGGACCCTACTTCGAACCCACTCCCATCGATGACGGAACCTTCGCCGCACGCAGGGCACGACGAGAACGACAACGCCAGAAAACCTGGCCACAGTACGAAGACTTCGTCCGATCTCTGAATGAGAACCTGACCGCGGCGGCAAACGGTGACCCCGCCTGCTTCCCGCGCCTGATCGAGAAGCTTAGGACCGACCCGAACACGGGAGCTTCCTACATCGGTCTCGGCGACGACCTTCGCAATCATCCTGGTATCGCGCACTTGAGACAGCCGTGGCCCGATCTCTTGGAGCAAGCCGCCATCGCCTATCTCACGCAAACCTCCCCCGGGACGGACGGCCGGATCGGAACGACGGTCAGGTCCGAGTGCGCGGTTTCCGGGTACCTGGCCCTTGCCTACCTCGAAAGGCGTCCAGATGGTCTCGACAGCCTGTCCGCCGACGTCTGGCACACATGGGCACCGGTGATCACCGCAGTCGACGTCACGGATGACGGCGGCAGTGCGGACTGCAAGAGACACTTGCTGGTCCGCACAAGGGAATTCGCTCGGGAGCAACTTGAGGACACTCTTCTGACTCTCGCAACATCAGACGATCCACAGGATGCCAGGCAGACCAGATTTCTCTCCTGCGTGTGGTCCGAACGCATCGAAGCGGCAATACTCGCGCTCCTACCGACTCTGATCGAACGAGTCACGGTCACGCCTCCAACCACCCCGGACGACGCCACTGTCGCGCGCACGTGGTTGGAGACGACGCGGGCGGTGCTCGAACAGATCGTCGCACTTGGAAACCACGAGACCCGCAGCTGGGTTCTACGGCTCCTCGACGCGCCAAGCACACCTCTCCGACACTCCGCCCTCCGCACCGCCGTGATCCTCTCGTCGCTCTATGCCGATCCTGCGAACACATGGCTCGTCGTCTCCCAGATGTTGCAGAAGAACCCGAGCGACCTCGACGCCTTCGTGCGGGCCGCCGCCGGCCGTCGGGACCTCGCGCTGGAGACCCGGCTTCACGACACCGCTCTCGTCGAATTGGCGACACTCCTGGTGCGACGCCACCCGCCGAGCACGGATCCGCCCCTGCTCATCGACGGCTTCACCGCGGGTGACGACCAGGTCCAAACGTGGCGAGACAGAGTACTGACCTACCTGAGCGAGCGCCGGACCGCACATACGGTCAGAACACTCGATGCGATGTCCAGGTCGATGCCGGGCGAACGCGTCCTACGAAGCCACGCCGTGGCGGCCGAGAACACCCACCGCGCTCAAGTCTGGAGCAGCCCGAGCACGCAAGAACTGGCCGCTCTCTTCAGCAACCCCGGCAGGCGGGTCGTCCGCAGCGGCGCCGACCTCGTGACGCTGGTGGTCGACACCCTCGCAGACATCCAACAAGACCTCACCACAGGCTTCGCCCAATCGTTCACATTGTGGAACGAATACCCCGCCACCAAAACGGAACCCGGCCCCGGCAGACCCAAACTCCGGTTCCGCCCCAAACACGAGAACGATCTTTCCGACTACCTCCTGCACGGACTCGAACTGCGTCTCGCCGGATCCAGGGTCGTCGTCGACCGAGAAGTCCAGATCAACCGGAAACGCGACGGCACCGGCAACCGCGCCGACTTGATCGTCAGGGCCCTCCCTCTGCACACCGGTCCGGGCAGGACGACCATGCCCCCCGTCAGCGTCGTCATCGAGGTCAAAGGCAACTGGCACGAAGCCCTGTTCACCGCCATGCACGACCAACTGGTCAACGACTACCTGCCCCACCACGGCACACCCCACGGGATTTACCTGGTGGGCGACTTCCCTTTGAAGGGCTGGGACGACTCCGACCGCAATCTGAACCGGGCACGCGCCAACAGGCCGGCCACGATGAAAGCCCGCCTGGATCAGCAGGCTGCCGAACTGAACGCCACACATGGGGTCGACGTGACCCCGATCGTGCTGGACATCTCGTTCATCGAGCGCTCATCTCGCAATGAACGTTGACGGAGCAACGACGGCAAATCACATGGGAGTCGACGGACCCGGCAAGTGCTGATCCGGGGGCTGGGGTGCACAGGTCGTCACCCGTTACGCAGCCACCAGATGATCCCGACAACGATCGCGTTCCCGATCGCCGCAGCGGCCCCGTGCGCGACACCGGTGAAGAGATGCCGCCCATGGCGCGAGGCCCGACGACGAACGGCAGTCGATCCGAATCTGTTGAGCAGTGTCATGGCGACCTCCCTGGAATGTGTTGTCTCAAGCCTCCCGGGCGATTGTCCGAGGGTTCCGCTCTTGAACGCCTTGCGACAGTTCGAGATTTCGGCGAATGCCTGACCTGCGTCGTCGACTTCGGGAAACTGACAGTGGGACACTTCGAGACAGTGGGGAGATGCGGTGGCCGGGCGGCGCGGAACCTTGGGGGTCGCCCTACCCGACGAGACGACGGTCCCGCCCGGGCCCCGTCGCGACTTCCTCGTGGCCCTGCATCGCCTGTACGTCGAAGCAGGCCCGCCGGGGCTTCGAGCGATCGCCAAGGGCATCCGAGACGACTCGTCCCTGGGTTCGACGTTGAACCCCTCGGCACTGGGCCGCATCCTCAACGGGGCCGTCTTCCCGAAGGGCTACGCGCTACGAACACTGAGCACGTGGCTGGCCGGGGAGGCGCAGAATCACGGAACAGCCGCTGGCGAGGCGGAGATCCTCCGCAGGACCGTCGAGGAAAGTTGGCAACAGGCGAGGCCATCACCAAAGAAGGGGACATCGGGTCTCGGTGGCGCGGTCCCCGAGCACCCCGGAACGGCGTCGGCGTCACCCGAAAAGACTCGAAGCGACGTTCCCTGGAGCGACGCGAGAGATGAACGGCTGGTCCTGGGAGGGATGCTCCTCAACAAGGACGTCATCGCCGATGTCGTGGAACACCTGAGAGCGAGGGACTTCTCCCACTCGGCGCACGCCTCGATCTACGAAACCATTCTCGACGTGTACGCGAACGGCGATCCGGCAGACGCCGCCTCCATCAGCGCAAGGCTCGACAAGAGTGTGCAGGTGCAAGCGGACCAGTCGGTTCAGGATTACCTGGACGGCCTCGTCGCGGAGGCTCGCATCGCGAACGAGATCGCAGAGTTGTGCGCGATGCGGCTCGTCGACCGCGCCTTCCTTCGCGACCTCGTGCTTCTGGGACGTCGGGTCGACCGGGAACATGTTTCCGAAGTCGAGGCGGACGTCGATGCGCGGGCCACCGCCATGAGCACGGAGATGAGTCTGCGTCGGTTGCTCAAGCAACGCGAGGAACCCGACCAGGGCGAGTTCGGCTGGGAAGGCGCACTCGACGAGATCGAGGCCGTCAACTCTCGCGGCATACCAACCGGCGGGATCTCGACCGGGTTTCCCCGGCTCGACTACGTGATCGGTAGCCTCCGGCCCGGTCAACTGGTTGTCGTGGCCGGAGACCACAGCATGGGAAAATCCACCCTGGCACTCGACTTCGTTCGCTCGTGTTCGATCGCCCAGGGATTGGCGAGCGTCTTCTTCTCCTGCGAGATGACAGACAGCGAGATCCGGATGCGGCTCCTGTCCGCAGAGGGGCGAGTCCCCCTTTTCCGTCTTCGCTCCGGCGGTCTCCGAGAGGAGGAATGGACACGACTTGCCCGCCACTTCAAACTGGCGGCCGCTCTCCTCTACATCGAAGACTCGCCTCGACTCTCAATGCAGGACATCCGCGAACGGAGCGAGTCGCTCTCGGCCCGCAACGACCTGCGCCTGGCTGTCGTCGACTGCGTGCAACTCGTCGTCGCACCGGACATCGACCACGACGGGCCACGCTCCCTCGCCCGCTCCTTGAAGCAGCTGGCCCGTGACCTCAAGATCCCCGTGGTTGTCGTGTCCCGCCTGATCGCGGGTACCGCAGCCCGATCCGAGCGCCCACCAAGTCTGTCGGACCTGGAACCTTCGCTCCTGGACGAGGCCGACGTCATCATCCTCCTCCATCGCGAAGATGCCCACGACAAAGCTTCGCCGCGCGCCGGCGAAGCCGACCTGCAAGTGGCAAAGCAACGCAGCGGCCCAACCGGAGTTGTCACGGTCGCCTTCCAGGCTCACTACTCACGCTTCATGCCGCTGGAACCGACCGACCCACCGACGGCATAGGGCTCGGGCACCCGGCACTCGCGCAGACTGCCTCGTCAGGCCAACACCAGTCGAGTGCCCAGCCACCATCCTGATCGTCTGCCGTGCCACACACGGCTTTCTTGCGGGTAAAACCCACTGCCCTGTTGCCAGTCGCCGCGTCCACCCACGCTTCTCTTCACCGGAGCGTGGACCCTCTAGCCTTCGGTCATGTCGGCCTGTTGCTCACCGCCGACGAAGAACCTCACGGTTCTCCGTCGGCCTTCTCCACATCACCGAGGACGCGGTGCTGCCTGGGTCGCCCGAGCGGAAACAGAGGAAGCGACGAAAACGGGGATTGCCGCGCCACTGCGCAGCCTCCGCCCGTACGTGCCAGTCCTCCATCCACACGCCCGTCGCGATGACCTCGCGCAGCCCGGTCACAAGATCCTCACGCAGCTGGCGCCCGGAGGCGACGAGCACCCCGAGTTGCCGCGGATCACCATGCAGCGAACCCATCACCAGCTCGACATCGCGCTGCCGGTGGTCATACCGAGCGAACATCCACCCGCCTCGAATACGGTTCCATGTGCTGGCGAACGGCTGCGGCACAAACTCGCAATATGCCGCAACGAACCGATGGATGGACTCGATCGCGCCGCATTGCACCCCGGCACAGGGATGGGCGGGCTTCGGCGGTGCCTGACTCCCCCACAGCAGACACAGTCCTCCGTCTGCTGCACACGGTCAGATTCGGGGCTACGGAACTCCCACGCCCTGGGGACCATTTGGGGACCACACGCAATGCGCGAAACGGCACGACATAGCGAAAAACGAACGCCACATCGAGCAATAAAGTACCCCTGACCTGCGGAAATGGCCCATCTCCTTGACTGGGGGTCACCAGACCCGGTTCGATGTCCGGGTCGAACAGCGCGGCGTTTCGCAGTCGAGAATCGGGGTCCTCAGCGAACCGTTCCAACCCCGGACGCGCGAAATTCGGCCGCCGGGTGAGCATGCCCCAGAACTCGTCCCGATCGGCGGCGTACACGGCGATGATCAACTTGTGCGGGGCGTCGTCGCACTCCTGCGCCAAGGTGTACCGCACCTGGTAATCCTCGTCCCGAGCCAAGAGCTCCACCACATCCGCCGGCAACCGCCGAACCCCCGCGGTCGCACGCCGCAACAGGACATGACCCGACGAGGCCGTGCGCCGCGCGCTCGCCGGGTCCCGCTCGGCCTGCTCCGCCACCCACGACAACGCCAGAAACCGACCCGGCCCTGTCGGGTGATCGATCGCCGCCCGCTGCGCCTCGGTAAGGTCCTGGCGCACGGAGACCGCCAACCGCACCCCCGCATCGGCGTCCTCCCCCAGTACCAGGGCGAGTTCGGTCGGCAGATGCGGGTTGCCCGCCACCCGCGTGCGCGTCTCCACGTCGTCGCTGCGTACCAGGGCCTCGGCGAGATCCCGGCCGAGTTCGCCACGCTCGGTGGCTCCCCTCGACCGTCGGACGTCGGTCTCGGCCTCGTAGTCCGTGAGCGAACGCGGCAACCACGCGCCGCGCCGGACGAGTTGCAGAGCCGAACGCACCCTCGGGACCGGATCCGCCGCCAGGCTCGCCCGCAGTCCCGCGTCCATGTACTCCCACAGACCCGGACGCAGGATCGCGAACCTGCGCACGAGCGGATCGGGATCCGCCGCCAAGCGCAGCCGCACCGCCGTCGGCAGGTCCGGCGCCGCCGCCTGTGCGCGGATCCCGGCGTCGGGATCATCGGCCAAGCGCTCCGGCCACCCGTCCGGCAAGGTCTCGCCGCGTTCACGAAACGCGCGGATCGCGCCGATCCGGACATCGGTGTCGGTGTCCCCCATCAGTCGCGTCAGCACCTCGACGCCCAGATGGGGGTTCTTCGTCGCGTACTCGCGGACGCGAGGATTCGGGTGTGCGGCCACGGCGTCCCCGGCCGCCCCGGGCAGTGGGACCCGCGTCAACCACTCCCCGATCCGCGGAACCGGATCCAGGCTCAGGATCCGCTCCACGACCGTGCCGTCCGCCGACCGATTGAACACCAGCCCGGCAACGAGACCTTCCACGTGAGCCGGCGAGAGACCGCCGCCATCCGGGAGCCCTTTCAGGTCCCCCACGGTCACGTCCATGTTCCCCGACATCGGTCGAACCCCTTCATCACGTTGCCCGCACTCGTTCATCGGTATGGGAACCCGACGGTCCGGGCGTCGGAGGACCGGAAATACCGGCCGTCAAGCGCCGAATGCTCGAGGCCGTATGGACCGAACATTTTAGCCGTCCGCACATATTTGGTCCCGGCCGGATCACCAGGGCGACGTGAATGTGAACATCGCCGCGAGCGCACCCATGACCGCGTTCAGCACGAGCTGAAGCTCGTACTCCTTCTCGACCTCTTTTACGGTGACCGGCGCAAAGGGCTTGACCACCGGCGTGTGTTTTCCGGTCGACTTGTCCACTAGATAGAACATGATCGAGCCCCGAGCGCTGCTTCGCGTCCACGGCCCTGACGATCGTGAGCATTTCCCATGCCGTGCCGTAGCCCTGACCGTCTTCGTCTCGCTGCTTGATTCGGTCCTCGTCACCGTGCTTCTCGGCCCACGGCCCACGCAGGGCCGCCCGCAAGAACCTGCCCCTGAGCTCCCCAGGGGCGTCGTCGAGATCGGGCAGACCCTCCAGGGTCACGGACAGCTCGGTGTTGGCCTCGTCCTTGACCGCGGTTTCGACCGCCGTCATCCACAACGGCCGCCTGCGGCCCGAATCGCTCATGTCCTCGGGTCGTCCTGACCGTACTTCGCGTTTCCCGGGCTGGGCGAGGCCGAGGACGACGTGGTTGCACTTCTTGCCGTCGTCGTTGTGGACCAGCACGGACGTGGCACCGGCGCCGACGTAATAGGTGTGCACCTTTTCGACGGTCAGGTTGTACGTGCGCATGCGTGCCGCGTACGGGTCGACCGTGCGAATTCTCGCCTGACCCGTCGGTGTTTCGAGCTCTTCGCCCGCCTTGAGATCCTTCGCGGCGGTCCACGCGCGGGTGGTCGCATCGTAGAACCGGTGATCCGCCGTCGCGGTAATGGTGTGCGGGCCGTCGGGGGTCTCGACACCGATGTCGACGAACGCCTTGTCCTCGTGCGTCACATGGACGGCGCTGACGGCATGTTTTTGCGTACCGGTGTCGCCGGAGCCGTCGTCCTTCGGCGCTTCCGGGTCCGTGTTGGCGACCTCGTCGCCAACCTTGATCCGGTCGATCGGCTTCGTCGAACCGTCCGCCAGGAGGACCGGCGTGTCCGGTCACGTCGACCGAATTCACCTGGTGGCCTTGGGTGTTGTAGGTCTTGATGACATCGTTGGCGGCATTGCCGGCGGGATCGTGCTGCCGCTCGCCGACGCGGTTACCGACCGCGTCGAAGGTGTACGACGTCCAGTACGGGTCGATGCCTCCGACATGCGGCGCAGTGCCCGTCGCGGGCCCCGCGGAGCAACCGTCCGTCGCGGACCAGGCGTTCGTCATGCGGCGTCTGTAGTCGTACCCGAAGCACTGGGTGTCGTTGCTCGTCGCGTCGTCGCGCTTGTTCTGGATCCGAACGATGTTGCCGCTCTGGTCGTACGTGTAGTTCAGATCGTCGAGGGTCTGCGGCCCGGCCTTCTCTCGGTCGGTGACCGTGCGCACCAGACGTCGTGTGTCTTCCGCATACGACATCGACGCGATCGTTCGGCGGCCGACGTTGCCGAACCGAGTCTGGATCGCCTCGCCGAACGGCGAGTACAGCGTCCCGTTGACGTAGCGCGTGGTTCCGGATACCACCGTGTTCACGAGCCCGAACTTCGTGTATCCGTAGTCCACGAGCGACTGTAGGTGACCTTGTCGAGCAGGCCGACACCAGCGGTGAAGCTGCTGTTCGTGGTGTATTCGCCGGCCAGTTTCTCCTCGCCCGGCGCCGAGGGGATGGTGACCTTGACGCCGGTCGGGTGTCCCACGGTGTCGTAGCCGGTGGTCTCCGACACGTAGCGCAGACCGTTGTCGACCCGCGTGGATGATCGGGGCAAGCCGAGGCCGCCGGGCAGAGCGTCGTAGGCCCATTCGGCTCGCAGCGGTCCGCTTGGGCTGTCCTGACGCATCGAGGTCTTGCGGCCGAGTTCGTCGTACGTATAGGCGAGGGTGCGACCTCGCGGATCCGTGGTCGTCTTGACCTGGTCGGCTCCCAGCTCATCACCCAGGCCGCCGACGAGCTGCGCGAGGCGGTCGCGTTGCCGGCTCCGACGGCCCGCTGAGCCGGCCCAGGACTCCCGAAGCCGGCCGCAACGGACACGAAGGTGTCCCGTCCCTGGTGGGCCGACCGGGCTGTGACGCGCATTCCGAGACGGTCACTTCCGAACAACCGGTGCCCCGAGTGAGGTTGGGCGTTCGACGTCGTTTGCATGGAGGACGTCGGAGGGTTCCGAGAGTTGGTGTGGCCGGAGGTCCAGGACCTGGTGGTGGACGGGGTCCGGGTTGTCGGTGACGCGGTGCGGGTCGACGCGCACTGTGGGCGCCCAACGGCGCGTTGTCCCGGGTGTGGGTGTGAGGGCGGCAACGTGCACGACGTCTATACGCGACGGCTAGCGGATCGGCCGCTCGGCGGCCGGTGTGTGTCCGTCCTCCTGCGTGTGCGCCGCTTCGTGTGTGACGAAAACACTTGCGGGAAAGGGACGTTCGTCGAACAGATCGCGTCCTTGACGAGGGGTCCGTTTCTCGGTACGAGCGGAGTAGGTTGCCGTTTCCCGGACTTGGGGCGGTTACTGCTTCTTGGCGAAACTGCCGGAGCCGGTCTCGGTGAGGAGGCCGGGCTTGACGAGGCGTTTCAGCTTGACCCGAGCGCGTTCGATGTTCTTCGGCAGTGGTTCGTGGTCGACGAGGGCTTCGCAGACGTCACGGGCCCGGAGCGCACTGGTGGCCTCGTTGAACACGGCCGGGACGCGGGGGTAGTTCGGGTGTGCGGGCAGGTCGGGCGAGGACGACCGCGTGGGGAGCCGGTCGCTGAGAGCGGTGACGGTCTTCCAGGAAGGACCATCCCCGCGAGCGCGGGGCCACCGCGCCGCCCGGTCCAGGCGGCCGGCCACGGCCAGGCCGACCGTCACGTCCTGCATGCCCGTCAGCCGATGTGCGTACAGCGCCACCACAGCGACCACGAACCGGTTCTGGGGAGGTCAGACCGCCTTCATCCCTTGACGCCGCGGTGACGAAGGATGCCGAACGCGAGGCCACAGCACAAGGCGTCGGCCGGTGCGGCGGGTTGGGGCCCGCGTGCCGACCGGGGTTCGGTCGGGGTGATCAGGTTGGTCGACGTGGTGTGGACCGCGCTGTTCGTGACCCGCCCGTCCTCGATCTGGTGAGCAAAGATGCTCATGGTCCGCAGCCGTTCGGCCGGACCCACGCAGTCGTAGAGCGTGCACAACGATGGCGCGGTCGTGCCCTGGGCGATGCAGTTGGTGGCCCGCTCGAAGGCTGGGCTCGTCTCGTCGATCAGGTTGAAGTGCAGCAGGGTCAACAGGAACTTCCCGCCGTCTGCGAGGTGCTCGTGCACGCTCTTGAACAGCGATGCCCTGCCCTCCGCGTCGAGCATCCACACCGTGCTCGTGCCGAGTACCACCAGGTCGAACTTGCGGTCGAGGGAGAACGAGGTCATGTTCCCCTCGGCGGTCTCCAGTTTGCCCGCGTACTGCTGCCATTCCGACTCCTCCAGCCGGGCGGCCAGCCGGCCGAGCATGTCCGGCGAGGAGTCGAGGCCCACCACTTCCCAGCCGGCCTCCAGCAATGGCAGCGTGGTCCGGCCGTTGCCGCAGGCCAGTTCCAGGACCTGCTTGGGCGCCGGTCCGCCGACCCGGAGGAACTCCGCGACCTCCGAACGGTCGTTGCGGCTCATGTTGTCGTACAGCGCCGCACCTTCGGTCCCGAACAGGTCGAGAACGGGCAGCGTCTCCCCGAACAGCTCCACCAACCGCGCGACAGTCCCGCGCAGCGGACGAGTGGTCTCAGTGATCGTCATGTGTGTCGGTTTCCTCCGTGTGAGAAGCCTCAGACGAGAGGGAGCGTCGTCCGAGGCTCTCAAGCGGATCTAAAGCCGAGGCCGGTCACTTCTGCCCGGTTGACGGTTTTCGACCTATTCGGCCGGTGCCTTGTCGGCTACCGTGCCCGCCTTGGCGGCCGGTGCGCCCGGCTGGACCGCGCTGCGCACGAAGATCAGCGTGCTGAGCAGCGCGAGCACCGCGATCACCGTCGCGCCGACAAACGCCGACGAGGTGCCGTGCGCCGGCGAGTCGTCGGGGCTGGTGCCCGTGCCCGTGCCCTTGTCGTACACGGTGACCAGCACGGCCAGACCGAGCGACCAACTGCTCCACTGGAGTGTTTGGAACAGCCCGGCTCCGGCCCCGGAGTCCTCCCGGCGAACGCCGGACAACGACGTGACACTCAGCGCGACGGTGGTGAGCCCGGCTCCGACGCCCAACAGCACCAGCGGGCCCAGCACGTTGGCCAGGTAGGTGCTGCCGCTGGACAGTTGGGTGAGCCACAGCAGCGCGGCGGTGACGAACACGATGCCGACCGCCATGACGGGGCGGGTGCCCCAGTGCTTGATCAGCCTGCCTACCAACCGGACCACGCCCATCAGCACGACGGTCATCGGCAGGAACGCGAAACCCGTGGCCGGCGGACCGTAACCGAAACCCTCCTGCAGGTATTGGGTGAGGAAGTAGATGACCGCGAAAATGGTGGACGGCACCAATAGCGTGTTCACATACGCTGCGACCCTGCGCCGGTCGGCGAACAGCCGCAGCGGCATGATCGGCTGCGCCACCCGCGACTCGATCACGACGAAACCGGCGAGCAGCAGCGCCGCGACGACGAAGACGACGATCGTGACCGGATCGCCCCAGCCGGAGGTCGCCGTGCGGATCACCCCGTAGGACAGCCCGGCAACGCCGGCCGTCGCGGTGATCGCGCCCGCCAGGTCGAACCGGCCGCGGTGGGTCTCGGTCTCGGTCACGAACATCGGGGTGAGGACGAGGATCGCGATGCCGATGGGCACGTTCACGAAGAACACCCAGCGCCACGAGCCGGCCGAGATCAGCAGGCCACCGATGAGCAGGCCGAGGGCGAGGCTGGCGCTGGTCACGATGGCGAATACGCTGAGTGCCTTGGTCCGCCGGGGGCCGTCCTCGTAGTTGGCCATGATCAGCGCCAACACGTTCGGTGATGCCATCGCGCCGCCGATGCCCTGCAGCACCCGGGCCGCGACCAACCACCACGACTCGGTGGCCAGGCCGCCGAGCAGTGATGACACGGTGAACAGCAGCACGCCGCAGGTGAACATCCGACGTCGGCCCAGCAGGTCGCCCGCACGGCCGCCGAGCAGCAGCAACCCGCCGAAGGCAAGGGTGTAGCCGTTGAACACCCAGGCCAGGCCGGTCGGCGAGAAGTGCAGTTGTGCCTGGATGTCGGGCAGGGCGATGTTGACGATGGTGGTGTCGATGCCGACCAGCAGCTGGCACACGAGCAACACGGCAAGGACGATCGCCATGCGCCGGCCGGCAGCAGGCGCGGTCCGCTCGGTCATCGGATCCCCTCTTCGGGAGAGACGGTCAAGGGAGCCCACGCACAGCCGGGGCCAGCCGATGCCACCGGGCCTCGGCCCTCGGTCGCGTCGGGCAGGGATTACGATATGGGCGACCCGCCCACTTTGTAAACGGGCGACCCGCCCACTTTCCTGGAGGTCGACGATGGCCGCTGAACGCGCGAAGGGATTGCGCTCGGACGCCCAGCGCAACGCCGAGCGGCTGGTGGAGGTGGCGACGCTGGTCTTCGCCGAGCAGGGGCCGGAGGCCCCGCTCAGCGAGATTGCGCGAGCCGCCGGCGTGGGCACCGCCACGTTGTACCGCAGGTTCCCCACCAGGGAAGCCCTGCTCGCCGCGGTGTACGCCGGGCACGTAGACGAACTCGCCGCCCGCGCGGGCGAATTGGCCGCGGGCAGTGAGCCGTTGCCGGCCCTGGTCACCTGGCTGCACGAGTTCGCCGGTCTGCTCACCGAGCACCGCGGCATGAAGGGTCTGATCACCGGCCGCTACGAGGGCGACGCCGAGCTCTTCACAGCCTGCCGACGCCGGCTGTCGCTGGCCGTCGAGTTGCTGCTGCTGCGAGCGCAGCAGGCCTGTGCCATCCGCCCGGACGTCGGCCCCGAGCGCACGTTGACCCTGGTCAACGCCGTGGTACTGGCAGCGGGTCAGGCCGACGACAACCGGGAAGAGACCAACCACCTGATCGACCTGGTGATCTCCGGGTTGCGCTACGACGACCGCAACTGACCTGCGGCATCTGCCTACTGCCTTGGCGCAGAGCCGTGATGTCACGGCTTCGGGACCGGTGACAGCGGTGTCGATCCGGCTGAGTGCCGGACGCGGGAAGCGGAGCCCCGGTAGAGCGATGTTGTCCTCCAAGGCGGGTCGTTCACCTGGGCTCCGCTGTCCGTCACCGCGTCATCACGCGTGACATCCGGTCGGCGAGGAACCCGAACCGTCGCTCGCCGGGTGGCCGGGGAATCGGCGCTTGGCGACCCGCGCTGCGGCGTCGGCCCACATCGGCGTGATGTACGACGACTACGGCGGCCGACCGTCGCCGATGCCCGTCGAGCACGAGGGATATCTGGGGATCGGCAGCGCCGCGAGCGTGGCGTCCGGCCGGATCGCCTACTCCTTCGGCTTCACCGGTCCCACCCTCACCGTCGACACCGCCTGCTCGTCGTCACTCGTAGCCCTGCACCTCGCGCCCCGGGCCCTGCGCGCCGGCGAGTGCGACCTCGCCGTGGTCGGCGGAGCCACCGTGAT
Source organism: Streptomyces sp. SID3343 (assembly GCF_009865215.1). GTDB lineage: Bacteria > Actinomycetota > Actinomycetes > Streptomycetales > Streptomycetaceae > Embleya. Next base: position 10,738 of record NZ_WWJX01000098.1, on the reverse strand, counting down.
GGCCACGCCACGCACGCACATCGAGTTCAGCAGGCAACGGGGTCTCGCACCGGACGGCCGATGCAAAGCGTTCGGCGCCGACGCCGACGGCACCGGCTGGAGCGAAGGCGTCGGAGTCCTGGTGCTGGAACGGTTGTCCGACGCGAAGAAAGCACGCCGACGTGTCCTGGCCGTCGTGCGTGGGTCGGCGATCGGCCAGGACGGCGCCAGTAGTCAACTGACCGCGCCGAACGGACCGGCCCCAGAACGCGTCATCACCGCCGCCCTCACCGACGCGGGACTGCGACCCGCCGACATCGACGCCATCGAAGCCCACGGCACCGGCACCACCCTCGGCGACCCCATCGAAGCCAACGCACTCATCAACACCTACACACCCCACCGCACCACACCACTGCACCTCGGCTCCGCCAAATCCAACCTCGGCCACACCCAGGCAGCGGCCGGCACCGCATCACTCATCAAAATCATTAGGGCCTGTCCCAGCCGGCGGAGCGACGCGGCCGACCGGCTCGCCGCCCTGGTACGGGCCAACGGGTACCGCATCGGCACCGGCTTCCTGGGCACCTCGCTGATCTGTGATGCGTTCGCCGGGCACCGCCACCTGAACACCGCGTGTCGGCTGCTGCTGCAGCAGTAATGCCCGTCCAGGTTGTACCCCGTGACGCAGGGGGCGACGACCTCCGGGAACGCTGAGACAGCCTACGCCCGGACGGGACTGTCAATCCGGACGGCATGAAGTCGCTCAACCACCACGCTTACGACGGCCGGCCGGAGAGCACCTCGTACAACGCCGAGTTCGTGCCTGGCACACAGGTGAAGGCACAAGTGGACAAGCTCACGGCGGCGACACGCGACCGACAGTCCGACCCCACCCCGGGCACCGACGAGCGCGGCCGGGGCCGGGTCGCCGACGGACCGTCACACCACGCCGGGCGCCGGGCCATCACCACATGCCTCACCCCACCACCCGCGCGTCTGCGAAACTGGATTCATGCCGACCGACTCCGAAGCCAAGAACGCCCAGGAGTCCGCCCGGACGGATACCCACACGACGCCCCTCCCCCGCGAGCGAAACCCCGCGCGTGTTCTTCGGCGGCTGCGTGGGATCGGGGTCCTTCTACTCGTCCTCGCCCTGCTGTTCGTACTGCCCTGGTGGACGCTGTTCGCTTCCGGCACCGACTGGCCGCTTCCGGTATTCGTGACCGGCACCGTCCTCTTCGGCGGCGCCCTGGCGACGTTTCCGTTTCTGATGTTCACCGGCCACGCGCGGCGCGCGGACCGGGCGGCCCGCGTCGCCGACACCATGCTCGGGGTGGTCTGGGTCCTGTTCACCTGGTCGGTGCTCGGCGGCCTCGCGCATCTCCTGCTCATCGGGTTCGGCACCGGCGGCGCGCACCGGGCCAGGATCGTCGCCGTCGCCGTCGCCGCGGTATCGGTCGGGCTGTTGGCCTGGGGCCACTTCGAGGCGATGCGCGTACCCCGCGTGCGGCGGTTGGACGTTTCCCTTCCCCGGCTCGGCGCGGCCCTGGACGGGGTCCGCGTCGTCGTCCTGGCCGACACGCACTACGGGCCGATAGACCGCGCCGACTGGTCGGCGCGCGTGACCGAGGCGGTCAACCGACTGGACGCCGATATCGTGGTCCACGCCGGCGACATCGCCGACGGCACGCCCGACCAGCGCCGGGAGCAGTCCGCGCCGCTCGGGGTGGTCCAAGCGCGGCTGGCCCGGGTGTACGTCACGGGCAACCACGAATACCTCGGCCAGGCTGAAGGCTGGCTCGACCGCATGACGGAACTCGGGTGGGAGGCGCTGCACAACCGCCACGTCGTCGTCGAGCGCGCCGGCGACCGTCTCGTTCTGGCCGGTGTGGACGACCTGACCGCCGAGCACTCCGGGCTGACCGGGCACCGCGCGAACCTGAGCGGCGCGCTGGCGAGCGCGGATCCGGAACTTCCGGTCGTGCTCGTCGCGCACCAGCCCAAGTACATCCCTCACGCCGCCGCCGCGGGCATCGACCTCCAGATCTCCGGGCACACTCACGGCGGCCAGATCTGGCCGTTCGGTCTGCTCGTGCGGATCGACCAGCCAGTGGTGCAGGGCCTGAGCCGGCACGGGGAACGCACCCTGCTCTACACGAGCCGGGGCACCGGCTTCTGGGGACCGCCGTTCCGCGTGTTCGCACCCAGCGAGATCACGCTGCTCACCCTTCGCTCGGCGGCCGCAGGCCCCTGAGGGGCGGCCGTCAACGCACCGCGAGCTGGCGGTAGCCACCGCTGACGAACCGGCCGTGCCTTCGCGATCAGGTGACGGAGAGTCCACTGGGTCCTGGCAGTGATGGTGTACGCACCGCCTGGCATCCGAGCAGAGTTGAGACGTAACCCGGTGGCCGGCACAAGTCGGGCTTCTCGGCCCTGCGTTGGATGATCGCTCCGACCGAGGGAACAGCGACTCAACGACCTACTCCCCTCGGCTCGGTGCGGGTCGCAGCGTCGTCATCACAAGTTGTAGAGCTCAATCCAACATGGTCAACGATCCACCGTAGATGGTTCTGGTCGACTGCAAAGTAGATTCGTCCCACCCGGTCAGGGGTGGTCGAATCGTCAAGTTTGATGTGCGGCTGAACGCCCACGGCGGCGGTGGAGCCGCCGCCGTGCCGAGCGTCCGACTGTCCTCACCCTGAAACAGGGTGCCCGCGTCTCGGACCGGGCAGCGCCCGGGCAGTCGGATCTCGCCCTCTCATCCCGCCCCGTGGCGGCCTGCGTGGCGGCCGGGGCTCGCGGACGACGCCCCGGTGTCTCGCCGCCGGCGCGGCGATGGTCATGCCCGCAGTGGCGCTTGGCGGAAAAGAATGTTCTTCATGGAACATCCGGCCGGAAGGGAATCGTCGTGTTCGGATGGGCGTAGACGCTGTAGGCAAGCCAAGTCGGGTCGTCCGGCCAGCGTTGGCGGGTGTCGAGTCTGGCCTCCGTCATGGCCCGGCCAACGGTCGCGCCGGTGGCCAGCCGGTTGTAGAAGGCCGCCGCAAGGAACGCGGCGGGCTGGTCGGTGACCTGCCACATGGGACCGACGAATGGTGACCAGCAGCGGCCGGCCCAGGCTTGTGCCCAGCCGCCGAGACCGCTCCAGGACGGCTCTTGGCGCGCCGCGCGGCAAGCGTTGAGGAACACCAGTGGGCGGCGGGCGCGCAGCGCGGACTGCCGGGGACCTGCGAGCTCGTCGGGAGTGAGCAGCACGCCGTCGGCGAGCAGCAGTGCGGACACGTCGCCGTGCCCGGCGAAGTGCCAGAGCCCGATGTGGCCGGTTTCCTTGTCCAGCAAGGCGTCGACTGCGGCGGAGTCGGCCCTGGCGGGGCTGTGGTCGGCCATCCCAAGTCGCCGCGTGAGTGCGAGCAGTTGCGTGCGTTCACCCCGCACGGCCGGTAGGGGATCGGCGCCGGGTGGATCTGACGCCTCCAGGAAGACCGCCGATCGTGCCGTGACGCATGCAGGCGGGCCCGCTGGTCCGGCAAGCCAGCGAGTCAGCTCGAATCGGACGCACCAATGATCATCTTCGACGGTCGGACCCGGTCCGTCGGCGTCGTACGGGAGTACCAGCTCCCAGGGGATCCACGGCTCGTCAGAAGTGATGTGCAGTGTTCGCAACGGTTTCGCGGACAGGTCCCGGTAGGCCGATCGCAGCGCGGGAGGCAGGAGTTCACGATAGAGCTGGTAGCCCAGCGCCCGCTGGCGTCGGACACCCCGGCTTCCGTGCCGGCTCTCGAGATCGTCGAACAGTTTCCGCTGAAGCTCCCGAGGTGAACCGGAGATCGTCACCTCCCCGGCGGGAAAATGGTGGTACCCGGCCGATCCGTTGGGAGAGTGCAAGAAGAAGCTGAGCGTGGAGCCTCCGTCGTGTTTGCTCTCGATGATTCTCAGTTCGAGGTCGGCGGGCGTCAGCGTGGTGGGAGCGACCTCGAACCCGGCCACAGGTGACTGCTCGGTTACCGCGGCGGGTTCGGCCACGATCGGCAGCGGGATGTGGATGGTCGCAGCGATCACGTCGTTCTGCAGGAGATCGAGCGTCAAACCCGTAGTCGACGTGGCGAGCGCGGTCAGATGGAAGGCGGCGGTCTCGCTGTCGGTGTCCGGTGGGATCGTCAGCGCCCGGATGGGGTTGCCCTCAATGGTGAACGCGCCGGACGGGTCGTACAGGCGGAGTTCGACTTCCCGGTCACCGTCGACGGAAACGCGGTCCGGACCGATGCTCGCGGCAAGCCCGGTTCGGGTCAACCGCACGGTGATCACGCCTCGTTCTCCGAGCCGCATCGACCGCGGTGCGAAGACTTCCGTGTACCGGGTCGTGGCCACCTCGGCCACCCGGGATCGCAGCGCGCCCAGTGCCGTGGCGAGCGGGATCGGCTTGGCCACGTCGTTCGTCCCGTGCCTGCGGGTACCCTCCGCGCTGTGGCGCAGCCGCGGTGCGACCGTGGGGTGTCCGGCAAACAGCATGGCCAGTCGCATGGCCAGCACGGCGTTGCGGTCGGAATCGCCGGTCGCGTCCAAAGTCCAGGCGAGCTCTGCGATCTGTGGAAACACGTCGGCCCATGAGTTTCCGAAATGCGCGGGCAGCTCGTCCCAGTCGTCGGCGACGACCGCGACGATCCTTTCCACGCCGCTGTGTGCGTCGAGCATGTGGCTACTCCCCTACGAACACGAACGGTGCCCAGTAGTAGGAATTCTCGAAGGGGCGAACGTTGGGCTCCTGCAGGCCGAACCGGGCGGCGTTCATGGCGGCCATGGCGCCCGGATACCGGCTCGTGCTGCCGTCATCGATGGCTTTGGCCGCCACACGCAGGTTCTCGTCGTTGAGGAAGAGCTCGTGTAGCTCGGGGGCGGTCACAGTGGCCAGCCATCGCTGTGCTCGGCACAGTGCCCGGCCCGGTGTCATCGGGCCCTCGCCGGTCCGGGATTCTCCGCGCAGATGCAGGGTGTAGAAGCGGTCCATCAACAGTACGGTGGACAGGTCGTCGACCGGCCAGAGCGTCGCGATCACTCCGGGCGTGCCGGCGGCCAGGATCGCCGACGTCAGACCGATCACCTCATCGGAGGTCCGCAGGTCGAGGATCGCGCTTTGGCAGGCGGACATCACGACCAGCCTGCTGCCGGCGAAGGGGCGCTGCCGTGTGATGTCCGCGAAGGAGAGCTTCGCCGCGTGCGCGAACTGGAGATGCGGCGCAAAGTCGCCGAGCTCGTAGGAACCGTGGCAGGCAAGGTGTACATGGGTCGCGGTGTCGGCGAGGCCGAGTACGGCCTCTTTCGTCGCCTGCTCGCCGTAGAGCCGGCTTCCGTTGGCGAACAGCCGCGCGATTTGCTCGAGCTCGGCAGCGGCGAAGGCGAGCGGGTTCGGGTGCGGGAGCGGGTTGCCCACGCCCGCAAGGACCGGCTCCGGCCAGTCGTTGCGGCGCAGTCGTTCCCGGGCCCGCACGAGTACCCTGGCCGACGGGGTGAAGGTGACGTCGGTCTCGTCGAGTAGGCACCGACCGCCGTAGCTCGCGGTGTGCACGGGCAGTACTCCCAGTCGACCGCACGGAATCAGCACCACGCGCTCTGCCCCGGTTGCGACCACGGCGCGGCCGATCCCGGCCATAACCCGCTCACCGAGGATCGCCGTGTTGCCGCCTTCCTCCTTCGCCGAGCGGGTGACGGCTCCGGGCGAGTCCCATGGCACCGTGGTCAGGGCGACGCTGCCGTCTTCAAAACGGGTCTCGTACCACCCGAACATACGCATCAGGTAGCCGTTGAAGATCATCCGGGCCGGGTCGTCCGACGTCGTCTGATTCATGATCACGTCGATGTCGCGACCGGTGAAGTCGTCGGCCCAGAGCGGACGGATCTCGACGATCTCCGGCTCGGTGCGCACGAGCAGCAGAGTAAGCGTGCCCCACCAGGTGGTGCTCAGGTAGGCGACCGCGGTTCCGGCCTCGACCGCCGATTCGATCGTTGCCAGGTCGGGCGCAGCCAGGAAGTCTTCGCCGAGCGTTCGACGGGCATCGTCGATGAGCCGGTCGAGGTCGTCTCGTACGGTCCTCGCCCGCGTGGCCAGCTCGACCAGGCGCGATCCGGAAGCCTCGAACTCCTCGGCCTGGATCCGGCGCAGCCGATCCACGGCGTCGAAGTAGTTCTGCACCAGAGTCGGGTCTTCCCGCCGCAACCGATCCATATCCGCCTGGTCCCGGTCCAGCGCCTCGCCAAGCGTCCTGGCTCGCCCGTGCTCCAGGACGGTCACGGCCGCCTCGAGGCGTCCCACCTTGGCCAGCGCGTAGGCGGCCGACCGGAAGATCGCGCCATTCGTCTCGACGTTGTGCCGGCGTGTCGCAGTGGTAAGTGAGGACAGGTACATCACTTCGGCTGCGGTCAGTGCCTTCTGGAACACGATCGCGGCGGCCTCCCACCTGCCGAGGTCGGCCAGTAACTCCCCCAGGCGGGTCGCCACGAGTATGCACTGCCGAGGATCACTCTCGGCAGAGATGTGTTCAAGTACGTCTTGGAGCAACTCGACTTGCTCCGCTCGCATGTCGGTGCCGGCCAGTGTCGCCTGCCGTTGCAGAGCTGCGGACAGGATGAGCCGGTTCGTCAACCAGTTGCGGCGGTCGGCGAACCGGTCGTGCATCTCGGCCGTAGCGTGCAGCAACACGATGGCGCGGTCGGTATCGGCCACGGCGTCGTCGCCGTTGCGGCTGAAGTATGCCCCAGCCACGGTGTCGGTGGTCAGGGCCCATTCCCTGGGGTAGCGCTCTCGCGTCCGCACGGTCAGCGAGTCTTCCAGGTGTTCGATGGCCCGGGTCGCGTCGTGCTTGCGCAGGTACACCAAACCCAGGCTGCGCTTGGTCATCGCCCAGACGTCAGGGTTCCGCTCGCGGCCGAGCACTCCCAACGCCGCCTCGAAATGACCGATCGCCTTGTCGATGTTGTCGGTTCGTTCGCCGACGACACGGTCGTCGTACGCGGCGCCGAGCGCTTGTTGCGTAAGGGCCCAGTTCTCCGGGTTGCGCTCGTGTCCCATGCCTTCCAGTGCGGCGGTCAGATGCTGGATGGCCGCCTCGATGTTCGCTGCCCGGTCGCCTTGGACTCGTTGGCTGTACACCAATCCCAACCCGTGGTTGATGGTGACCGCCAGTTCGGGGTCGCGCACCTTGTCCAGCGCCTCCCGGAACGTTGCCAGCGACAGCTCGATGTCGGCGTGGTCGCGGGCACCTCGGTGCTGATAGGCCATCGCCAGCCCGATCATCGACTGAGCCCACGCACGTGGATTCGACGTCGGTGTCCGCGCGGTAAGCGCTTCCCTATAACGCCGGATCGCCTTATCCAGATTGTCCTCGCGTGATCCCCGCAGCCGCTCCGCGTAGCATTTCCCGAGCTCCTCCTGGGTATCGGCCCAATAATCCGGGTGCTGCTGCTTGGAATATCCGCGCAACGCGATCTCCAGGTGGCTGATCGCCGCCTCGATATCTTCCACTCGGTCGGGTCCACCCCGTTCGAGGTACCGCAGTGCGAATGTGTACTCGGTGTCTGTCATCACCCCTCGCGTGCTCACGAGCGACTCGGAGGGCCCTCGCTGTTCGAAATACCGGATCGCCCGCATCCCGGCCGTCCTGGCCTCTTCGACATTCTTGCGTAAATTCCGCTCGTCAAGATAACTCAGCGCCTGAGCGTACAGAGCTTGAATGTTGGCCCAGATTTCCCCATGGTCGGATTCGTTGAGCACCTCGAGGGCACGTCGGCATGCCGCCGCGTGCGCCGTGCGATCGTCTCTGCTGTGCACCACCTCGTCGATCAGTCGCTGGACGTCAACCGAACGTGTTCCACGGCGCCAAATCACCCATCAAGCCTATAACCGACCCTCGGGACGGCTCCCGGCCTACGTTGAGATCTCTCACGTAACGATCTGGTCACGTCCGACCGGTCTACGGCGCCGGCTCGAGTCGTACGTCTCCTTGGTTGACCGCAGGAGCCGATTACGCCCATGAAAGACCTCCTTGCGGGCGCAGCGATCGTCAGTGACCTGCGCATGTACCCGCATGCTCTCGTCGCGCCGGGCATCCAACCTAGACAATGCCTCTTGTCGCAACTTGCTCAAGTTTGTGCGATTGTCTCGTCCTGTTTGGTCATTCGACCTCTCAACTCGGCGATTTCAGTCCTGAGTCTTTCGATTTGCAAATGACGCTCGACCCCGCAGGGCAGCGACGTGTGTGTTGCCGCGAGGAACATACCGATTGACTTCCGGATGTCCGCGTCCCCCGTAGCGAAACTCGGCCGATACCGAACACCAACTGACAACTCGAGAGTTGCGGTCTCGTCTTCGTCTGCGACCGGCCATACGATGATGTCGTCGACCGGAAGGGTGTGTCCCTGCCGGCACTTCACTCTGCGTACCCGACGACTCTCCAGTTCGGCGGGCAAGTCTCCCGTGATGAGATAAGCCAGGTACCGTACTGCCGCCCGACCCTCAAAGGTGACTCTGCCGCCATCGGTCGAGTAGGGGATGCTCGCTGCAGCCCCGGAAGGGTCCACCCGGCCCCCCGGTCTCCAACACCAGTCATGTTGACCTCACACCTGCGTCGCCAGGCCCTGCCGCAAGCAGATGCGGCCCACACGTGGATGTTCCGGCAAACACTGGGGCCGCTTCTCGGCAAGTGGGAGGAGAGCCCCACCATCAACGCGTGGAACTCCCGTAGCGCAGCCGGGGAGAGCGGTTCCGCCAACTCGATCACCAACGTCGGACCAAACATGCCGGAAGCCTGGTTTGATCGGCTCCGCCACCCGCTCAAATCGTTCCCACACCGAGTCCAGCCGGTCCGAGCACCGAAGCCGCCAACCCGGTGAACCTATGCGGTCAGAGCTCTAGGTGGAAGATTCACCGCTCGGTTCCGTCGGCCGGGTCCCAATGATCTGGGTGGCCCAATTTTTCAGTCGCTCGCGCATGCGTGCGATCTGCTCGTCGTCGATTCCGTAGACCGCGTACTCGCGATCCGGCCAGCGGTCGACTGCTTGAAGGGCCAGCACGAAATAGGGTCGGTCGAAGCCACCGTCGTGTTCTTCGGCCAGTTCGAGGAGGCGTTCCGGGGTGTAACGACCGGAGGCGAGGGCGGCGTCCACGTCCAGGTAGTCACGTGGGGCGGCTCGCCCGAACAGCGTGGTGACCTTGTTGGCAACCGCGTCGTCGGGGTGGAGGACGGGGCCGATGTCGAGTTGTGCCGGCGGGCGGGATCGCCAGTCGCAGCCCATCTCGACCTTCGCCTCGCGCCCGGTCTCGTCGATCACCGTGAAGCGGGCGAACACCTCACCGAGGAGCTCGACGTCGACCGTGAAGCCGTCGTCCCGGTACGCCGTGGCCACGCGGTGCACCGCCTCGGCGAACGCCACAGGATCGGTGATGTCGGTGAACAGGTCGACGTCGTCCGAGATGCGTTCGAGAAAGCCGTGGGCCTGGACCGCGTAGCCACCCGCCAGAACGAAACCGTAGGAAGAAGCGGCGGCGAGCCCTACGCGGGCGAGCCTGGCGTGCAGGGGATCCATGCCCGGAATGCTATGCGGCGACGGGCACCAGGTCCGGGAACTTCGACTCCCACATCACCCGCAGGCGCAGCGGCAACCACAGCCGCGGCCATATGCGTGCCAAGAGGTCGCCGTTGACATAGCGACCGAGTTCCCCGGTATGCATCGCCTCGCGGAGCACCGTCTCGTACAACAGACGCACATCGACGTCGTCCGCCAGGTCGTACGACTGCTTGGGCGTCCAATCCAAGGACACGGGCAACGTGACGACACCCTCGGCGGGGCCGGCCAACTCCGCGAAAGCGTCCGGCACCGTGTACGGCCGGACATCGGCATACCGCACGCGTGCGTCCATCCCCCCAGTATGCCAACGGACACCCGAGAGGTCCGAAGCAATCCCCCGAGGCGTCCGGAACAGAACTGCATGGGCACCGAAACGGCACGATGAGCGACCACCAGCTCACCGGGCTGGCATGCCCCCGTGCGGGCTGTTGACCACCAACGGCACAGACCCCTCAACGAGGTAGTCGTGCCCGGGGGACTCGAGGTGGAGGTGACCGCCGTCTTCGGCGGTGGCCATGCCGCGCAGGTTGTCCGCGAGCACCGCCCTGCCGGCGGAGTCACCGCTGATCACAAGGACCTGCCGCTCGGAGTCCAAGCCGATAAAGACCCCGGGGCCGGGAGCGTTCTTGACCTCGACCCCCGCCAGGACATCGCCGCCCGGCGAAGAGGTGAACAGCCCCTTGCCGAGGGCCACCGCGTCCGCCAAGCGGTTCAGCTCTTCCGCCGACGCGGAGAGGTCTACTTCGTCGTATGCGGGGTCGGAGACCAGTCTCACGGGTGTTACTCCTTCAAGGCCGGACTCCCATGATGCCTGCAAGATCGTCCGTCATGCGTCCGGGTCAACAAAGTCGGCCAGACACGACGGGGACATCGGAGCTACTCGTCTAGGGCTTGTACGGAGCTTGTGATCTTCTCTGTTCACAAGCTGATAGAACACTGTCGTGGCACGACGTGAACTCGACGATGACGAGTGAGAGTTGATCGAACCGTTCCTGCCGATAGGCGGGTTCGGCCCGTATCCGAAACGGTTGCGGGACCGGTTCGAGGGCGTGGTCTGGCGGTTTCGCACCGGCAGCCAGTGGCGGGAGGCGCCGCCGGAGTTCGGGGCCTGGTCGACGGTCTACGACCGGTTCCGCCA
>NZ_WWJX01000971.1 GCF_009865215.1 Streptomyces sp. SID3343 | reverse complement strand
GCTCGTGGAGGCCGCCGCGCCGGGCTCACCTGCGGAGGCCATCCGCGGCGCGGCCCTGACGGTGGGGTGGGCGCTGCGGCGCGACGCGGGCGCGGTGGACCCGGTGGACCTGCGGCGCGAGGCGTGGATGCGCGGCGTGCTGCGCGAGGCCACGGCATCGGGCGCGAAGGCCGCGGCGGTCGTGGGCGCGTTCCACGCACCGGCGCTGCTCGACGCCGACGCCGACGCCGAGGCGCCCGCCGACGATTCGGGATCCGCCTCGTGGATCGGCTCCGACGTCACGATGTCGCTGATCCCCTACACCTACGCCCTGCTCGACTCCCGGTCCGGCTATCCGGCCGGCATCCGCGACCCCGAGTGGCAGCAGTCGGTCCTGGAGTCCGGCGGCGATCCGGCCGCTCTGCACGACGCGCTGCTGCACGCGGCGGTCCGGATCTGTACCGAGTTGCGCGGCCAAGGCCATCCCAGCGGCCCGGCCGACGCCCGGGAGATCGTCCGCCTCGCGGGCGACCTGGCCCGTCTGCGCGACCTGCCGGCCCCCGGCCGCGGCGAACTCCTGGAAGCCGTACAGACCGTGCTGACCCACGGGGAAACCCTCGGCCGAGGCCGAGCCGTGGCCCGCGCGCTCGAACGCGTCCTGGTCGGCACCCGCAACGGCCGCCCCGCGCCCGCGGCCCCGCGCAGCGGCCTGGGCCCCGAGGTCGAACGCCGACTGAGCGAACTCAACCTGCCGGGCCCCGCGGCCCCGGCCGAACGCGACCTGCGGCTGGATCCGCTGCGCAGCGACCTCGATCGCCGGCGCGAACTCCTGCTCCAACAACTGACGACCTGTCGGATCCCGTACGGCGAACCGGTCGCGGTCACCGGAGCCGGCGGCGCCGACGCGGTCACCACCCGCTGGCGAGTGCGCTGGACCCCGTCGACGGCCGCCCTCCTGGACGCGACGGGGGCCAGGGGCGTGACCCCGGAACAGGCCGCCGAAGGCATCCTCCAGGCCCAACACCGCAAGGAACTCGACGACGGCGGCGCCACGTCCGCCCAGATCCTCACCGGCCTCGAACGCGCCGCCGCGTGCGGCCTGCCGACCCTGACCGCCACGCGCCTGACCGAAACCGCGACCACCCTCCCCACCATCGCCACCCTCCCGGACCTCCTCACCGCCCTGACCCTGACCGACCGCATCCACAACGGCCACTTCGCCACGGCAACCCCGCCCGGCCCGTCCGCCCGCCCCGAAACCGCCCCCACCCCGCAGCCCGCCGCTGCCAGCAGCAAGAACCCCACCCCGGACCCCGACGGCACGGGCCCGGTACCGGCGGCCGTTCCGCTGTCGGCCGACCTCGAAGGCTCGGCCCCCACTCGGTTCCGCGACCCGGAGGCCGACCAGCGCCCCGAACCACACGACCGGCCCGCCGGAGACGGCGAGGCCGGCGGCAGCGGCGAGAGTGGCGGCCGTGACCACGCCAGTGGTCGGCGCGTCGGTGGGGAAGGCCGGGAAAGCCGGGAAGGCGATGGGGGAGACGTGACCCATGACGTCTCGCAAACCCTGCTCACCGCCGCCGTGCGACACCTCGACGGCCTGACCGGCTCCGACGACCCGGCCGACGCCCGCGCGCTCGCCGACCTGGCCGCCCGCGCCGACACCTTCGGCGGCACGCGTCTCACCGCCGGACTGACCCGCCTCGCGGCGGACGGCTCACCCCTGATCGCCGCCGCGGCGGGCGCGGTCCGCGTCCTGCTCGGACACGAGGCCCCCGAAGCCCTCGGCGACCGCATCGGCTCGTGGCTTGACACCGCGACCACACCCGCGACCAGGGCAGCCCTCACCCGCCGCCTGGTCGGTCTGCTCACCGCAGCGGGCCCCCTGCTCCAAACCGGCGGCCCGGTCCTGCAACCCCTGCTCGATCGCGTCGACACGCTGCCGGACCGAGCCTTCATGGACCGCCTCCCGGCTTTGCGTGGCGGCTTCGACACCCTCAGCCCCGCAGCCCGAGACCGAGTCCTGGACGCCCTGGCCGACCACCTCGGCGACCACGTGCACACCAACGTCGATCCGGTGGAACTCGCCATCTGGACCGCCGCCGACCTGGCCGGCAAAGCCGCCGTGACCACAAGATCCCTAACCCGGACCCAACCCACCCGCCCACAGCCCGCAGCCCCGAACCCAACAGCCGGCCCGCCCCCCACAAACCAGGCCACGGGGCCGGACACGCCCACCACCAGCCCGAATCCCGCAGCCCGCCCCGAAAACGCAACGGGTGGTGCGGGTGGG
>NZ_WWJX01000970.1 GCF_009865215.1 Streptomyces sp. SID3343 | reverse complement strand
CTCGGTTGCGCCTGCTGCGGCCGGTGCCTGCTCGGGTTGCGCCTACTGCGGCCGGTGCCGCCTCGGCTGCGCCGCCCCGGCCGACGCCCGCTCCCGCCGACGCCCGCCCCGGCTACGCCGCGTGCTGTCGGAGGTAGGCGAGTACTGCCAAGACCCGGCGGTTGCCGTCCGTCGGGGCCAGGTCGAGTTTGGCGAAGATGTTGCCCACGTGCTTGACCACGGCCGCCTCGGTGACGGTCAGGCGGTGGGCGATGTCCTGGTTGGTGCCGCCCTCGGCCATCAGCGCGAGTACCTCCCGCTCGCGCGGGGTCAGCCGTTGCAGCGGACGATCGCCGGCCTGCCGGGTCAACAGCGCGCGGACCACCTGCGGGTCGATCACCGTCTCGCCCGCGGCGACCCGACGCAGCGTGTCGAAGAACTCGACCACCTCGCCGACCCGGTCCTTGAGCAGGTAGCCCAGTCCGGCCGCGGCCGGGTCGTCGTCGGCGAACAGGCGCAGCGCATAGGGCGTCGCGACGTACTGGGACAGCACCAGCACCGCCAACCCCCGGTGCCGGGCCCGCAGTTCGAGCGCCGCCCGCAGCCCCTCGTCGCGATGATCCGGGGGCATCCGAACGTCGGCGACCACGATGTCCGGGACGTCCGCGTCCACCGCCCGCACCAGCGCGTCCGCGTCGCCCACCGCGGCGATCACGTCGTGGCCGCCGCGCGTGAGCAGTTCCACCAGGCCCGCGCGCAACAGCACCGAATCCTCGGCGAGCACTACCCGGAGCACGGAACCTCCACATGGATACGGGTCGGCCCACCGACCGGACTGTGTACGGTCAGCCGACCACCCAGGATCGCCAACCGGTCGGCCAGCCCCCGCAGTCCGGCGCCGGCCGCCGGATCCGCGCCGCCGTGCCCGTCGTCGACGACGTCGAGCACGAGGTGGTCGTCCGCGAGCCGGGCGCTCACCTCGACCCGCGTCGCGCCGCTGTGCTTCGCACTGTTGGTGAGCGCCTCGGTCACGGTGAAGTAGGCCATCGTCTCGACCGGCGAGGGCAATCGGCGCGGCAGGTCGACGTCGACCGTGACCGGGAACGGGTGGCGCCCGGCCACCTCGGCGACCGCCGCCGCGAGCCCGTGGTCGCCGAGCACCTGCGGATGGATGCCCTGGATCAGATCGCGCAATCCGGTCAACGCGTCGCGCGCCTCGCCGCGAGCGCGTACCAACAGCTCGGCGGCCCTGGGGTGTTCGCCCCCCAGCTCCAGTTCGGCCAGGCCCAGGGTGATCGACAGCGCGACCAACTGCTGCTGCGCGCCGTCGTGCAGGTCGCGTTCGATCCGGCGCCGCTCGGCCTCGAAGGCGTCGACCAGGCGGGCCCGGGAGCGGGTCAGTTCGACGATGCGAGCTTTGGTCTCCGCGTCGCGCGGCGACAGCAACAACCGGGCCACGTACACCTGTACGCCGACCAGGAGCGCGCCGACGTACGCGCACAGGACGACGCCGGCCAGGCCGGCCCCGGCCACCGGCAGCGCGTCGATCCACCCGTCGAGCGCGTGGCCGGCCGGCACCATGACCGTCTCGTGGCTCAGGGCCACCACGACCACGGGCGTCGCGACCAAGACCAGCGACAGGCCCAGGAGCGCGGTGAACGCCACGTCGACGACGGCGAAGACCGGTAGGACCAGGGCCGCGTAGCCGAGTTCACGCCACGTCACCCGCTCGCGCCAACGAAGGCGCACCCGGCGCCACACACCGGTCTCGGGCAGCGGCGGATGCGGGTTCGGCACCGGCCGCGGCTCGACCACGCGCAACCGTCGGCGCTCGAACCGGCCCACCGGCAGGCCGAACAGCGCGGTGGCGGCCAGGATCGGCACCCCGATCCCGATCACCGAGAGCGCCAGACCCGCAACCACCAGGAAGACGAAGAGCAGCACCGCCGCGATGCCGAACGCGCCGCCGCCGAGCAGGTGCGCCCAGCAACGCCACGGCCACGCCGACCAGAGAAAGCGCAGTGGCCGCCGACGGACCGCGGCCCACACGGCGATGCCGATCGGGGGCGGCGCGATCGGGGCGGGTGCGGTCGGGTTCGGTGGGTTCTGGTTCACGGGCTCCCCAACCTAACCCAGTCCCGCGCCGTCGGTCGAAGCCGCCCCAAAAGGTATGGAAAACCCGACCACGCACTGTCGACCCAGGTCTCGTGACCGCGCCCACCCGGCGCGACTGAATGGAAACGTGATCATTTTCCCGGTCGAGAACCCGACCACAACGCGACTGCAGTGGTGGGAACGGCGGCGCACCTGGCTGTCGATCTGGCTCGCCTCGGCCGGCGCGGCGGGCGGCCTGGCACTCGTTTCCACCCTCCCGGGGCACCGGGCGTGGGGACTGTGCGCACTGGTCGGCTACCTGCTCGCGGCGGGCGCCGCGGCGCTCATGCCGCGTCGCGGCGCCCGGACCGCGGCCGTGGTGCTCGCATTCGTCGGCGCCGCCGCCGTACCGCTGTTCGCGTTCGCCGCGCTCGGCGTCGGGCAGTCCGAGGTGGGCGTGATCGAGCGGTCGGCGCGGCTGTTCGTGGACACGGGCAGCCCGTACCTCGCCGACCCGACTCGGGTGGGCGACTACAACCCGTACCTGCCGGGCATGGCGCTGTTCGGCCTCCCGCGCGTGCTGCTCGGCGACGACGGACGGTGCGCGATGGTGCTCGGCGACGCGCGCGTGTGGTGCGCCGCCGTCTTCGTCGGATGCCTCGCGGCGGGACGTACGCTGCTGCGCCCGACGTCGACGAGCGGCCGGGCACCGTACGGCCTCCTCGGTACGGCCCTGGTCGCGTCCCCGGTGGTCGCCCTGTCGTGGTCGGTGAGCGGCGTCGATCTGCCGCTCACCGGCCTGACCTGCCTCGCGCTCGCCGCCGCCGCGCGGGGGCGGTCACGGACCGCCGGTGCCGCGCTCGCGGTGGCCTGCGCACTCAAGTGGGTGATCTGGCCCGCGCT
>NZ_WWJX01000969.1 GCF_009865215.1 Streptomyces sp. SID3343 | reverse complement strand
GCTTCCGTGTTGCTTATCCCAAGATCCACGAGCCGAAGGTATTCCGCCCGCTCACCGACCAGTTTCCTCGGGCCCTGGGGCCGCCGATCCGCACGAACCTCGAAGTCCATCGCACCCCCTGAACTGGGGTGTTGCGACGACCACTAGAACCTAAGCTGCCGGGGCCCTTCGGGTGTGCGTCGCCTCCCCGTGCGGGTGCAGCCGTCGATCAGGAACGTGCAACCGTGCCCACCCGGCAGGACACCGCAGCCAGGACGTCGGTCAGGGTGCGCTCCGGATCGGCCGCCGCCGCGCTCGCGCGCCACGCCACGAAGCCGTCGGGGCGGATCAACACGGCGCCGCCCTCGGTGACGCCGTGGGTGTCCGCCCAGGACACCTCGGGTTCGGTCACCAACTCGACGTCCTCGGGCGTCGACTTCGCGCCGATCCGGTATGTGCTCACGCGGACGTCGAGCCGCTCGGCCGCGACCCGTGCCGCCCGGCGCCACGCGTCGCCGTCGACACCGGTGCCGACCAGGAGCACGAACGCGTCCTCGTACAGATCCAGGACGGAGCGCCGCACGCCCTCGTGCAGCACCACCAAGTGCGGTGCCCGGCTGCCCGGTTCTCCGCAGGGAGGGCAGAATCGCTCGGGCAGTACCGGAAGTTCGGGGTCCACCCCGACCACTGCCGCGGACGCGTAGCGATAGCCGAGCACCACCCCCAGTACGCCGGGCTGCTTCGGGCCGGCATCGGTGGTGGGCGCGGCATATCCGGGGTGACTGTGCTCCGCCGATCGGGTGGACGCGCGGGCACTGGTGGCCAACGCCACCGGGCGGCGCTCCGCCTCGTAGGTGTCCAACAGACCCGCGCCGGCGTGTCGACCCAGCACCGCGGCGAGTTTCCACGCGAGGTTGTGCGCGTCCTGGATCCCGGTGTTGGAACCGAACGCCCCGGTGGGCGACATCTCGTGGGCCGAGTCGCCCGCGAGGAACACCCGCCCGTCCCGGTAGCGCTCCGCGACCCGTTCGGCGGCGTGCCACGGGGCCTTTCCGGTGATCTTCACCTCCAGATCCGGGACGCCCATCGCCGCCCGGATGTGCGCGACGCAGCGCTCGTCGGTGAACGACTCGATGCCCTCGCCGCGCTCGGGGTGCCACGGCGCGTGGAAGACCCAGCGCTCGCGGTTGTCCACCGGCAACAGCGCGCCGTCACCCGCGGGGTTCGTCAGATAGCAGACGATGAATCGTCGTTCACCGACATGGGCGGCCAAGTCCGGTGCGGTGAACGTGATGCTGACGTTGTGGAACAGGTCGCCTCGACCCGACATCGCGATGCCCAGACGTTCGCGAACAGGGCTGCGCGGACCGTCGGCGGCCACGACGTAATCGGCCCGCACCACCCGACGCTCCCCACTCTCGCGCACCTCCAGGTGCGCGGTGACCCCGTCCGAGTCCTGCCGGAACGCGACGAGTTCGGTGCCGAACCGCAGATCCCCGCCGAGTTCGCGGGCGTAGTCCACCAGTACCGGTTCCAGATCGTTTTGGCTGCACAGGCACCACGAACTGGAACTCACCCGGGAGAGCCCGCCCCCGGGGTCGATCTCCTTGAACAACCACTCCTGTTGCCCCCCGGCGATCGTGTCCGCCTGGAGGATGCCGTGGTTGTCGGCCAGTACCGCGGCCGCCGCACGGATGCGGTCCTCGACGCCCGCAGTGCGGAAGAGCTCCATCGTGCGCACGTTGTTGCCGCGCCCGCGGGGGTGGCGAGAGGTACCGGAATGCCGCTCCACCACCACGTGCCGCACGCCCAGGCGGCCCAGGAACACGGACGTGGCCAGTCCCACCAGGGAACCGCCCACGATCAACACCGGCACCCGCTCGTCGGCCTCGGAGCCGTCGTGGCCATCGCAACTGTCGGAACTATCGGGACTATCGGGATTGTCGGGACTCATCGCTTCTCCTGCGTCGTCCAAAGGGTCGGGGACCCGATCCGCGGTGCGCGGTCGACCGGGCGATTCCGCCAGTCCCCTCCTGTGCCCTCTGTGCCGGGCTTTGGCTCGGATGTCACTCATATGACACGAAAAGATGCATCTCGTGAGTCTGTGCCGCCACTCTCGAATCCGGACCCGTTCCCGGACGAAGACGCGAAGGGCTCCCGGTTCCACCGAAACGGACGCGTGCGCGGCAACGCTGCTCGCGCCCTCGGGCGATCCGGACGTCGCACGGCCGCGCGTCGTGCTTCGGGGATCCCCACCCAGGGCGCCGCCGTCCCGCCGGCCGCCGCGACGACAGCACGGACAAGGATCGACATGAAGACGCTTGTGGAAAGCCAGGCCCGGCCCGAAGTTCTGACCTCGAAGCTGCGCGTGTTGCTCATGCTGGAGCTTCACGACGGCGCCGAGCAGCGCTTCCTGGAGGCGTACGAGCACATCCGCCACCAGGTCGCGGCCGTCCCCGGCCACCTGCGCGACCAGTTGTGCAAGTCGATCGAGGATCCGAGCCAGTGGCTCATCACGAGTGAATGGTCCAGCGCCGAGCCGTACCTCGCGTGGGTGGACAGCCCCGAACACCAGCTCATGGTCCAGCCCCTGCACGGCTGCGTGCGCGGCACCCGATCGCTGCGCTTCTCGGTCGCCCG
>NZ_WWJX01000968.1 GCF_009865215.1 Streptomyces sp. SID3343 | reverse complement strand
CGGCGAGCCGATGCCCAGTTCGGCGCCGGGCGCGGCGGCGAGCGCCCACGCGCTCGCGATACCGCCGTCGTGCACGACGAAGTCGACGGTGAGCTCGCCGCGTTCGGGGTCGAACCGCCGCACGGTGTAGCGCCGCGCCGGCGAGTACTCGACGGCGGCGGCGTCCGCGTCCTCCTCCCCGTCCGGGTCGGTCGGGGACGGCAGGACCAACTCGCCGGTGTCCGGCAGTGGGAAGTACAGCCGCAGGTACTCGTCGCCGATGCCGCTGGTCTCGAACGCGCGCAACCCTTCGCCGCCGAAAACGATCCGGATCATCCCGGGCGTGAGGTAGGTGTGTTCGAGCACCGTGCCCCGGTGTATCAGGTTCTTCATGGCGTGGTCACCCCAGCAGCTTCGCGGCGGATACGAGTTCGTCGAGCAGTGCCCGCGCGGTCAGCGCGAGCCCGGCGGTGGTGTCGTAGTTCAGCGCCGCGACCCGGCCGGCCCGGACGGCGGGCAGGCGCTTCCAGGTCTCGGCCCGGGTGGCCGGGGCGTCGGGGTCCTTGCAGATGATCAGGTCGGCCGGGGCGAACACGTCGATCCGCTCCGGGCTGTAGAACTCGTTCATGTTCTTGGCCGGGTCGCGATCGGGGTCGTGGAACATCACCTCCATCCCCAGTTCCCGGGCGACGGCGACGTAGAAGCTGCGGGTCTGGACCCAGAACTGCGTCTCGTCGGCCCCGCCGATGAGCACCTTGCGGCCCGCGAGCAGCGGCCCGACCTCGGCCCGCGCCGAAGCCAGACGCGCGTCGTAGTCGGCGAGCACGCGCGTCGCCGCGTCCGCACGGCCGAGCAGGGTCAGTTGCTCACCGGTGAAGCGGCGCCAGTCGGGGCTGAAGCCGCCGGCGACCACGAGCACCGGGGCGATGTGCTCGGTGAGCATCTTGTTGTCCTGGTAGAACTTCCACCAGTCGGAGCCGACCACGAGCAGGTCGGGCCGTTGCGCGAGGATGGCCTCCGCGTTGGGCGCCCTGACGTGACCCTCCAACACCTTGAAGTCGGCGGGGAGGTGGTCGGAGAGGTGGTTCCTGCCCTCGATGCGGTAGCCGCCGATCAGCGGGTAGCCCGCCATCACGGCGAACTCGACGCCGGTACGGGGGTCCAGGACCACCACCCGCTTGGGGTCGGCCGGAATCCGCGCGGAGTAGCCGTTGTAGGCGAAGTCGATGCCCGCCGTCTGCGTCGTCTCCTCGGGCCGTGAACCGCCGCACGCGGCGAGCAGCCCGGTCAGCGACAGCGCCCCGAGCCCGAGCCCGAAGCCGCGCCGGGTCAGTTCGCCGGTGATCCGGCTCCACTCGGCGTCGGTCCCGCCGGGTGTCCGGGTGTCGGTGCCGAGCACGGTCCCGAGGTCGCGGGGGACTCGAAGCGGTGTCCGGTGGAGCGGTGGAGCGGTCGTCATCGGGGTCTCCGAGGGAAGGGCACGACACGGGAAGTTAGGTAAGCCTTGCCTATGAATACGCGAGGTGATCCCATCCCGCAACACCCGATGTCGGGCATACGCCAGACCGTGTCGCGAATCGGACACCCGACGTCGCATTGGCCGATTCGAGCCACGAGCCGGCCGATCGACGGTGGCGCGTCGGCGCCCGGTCACTACCGTCGGCTCCCATGCCCGCACCCACCGTTTCGCCGGGATCACCCGGACCGCCCGTGACGCCCGTGACGCCCGTGACGCCCCACGACGTGCTGCGCCGGGCCCTGACCGGCGACCGGCGCGGCCGTCGACTGGTCGGCGCGTCCATGGGGTTGACGGGGCATCAGGTCGCCGAGGCGGCGGTCCCGGTGACCGTCGGCGCGGTGATCGACCAAGCGGTGGCCACCGGGGACGCCGGCGCGCTGTGGCGCTGGTTGACCGTGCTGGCCCTGGTGTTCGCCGGGCTGTTGTGCTCGTGGCGCTTCGCTGCCCGAGCCGCCGCCCGGGTCGCCGAGTACGGCGCGCACGACGTGCGGATGGCCGTCGCCCGCCGGGCCCTGGACCCGCACGGCATGACGCCGCGCCGGATGCCCGGCGAACTGGTCGCCTTGGCCACCGGGGACGCCCGGACGGTGGCCCGGTTCACCCACACGCTGAGCAGCAAACTCGCCGCCGCCGCGGGCATCGTCACCAGCGCCGTCGCACTCTTGGTGATCTCCCTGCCGCTGGGCCTGCTGGTCCTGCTCGGCACGCCGCCGATGCTGCTCGCGATGCAGGCCCTGAGCCGACCGCTGGAACGCCGCAGCGAACAGGACCACGAACTCGTCGCCCGCGCCGGCGCGGGCGCCGACGACCTGCTCTGCGGACTGCGCGTCCTGCACGGCATCGGCGGCGGACCCGAGGCCGCCCGCCGCTACCGGCGCGACAGCCGGGCCGCGCTCGCGGCGACACTGCGCACCGAACGCGCCCAGGCCTGGTACTCGGCCGCCAACACCCTGCTCACCGGCGGCTTCCTGGCCCTGATCGCACTCGTCGGCGCCCGACTGGCCGCCCGGGGACAGCTCACGGTCGGCGAACTGGTCGCGGTCGTGGGACTGGCCCAGTTCCTGCAAGGACCGCTCGTGGACGTCGCGTACTTCGCCTCCGGCCTGGGTCGGGCGCGGGCCTCGGCGCGGCGGGTCGCGGCCCTGCTCGGTGCCGAACCGGCCGTCGGCGCCGGGACCCGAGCGCTGCCCGCCGTCGCGGCAGGCGCCGTCGGCGGCCGAATACGCGCCGCCGATCTCACCGTGGGCAACCTGGTCGGTGCCTCCTTCGGCATCGAGCCCGGGGAGTTCGTGGGCATCGTCACCGACGACGCGGGCAACGCCCGCGCGCTGCTCGACTCGTTCGCCCGTCGCGCGGACCCCGACGCGGGCGCTCTGTACCTGGACGGCGCCGCCGTGCACGAACTGGACCCGGACGACCTGCACCGGGTGGTGGTGGCCCCGCCCCACGACGCCGCCGTGTTCACCGGGACGATCGCCGGCAACGTCGCGGGCGAGGGGCCCGCGGTCCTGGCCGCGCTCACCGCCGCCCGGGTGCACGAGGACGTCGCGGCACTGCCGGCCGGCCTGGACAGCCCCGTCACCGAACAGGGCCTGTCCCTGTCCGGCGGCCAACGCCAACGCCTCGCACTGGCCCGGGCGTTGGCCACCAGGGCGCCGGTCCTGGTGCTGCACGACCCCACCACGTCGGTCGACACCGTCACCGAGGGGCGGATCGCGGCCGGGATCCGCGCCGAGCGGGCCGGGCTCACCACCGTCCTGCTGACCACGAGCGCGACCCTGCTCGCCGAGTGCGACCGGGTGATCGTGCTCGCGGCGGGCGCCGCCGCGACCACCGGCACGCACGTCGAACTGTCGGCGACCTCGTCCACCTATCGCAAGGTCGTGCTCGCGTGAACTCCGCACCCGCCGAAGGCGTTTCCGGTCCCGACGCCGAGCCCGGCCACCGAAACGACGGATTCGCGCCCACCGGGCCATCGCCGCTGCTCCCGGTCGCCGGCGCGGCGCAGACCCGCCGGGCCGCCTACCGGTTGATGCGCCCCCACCGCCGGTCGGCCGTCGCCGCCGGCGCGCTGTTGGCCGCGTCCACCGCGGTGGGTCTGGCGACCCCGCTGGTACTGGGTCGCATGGTCGACGCGG
>NZ_WWJX01000967.1 GCF_009865215.1 Streptomyces sp. SID3343 | reverse complement strand
ATCGCGAGCGCGTCGGCGTGGCCCTCCGCGAGACGCCCGAGGGCGAGATCGCGTTCGGCCGTGGCGGCGAGGGCGTGCCAGCGCTTTCGGGTCGCGCCCGCGCCGGGCGCGTCGAGACCCGTCGGATGGTCGCGCGTGAAGTCGACGAACCACTCCCGCACCGTCTCCCGATGGCGGCGGGCGATCGCCTCCGCCGACGCCCCGACGTCGAGATCGCGATCCCGGACGCCGTTCGTACCGGTGTGGGTCTTGTCGATACTCATCCCACGCCGCTACCCGGCCCGCCCTCGTGCACGCCCGGATCACGAGTGCGGCGGGACACTACGGGCCTGTACAGGGTTCGCCTCGGACGCTCCACGGCCGCCTGACGACGCGACGCACGCGGCATCCCGTCGTTATCCGTTTCCGACCCGGCAGGCCGATCGCTGTGCACTGCCTGCCTCTGCCTGTTCCTGCCTGTCCCTGCCTGTCCCTGCCTGCCGCCCAAGGTATTCCTTGACACGAATATTCTCGGTGGCGAATACTTGTTGCCATGGACGCACTCCTCACCGCACTGGCCGACCCGGCCCGCTGGCGGCTCGTGAGCCTGTTGGCCGAGCGGCCCCGCTCGGTCGGCGTTCTCGCCCGGCTCGCCGAGGCCCGGCAACCGCAGACGACCAAGCACCTCCAAACCCTGGAGCGCGCCGGCATCGTGACCTCTCGGCGCACCGGGCAGCGCCGCGTCTACGCACTTCGGCCCGGCCCTTTGCGGGAGTTGGCGGCCGTGCTCGGCCGGCTCGCCGACACCGCCGATCGGGTCGACGGCCCGCGCGCGACCTTCGAGCGCTACGGGCTCAGCCTCGACGCGGAGCGGCTCGCCGCAGCGGAGTCGGGGTGGGCCGACGGTCGCTCGTTCCGGTTTCTCCGGTCACTGCCCGGGCGCCCGGAGGCGGTGTGGCGCCACCTGACCGAGGCTCCCCTGCTCGCCCGTTGGTGGACGCCGGACGGCCTCCGCGTCTCCGAGCTGGTCTTCGAGGCGCGACCGGGTGGGCGGATCGTCCACGAGTACCGCGACGCCGAGGATGCCGACGGCGCCGATCCGGTCGTCGGGCGCGCTCGGGGAGTCGTCGACGACGTAGACCCCGGTGAGCGGCTCGCCTACCGGCTCTCCCCCCTGCTTCCCGACGGTGGCCTCGCCTTCACCGCCCACGTCGACCTCGGCCTGCGACCCGGCGACACCGGCACGGACCTCGACGTCCACTGGCGGATCACCGACAGCACCGTCGATGCCGCCGACTTCGTCGCCGGCATCGAGATCGGCTTCGGCCAAAGCCTCGACACACTTGCCGCGACCCTCGCCGCAACCTCGCACAACCCGGACACAGACACGGGCACGGGCACGCGGCCCGAGACCAAGACCGACACCAACCCCGCCCCCCGCCCAGACCTCCCCTCCGCCCCAAGGAGCACACAATGACCAAGCAGACCGCAGGCCGCCGAGTCGTCACCAACATGAGCCTCTCCCTCGACGGCCGCTACGCCGCGCCGGACAACCCGCTGGACATGTCCTGGGTGATGCCCTACGCCCACACCGATGTCGCCCGTAACCTCCTGACCAGCCTGTGGGAACCGGCGACGACGGCTTTGCTCGGGCGGGTCAACGCCGAGGGGTTCCTCGGTTTCTGGCCTACCGTCATCGGTATGGATGGCGTCGACCCGCGCGACGAGGCCTTCGCGAAGTGGCTCGTCGAGACCGACAAGGTGGTCCTGTCCTCCACCCTCGGCGAGGCGCCGTGGGAGCGGACGACGATCGCCGACGGGCCGACCCCTGACGTGGTCGCGGACCTCAAGTCGACCGAGGGCGGCGACATTCTCGTACTCTCCAGCGCGAGCGTCATCAAGGCCCTGCTGGCGGCCGACCAGGTGGACCGGCTGGCCCTGACCATCTTTCCGATCTTCCTCGGCGGCGGGCCGCGGCTCTTCGACGACGGCCTGCCCACAGGGCGGTGGGCGCTCGCCGACCAGTCCGCCGGGGAACACGGCACCCTGGCACTCGTCTACGACCGAGTGCGCTGATCCCACGATCGGCCGACGGCGCGCGTCACCGTGTGAACGGCCGGGCCCGGGGCGTCCTCGACGCGTCCAGGCCGCCACAGCAACGAGGGCTTCGACCTCGCGGGCAGCCGAACGCTCCGTCAGGATGTCCGGCGACGGGCTCTGCTCGTGCCGCACATCAGGCACACCATCCAGTCCCGCAACGCGTCGGCGGGAGCTCGTACGTGGCCTCGACCTGCTCGGCGGCGCCCACCACCGCGCCCGCAGCGGCCCCGCGGGTCGAACGGCAGGTCCCGCGGCAACCGGTCACGAGCATCCATTGGCCACGAACTACGGTGCGGGGTCGGCACGTTGAGACTCAGGCCGCCGACCCGGAGCAGCCGCGAGGCAGCAACGCGGCACCCACCGCGACGAGTCGGGCCGCGCACGCGCACCGCACCGCACCGCACCGCGTCGCGATCAGCCCTGGCTCGTGGGCCTGCGATGTCTGCCGCGACCGGGGCCCGGTCCGGGGGCGCCCGGTTGAGGCGGTGGTGGGATCGCGGCGGCCTGAGCGCCGGGGTACAGGATCTTCCGGGCCTGAGCCAGGTCGTCGGCGACGGTGACGGCCTGCCACGCGTAGCCGTCCCACTCGACGATCAGCCGGGGCGCTCGGGGGTTGACGTGCTCCGCACGCCAGGGCCCCTCCCCCAGCGGAACGGCCTTGCGTCGGCCCCGGCTCTCTTCCCGTCGGGCGTCGCGTCGTTCGAGCCACTGCTCGAGAGGTTCGTCGTCCACGAGGCTCAGCCTGCCGGCTTTCCACCGGCACTTTGGCCGGATTCCGGCGTTCGGCACACGGGTGGGACTCGGGTCGCCTCGTCGCCCGCCGAGATCGGTCCGATGGGGTCGGCGGAGGCCACCGCGCGTCGGTGTGGCGAGAATGGGGACAACAAGCCGTGCCGGCAAGCGACTTCCCCGAAATTCGGAGCGGACGGAACAGACGGAAAACGCTCGAAGGAACGCGAAGGAATCCCGGATCTACCGGCCGGAGCCGACGAAAGCCACCCGAAAAGGTGAACTCCGACCCGTTCCCGCAGGCACGAACGCCGGCCACCGTCCCCGACGACCCGGTCCGTCGCTTCGAGCCCCGCCAACGGCCACGAAATCTCGCGGCGCGAAGTCTTCGGCGGCCCGTCCTCGCGAGCGCTCGGCTACCGTCGGACACCATGAACTACGTCACCGACCCACGAGTCGACGCCTACATCGAGGCCCTGCCCGATTGGCAGCGGGTCATCTGTCGCGAGGTCCGAGATCTGGTCCATGCCGCGGATCCGGAGGTCGTCGAAACCATCAAGCGCACCACGCGGCCGTACTTCGTTCTCCAGGGCAACATTTGCGCACTGCTCGCGGCGAAGGACCACGTCAACATATTCCTCTACGACGGAGCGATCGTCGCGGACCCCGAGGGGATCATCACCGGCGGCCACGACAACAAGACCGCCCGCACCGTGGCCGTGCGCCGGGACGAGAACATCAACGCACCGGCCCTCACCGCCATGTTCAAGCAGATCATCGCCAACAATCGCGCCGGCGGTTGGCGCAAACTGAAGCCCTGACTCCGACCGCACCCGGCCGCATCGGCAACGGATCCCGCCTTGGCCACCAGGCCCGGTCGTAGGATGTCGGCCACGCGCGGTGGGTTCCCTCACGGACGGAGAGCGGGGCTCGACAACGCACGCCGGCGCTCGGATACAGCCACGAGACTGCACCGCACGGCCACGAACGCCGACGGAGGGCCTGCCCGATGACCGATACGGCCACTCGCTACCTCTACCTCACGCGCCACGCAGAGGCTTCACCGGACGAGAGCACCTTGACGGACATCGGCCGCCGACAAGCGGTACTGCTCGGTGAACGGCTTCGGCGCAGCCCGCTCCAGGCCGTTCGGCACGGCCCGCTTCCGCGAGCGGAAGAAACCGCCCGGCTGATCTGCGAGCAGCTCGGCGGAGTTTCCCCGCAACCGTCGGAGCCGGCCGGGGACTACATCCCCTACCTGCCGCGAAAAGCGGAACTGCCCACGGAATCGGCCGACGCCACGCTCACCCGTCTGTACCGGTTCCCGGTCGAACAACGTGAAGCGGGGCCCGGGTTGGCCGACGAGGCGCTCGCCCGGTTCACCGGACCGGTCGACGGCGACGAGCCTCGGCACGAGCTGGTCGTCACCCACAACTTCCTCGCCGGGTGGATCGTCCGAGCCGCCCTCGATGCTCCGAAGTGGCGCTGGATCGGCCTCGATCATGCCAATGCCGCCCTGACGGTCATCCGCTACGATCCGGGGCGGCCCGCGTCCGTACTCTTCTTCAACGACACGGCGCACCTGCCCACCGAGCTTCGCCGGGCCGGCTTGCCGGGCGAACTCCTCGGCTGAGGGCGGCGATTCACGGAACGCGTCGAGACGAGGCGTCGGCGGGGCCATCGCGGTGGTGAACGGCCGGGGGACGTCCCGTAACGCGTGGGAGTCCCGCTTTATTGTCTGCGTGGAAAGGTTCCCGGCCTTGGTAACGTGACTCGGAAACTTGGATGGGGGAGCCTCGAATATGGCTGAAAACACGCGTGCACGGGTGGTGTGCACGGTGATCGGGAGCATAACGCTCGCACTGGCGACAGCGGGTTGCGGAAGCGACTCGGGCGGTTTCGGTGACGATCCGTTCGGCGGCAAGGACAGCGCGAAGACGAATGCGCGCAACGCCGCCGCGATGGTGCTCACCGCCGTCGACAAGGTACACAAGACCGACTCGGTCAAGGTCCGCCTGGAGCAGAGCCTCCCGAGCGGTATGAAGACCAAGGCCGAGGGCGTCGTCAAGTTCGGCGAACCGGCAGGCATGCGACTGAACATGGACATGTCGCAGACGGTGGCCGGAGCGCCGGCGAACGTCGAGATGCTGATGACGTCGACGGCCATGTACATGAACATGGGCCCGGCGGTGGCCGCGGAAACCGGCGGCAAGTCGTGGCTGAAGCTGGACTTCACCGGCCTGGCATCGCTCGACAAGTCGGGCAACGGGGCCGCGCTCGGCGAAACGCTGAGCAAATCGATGAGCCAGCAGGACCCGACGGCGCAACTGTCGCTCCTGAAGCAGTCGGGCGACATCACCGAGGTCGGCACCGAGACGGTGAACGGCGTCTCGGCCGTGCACTACTCGGCCACCGTCGACCTGAGCGCGGCCGCATCGGCGAGCGCCGACACGTTGGGGCTCAGCCCGGAAACGCTGGCCCGCCTGAAGGAGGCCAACGCCGCGATCGGTGCGACGACTTCGAACTTCGACGTCTGGATCGATCCCAAGTCCGACATGCCGGTCAAGCAGAAGGTGGCGATGAAGACCACCGCCGGTGACATGGCCAGCACGGTGGACTACAGCGGTTGGGGCACCAAGGTCGATCTGACGCCGCCGCCGGCCGACGAGACGGCGGACATGCTCGAACTGCTTTCCCAGACCGACGGAGCCTGACCCGGCCGCAGCCGGCGGCACGTTCACTTCCCGCACTCGAGCGGCCTCTCGACCCGACCGATACCCGGCCCGGTCGAGAGGCCGTCCTCGTCGGGCGGCGGAGCAACCGGGCAGGAACCACCGGGGGCCGAGTGGGCCCCTAACGCACCGACGCCGCTCCCCCGAAGGGAAGCGGCACCGAGGACCGGTGAGGGGGCCGCCTCACGGCGGAAGGCTCACCGTGGCTCCAGCCGAACGGTATTCCACGGAGGCTATGGTTGGGCCCGGGGGCACACCCTCACCGATCGACTCGTACAACCGGCGCCCCGCGTCGATCATTCCCGCTTCGGCCGCGAATGCGCGTCGAGCGCACTTCCGTAGCGGCCATCGACCCCACAGCGACGGCGACGACGACGCCATCGCCCAACCGTCCGCCGGATGCCGAACTCGCCTCACCCCTCCCCGCCCCGCCCCGCCCCGCCACACCGCAAAGCGGTAAGCATCGGTAACAGTGGGCAACACCCAGGAATCGACCCCACGCCGCCAGAGCGGCGCGCTCGACCGACCTGGAGGTGGCTCGATGGCGTGGCTGACGGAGAAGGACAAGCGCGTGTTGCGCGCGCATCGCGAGCAGACCCCGAGGCTGCCCGCCGCGACCTCGACGAAGCTGCTGGTCGACGAGGGGCACGTGCGGGTGGTGACGTGCGGGTGGTCGACGTTCGGTCGGGCCCGGTGGTGCCTGGTCCACGTCGTCGTGGCGACGGACGATCCCACGCCGTACCGGGGAGTCGGCCTGTGGACGATCCCGTGCGACCATTCCCGGGCCCGGAGTTGGGTCGAGGCGGGCGCCGCGTTCGTGGCGGCGGTCGATGCCGCCGAGACCGAGTTCTTCACCGAGTACACGCGCGTACGCCCCCCCTGGGCACTGCGCCGGCGCCGCTCGTTCGACCGCCGTGATGCGGAACCGGGCATGCGCCGGCCGTTCCCGTTCGGCAACCGCCCCTTGGTTCCCTACGAGCGCGGCCTCCGTACCGCCTGGCGAGGCTTGACACCCGGGCAACGCGAGGCCGCCGAGCGCAGATTCGACGAACGACTCGACGCGGCGACCGAGGCGTACGGCCCGGTTCGCAACGTCATCGACGCACTGGTCGAGAGCCGGCGGGCGGAGCAGAACGCCCGCGCCCGCGAGGCCGCGGCCAAAGCCCGCCGAAACGCTCCCCCGCCCACGCCCCCGCTCCCGTCCCCGGTTACGGGCACATCGACATCCACATCCACACCCTCCCGAGCGAATCGGCGCGCATTCGGATGAATGCGGCGACTACTCGGTTGCCTGGACGACTCGGGGTCGTTGAGACCTTCGTGCGTCGCATTCGGGCAACGCAGCTGGGCGAGACGGAGAATGCAGTGAACACGTTCAAGAAGGCCACCGTCATGGCCGCAGGCACCGCCGCACTGGTCATGGCCGGCGCGGGAGCAGCCAGCGCGGGGGCCGAGGCCGGCGGTGCCGCCGTCGACTCCCCCGGTGTCCTGTCGGGCAACAACGTCCAGGCCCCGATCAGCATCCCGCTCAACGTGTGCGGCAACAGCGTGGACGTCATCGGCATCCTCAACCCGACGTTCGGCAACGTCTGCGCCAACATCGACGGCGCCCACCACCACAACCTCGCGGCCGGTCAGTACAGCGCGGGCGGCGCGGCCGTGCACGGCTGATCCGACCTCTGCTTCCCCTCTACTTCGGTCGTCCTCCACGTCCGAGGCCGGGGCCCCCGCGACTGCATCCCGCGGGGGCCCCACACCGCGTTACAGACCGGGCGCCCCCCACCGGGAACCAGCGGGACAGGTGCTTTTCCACCCGCAGGTCGTCGCGTACGGCCGCCGAGATTCCGAGTTGCGGAAACGGCGCTCGCCGGAAGGCACGCGGGACGCGCGCTCCCCGAAGCGGGCGAGACGGCGCGCTCGCCTTCGATTCTTCCCCGCTCGACGCGGAAACCGAGAGACACACCTCCGCGCCGCCACCCCATGCAGGTCGACGTATCCCCACCGTGAGTGGCGGCCACGGAAAGTACCGGCATCGAAGGGCCGAGGCACTTGACCCTCACGTGGCGTCATGCCGCATCGTCGGTGCCGTGGAAGAACACCTGACCGTGGGTCGTGTGGCCGAGTTGGCCGGCGTGAGCGTGCGTACGTTGCATCACTACGACGAGATCGGCCTCGTGCGGCCGTCCGCGCGGACCGCGGCCGGCTATCGGGCCTACTCGGCGGGTGACGTGGAGCGGCTGCGTGAGGTGCTCGCCTATCGGCGGCTGGGCTTCGGATTGCGCGAGATCGCGGATCTGGTCGACGACCCGACCACCGACGCGGTCGCGCACCTGCACCGGCTGCGCGGGCTGTTGCTGGAACAGCGCGACCGCGCTGCCGCCATGGTGACGGCCTTGGACAGGGAACTGGAGGCACGGGCAATGGGGATCGGAACGACGCCGGAGGAACAGTTGAAGATGTTCGGCGCACAGTTGTACGAAGCCATCGGATCCGCGTACCCGGCGACGCGGCGCACGGAGCCGCGGATCGCCGCGAGAGTCTGGGACGCGCTCGGCGACGCGCAGACGGTACTCAACGTCGGGGCCGGCACCGGCTCCTACGAGCCCCCCGACCGCGACGTCACGGCGGTGGAACCGTCGGCGGTCATGCGGGCCCAGCGTCCCGCGGGCGCGGCCCCGTGCGTGGCCGCCGGTGCGGAGAGCCTCCCGTTCGAGGATCGGTCGTTCGACGCCGCGATGGCCTTCAGCACCATTCATCACTGGCACGACCCGATCGCCGGGCTGCGCGAGATGCGGCGCGTGGCCCGCCGCGTGGTGGTGTTCACGCACGACTCGAGTGACGCCGCGTGGCGTCACCGGTTCTGGCTCAGCCGCGACTACCTGCCCGAGGTCGCCGACCTGGTCGCCGGCCGGCCCTCGGTGGACCGCCTGGCCGACGCGATCGGAGCCCGCGTGGAGCCGGTGCCGATCCCGTGGGACTGCGCCGACGGCTTCTTCGAGGCGTACTGGCGCCGGCCGGAGGCGTACCTGGAGGAGCACGTGCGCCGCGCGGTATCGGTATGGACCAGGGTCGGCCCGGCGGCCGAACAGCGGGCGGTCGCCAGACTCCGCGACGACCTCTCATCAGGCCGATGGGCCAAACGCAACCACGACCTCACCAACCTCGACGCAGCAGAACTGGGCCTCCGCCTCCTCGTCACCTGAACCCTCACGCCCGAGAACGCCGCCACCAACGCCGGGAGAGCCGCGAGGCCCTCGAAAGGTCCCTTCCAAGCCCCTGGTCATCCCTGTGGTTCGGCGGGCATCGCCGTGCTGTGCGAGAACAGGGTCATGGAGTCGAAAGTGAAGTGCCCCGACATGTCGCGCGGTGCGCGTCTCGCCACACACGGCGCCGTTTCCACATCGTTGCCCCTGTGCAGTGATGAGGCACTGCGCGAACGGCTGGCCGGAGCCCGGCCCCTCGGTTCCGGCATCGGCGGGAAGTCCGCTCTGCTACACGTCGCCGGAACCCCGGTCTTCGTGAAGCGCGTGCCCGTCACCGATCCGGAGATGCGACCGGAGAGCATACGGTCCACCGCGAACCTGTTCGCGCTGCCGGTGTTTTGCCAGTACGGCATCGGCGGGCCGAGCTTCGGGGCCTGGCGCGAACTCGCCGTGCACATCATGACAACGAACTGGGTGCTCGCCGGCGAGTACGAGGGCTTTCCGCTGATGTATCACTGGCGGGTGCTGCCGGACTCGACGCCCCTGCCCGAGGAACTGGCCGACATCGAGCGGGCCGTCGCCTACTGGGGTGGCGGATCGGGGGTGCGCCGCCGGATCGAGGCTCTTCGCAGCAGTTGCCGAACGACTCCCGGGTCGACGACGGTTCCGCCCGCGGCAACCTGATGTACCGCGTCGACGAAGTCCTCGGCGTCGCCGATCCGGTCCTTGAGC
>NZ_WWJX01000966.1 GCF_009865215.1 Streptomyces sp. SID3343 | reverse complement strand
CGTCGCCGCAGGACGCGGCCGCGACCCTGTCCGCGTTCCAGGTGGCGAGCCGGCGGGCCCGTGAAACCGCCACCCCGGGCGCCGAGCCGCCGACCCCGCCCGAAGCGGGCCCGCCGCCCACTGCCGACCGCACGCACCCCGAGGAACCGTCATGACGAACCCGACCGAATCCGCCGGCCGCATCCCCACCACCGCGACCGACAGTCGGCTCGACTGGCTGCTGACCGACCTGGTCAAGCGCGTGCACCAAACCCGACACGCGGTCCTGTTGTCCGAGGACGGGCTGTTGATGAGCCGGTCCGAGACGTTCCCGCGCGACGACGCCGAGCAACTGTCCGCCGCGGCGGCCGGGTTGCAGAGCCTGGCCCGCAGCATCGGCCGAGGGTTCCGGGGTGGTGCGGTCCGGCAGACGCTCGTCGAGATGGACGACGCCTTCCTGTTCCTGACCGCCGCCGGTCAGGGCGCGCATCTGGCCGTGCTCGCCGAGGAGAGCGCGGACGTGGGCGTGGTCGCGTTCGAAATGAACATGCTGGTCAAGAAGGTCGGCGAGTACCTGGGCGCCAGACCTCGCGGGTCCGAGGGAACCGCGTGAGTTGGCGCAAGGCCGAGTCGTGGGACGAGGACGCGGGCCCGCTGGTGCGCCCGTACACACTCACCCGGGGCCGTACCAAGGCGGTTCGCGACGAGGACCTGACCCTGATCACCCTCGTGACCACGGTCGCGCCGCCGGACGAACCGGCCGGCGGGTCGTCACCTCCCGTACGGCGCGGCACTCGTGAGGGCCGCGGCCGACAGCCCGAGCATCAACGGATCCTGGCCCTGTGCCGGGAGCCGCAGGCGGTCGCCGAGATCGCGGCCCTGATCGACCTGCCGGTGAGCATCACCAAGGTGCTCGTCGACGACCTGCTCCGCGACAACCTGGTGATCGTGCGGGCTCCCCTCGCGCTCGCTCGGACACCCGATCTGGCTCTGTTGAAGAAGGTACGTGATGGTCTCCTTCGGCTCTGACCGGCTGCCCGAGAACGCCGCGGCGGTCAAGGTGCTGATCGCGGGCGGCTTCGGGGTCGGCAAGACCACGTTCGTCGGCGCGGTGAGCGAAGTCCCGCCGCTGCACACCGAAGAGGTGATGACCGAGGTCGGCGTCGGGGTGGACGACACATCCGGCGTGGAGGCCAAGACGCAGACCACGGTCGCGCTCGACTTCGGTCGGATCACGCTGTCCGAGGACCTGGTCCTGTACCTGTTCGGCGCGCCGGGGCAGGAGCGCTTCTGGTCGCTGTGGGACGACCTCGCGATCGGCGCACTCGGCGCGATCGTGCTGATGGACACGCGCCGGCTCGAAGCCGGTTTCGGCAGCATCGACTTCTTCGAGCGTCGCGGTATCCCGTTCGTGGTCGCGGTGAATCGCTTCGACTCGGCCGTCGAGTACACCGCGGCCGAGGTACGCGACGCCCTCGACCTGGACCCACACGTACCGACGGTCCTGTGCGACGCGCGTTCGCGCACGTCGGGGCGGGACGTGTTGCTCGCGCTGGTCGACCACTTGGTGGCGGGTGCGCCGGTGCTGGCGGGCGCGGGCCCGAAGGGCCATGGGTGACTCGGCGGTTCGCGGTCTCGACCGCGGCGGCCTCGGTCGGCCTGGCCGTCAGGCAGCGCCGGCGGCCGGCGAACGCCCGAACCTTCGTGTGGGTTTCCTTGGTCGGCGAGATGTTCTTCGGCCCGCGGGCGCGAAGAACGGGCGCAAATCGGTGGCTTCCGGCGTGAAAATCGGGAAGGCTCGCGCACATGGTCTCGGTAGTGCAGAACGTGGCGATCGACTGTGCGGATGCCTACGAGTTGGCTCGGTTCTGGAGCAAGGTGACCGGCCGTCCGCTGCATCCGGAGGACAGACCGGGCGACCGGGAGACTCAGGTACAGCTACCGGAAGGCCCGGTGCTGTACTTCAACCAGGTGCCCGAGGCCAAGACGATCAAGAACCGGATCCATCTGTGCCTGCGCCCCGAGACCTCGCGCGACGAGGAAGTGGACCGCCTGTTGAGCCTCGGCGCCACCTTCGTCGCCGATCACCGGAACCCCGATGACGGTTCGGGCTGGGCAATCCTCGCCGACCCGGAAGGCAACGAATTCTGCGTCCTGCGCAGCGATTCCGACCGGGCGGACCCGTCGCCCTGAGCCCGCGTTTCGCCTTTGGCGGGGCGGGATTGTTCCCACCCGCACCACCCGTTGCGTACCGTGCGCCGGCTGCGGAATTCGGGCGGCGGGGTGGAGCCGGTCAGGCCTCCGAGCGTGATCCGTCGGGGAATTGTTCGGCGCCGGAGTGCCGCAGGAGCCATCAACGCGACAGCTCATCATCGGAGATCCGTCTCCCCATCGGACACCCGGCGCCGAGCAAGCTCGCCCTGCCACCGGGAGAGCACGTCGGCGAGCGCCCGCAGGTCGCCGTTGGCGTTGGCCTCGGCGAGGGCAGCCTGATACTCCTCCTCGAAGTCCATACGCAGATCGTCGGCCAACTCGGCACGCAGTTCGGCCGGCGTAGCGTGCTCGGGACCACCGAACCCGATAACGCACTCGGCTCGGCGGGGGTCGGAGGTGTGCTCGTCATCCATGCCGCCCAGGGTGCCATCACAGCAACGGTGTGAACGCCGCCACGTATGCGCCGCCGAGCAGTGGCCCGCCTCGGTCTGGGTGCCGGTGCAAGAGGGGCAGGGTAGAGAGCAGGGCCGGCCAGGGCACCGTCCCCGATTCATCGAAGCCCGGGGCCCGGCCTCAACCCCCGAAACCGGCAGGCGTCTTCCACTCGTGGTCGAGAAGTGCGTACACAACCGAGTCGCGCCACGCGCCCCGAACGTGGACGTGCTCGCGGATAGTGCCTTCACGGATGAAGCCCGCGCGCTCCATCGTTCGTCCGGAAACCTCGTTCAGCGGAGCGCGAGCACCCCAGATGCGATGCAGATCCAGGGTCCGAAACGCGAGCGCGGCCAATAGGTGCACCGTCTCGACGCCGTACCCACCTCCCCACACGTTCGGACGCAGAGCAAATCCGATCGTCGCTCCTCGCGGACTGTGGGGGTCCAGGGCGAGCCGGGCGAACCCGATCACTTCGTCGACACGAATCACGGCGGTTGCGAACTCCGTGCGGGGATCGACGCCGGCCGAGGCGATCGAACGCTCGACGATGGCTTCGACCTGCTCGCGGCTCCGCGGTTCGAACGAGAGGTGACGGGTGGCTTCTTCATCCCCGTAGATCGCGTACACCGCGTCCACGTCGTCGGGCCGGAGTTCGCGAAGGCCCAGGCGGGCGCCGGTGATGTCGACCATGGTCGCCGACTCTATGCCGCTCACCGCAAGATTGCAGCGGTAGTGGTGACCTCGTAATCCTCGATCTCGTCGCGGAGTTGCGATGCGACAGGCGAGCGGCGCTGCTCCGTGTCCAGGAGCGCGGCACGGACGCGGCGCATGCTCTGGACGATCCCGAAGTTTCGGTTCACCGCCGGTAGGTCGAGTACCGGTCGAACGGCCTCGACTGCGCCGTCGAGTTCGCCCCCCGCGATCTGAGCAAGCGCGAGGTTCGTGGCCGCGCCCGCCTCGTCGCCGAACGCCCACTCCTCGCGCTCGACCGCGCGATACGCCTGTACCGAGGCGCGAGCAGTAGCCTCGGCGCGCTGGTCGGCGGGGTCGAGATGAACCAAAGCCTCTCCCGCGTAGTAGATCTGCCGCGCCTCACCGAAGGTGAACAGCCCGCCGATGCCGTCGAGGTCGTCGAGGTCGACGCGTTCACGCAGGCGATCGGCGCGGTCGATCGCGGCGCGGGCGGCCTCGCCATCGCGCAATATCGCGTGGGCGCGGGCAGACAGACAGGACAGCCACACACCGGTGGTGCCCGCCCCCTCGGGCAGGATCGCGCTCCCGAGGGCCGCGTAACGAGCTGCATCCTCGGTGCGGCCGGCCCAGTACGTGACGAGGGATTGAAGGCCCCGGACCCATGCGCGCATCGCCTGATGATCGGCGTTGTCGGCGCAAACGTAGGCAGTGCGTGCCTGAGTGAGTGCGGCGTGCACGTCACCCGCGTCGTGGGATGCCTTGGCCAGCATTCCTGAGGTAATTGCCGCCATGAGATAGAGGTCGCGGGCTTGCAACGGCTTGACGCGCCCGTGTTCCAGCAACGCGAACACATCTTCTTGGGCGTCGAGGAGATCCCCCAGGATCTCCGGGAGTGGTACCTGCTGATAGGACACTGCCAGTCTGCGTACATCGTCGTGGATCTGGTCGAGGCTCTCCTGCCCGACAGAGGTGGACTCCGCCGCCCGCATGAACGCTGCTGCTCGCTTTGCCGCCATCGCTACCTGCCTCTCGCAGTTCTGCCTTTCACCGGCGGTACCGGCGACATCATCGGATTTCGCTTCGAGTCGAGTGCCATGTCGGACCACGGTCGGTCCCCGACGGGCCTCCGGGGGTGGCGCCGTTGCACGCGTCAGTCCGGAGGTTGAGGGCGGCGCAAGGAGCGCATCGATCGGCTCTCCGAACAATTCCTCCAGCACACGGCACTGTGGTGGGTGCGGGTTGCCGCGCAACTCGCCGCCGTACCACCGCTCCACCGTGCGTGTGGAGACGGTCAGTCCGGCGCAGGCAGTGTCGCCATTTCGCGCGAGGTCAGCCGCCGCGCGCTCGAACTGCTGCCGGAAGGTCTCGGGAACTTGCATGTGCCTGCGTGTCATGAGGACGCGTAAGAGAGTTGGTGCCTCCGTCATCGGACCTCCGCCCGGTGCATGCTCGGCTTGGTTCTGTCTCCGACGCTAACCCCCTCATGATCGCCGGCGTGCGGCGCGGCGTGAGATGACGGGGAGATGACGGTACAAACGACGGTAATCCTGTCGGTGACGTCACGGAGAGGCAACGAGCGCTGTCGAGACGGCGGTGGGGATGGCGGTAGAACTGCCGTTTCGAGGTGGAGACGATCAGTCCCGGAACCGAATACCGGCAAGGGAGCTGACATTGTCCGAGAACAGCACGACGCCGACCGTGAGCAGCTCCGCGTCCGAGGACGCGCACCGATCGATCCGGGTGAGAGTCGACGGGCAACCCGCAATGGACGTCACGCGCAGCGAGCTGGTGCGACTCCAGCACGCGATCCGCACCTACCTCCAGCGTACGTTTCCGGCGGCGGCGGTGCGTCGTGGCTCGTGTGCGGGGGGTTGAGCGATGCATCGTCTGCCGTTGCGGATCTGCGTGGGGCAGACGGGGCGGTCCACGCATCCGATCCTCATGCGGACCGCTACCGCCGACAACCGTGACTGCGTCTGGGATCTGACGCTGGTTCAGGCGTGGGAGTTGCACGCCGCGTTGGGGGCGCAGCTTGCGCGGTATCCCGCTCCGGACCTGTCGCCGCGGCACGACCCGGCCGGCTGACGGGCGGCGCTCGAACTCTCGTCCGGCTGGGCGAGGCACCCAAGAAGCGGCGGGGCCGGGCACGGGTCCACGCCTTCGCTGCCGCGCATCGCATTGCATTGCATTGCATCGCATCCGGCTGCGGCGCCGGCCCCGCCCCACCCGAAGACCCCTACGGAGGAAGAGGCCATGCCCCAACACGATTGGCAGCTCACCGAATTCAGCTACGGGCAAGGCATCGTCGTTGCCCACTATCGGACGCCGGAACACGCCATGGAGTTCGAGACGCTCCGCGTCCACCCGGCCGATGTCCCGCTCCTGATCGCCGAGTTGTTCAAGACCATGGACCAGAACCTGCGCGTCGACGTCCTGGCCGAGGTCAACGCCGCGAACGAGCGTGTCGTCGCGTCGCGGCGGGCGGCGATCGGGCGCTCCATCGCCACGCGGCTGGGTCTTCCCGGTGCGAGTACTGGTGCCGGCGGTGCCCCGGTGGACCACCGCGCCCGGACCACCGCCAAGCCGCACCACGATGCCGGACGATCGGAAGCCTGCGGCGACGAAGGCACCGCCTCGACCTCGCCGGATTCGATCACCGGTGCCTGACCGACCACCGACGTGTGCGGTCGACGATGCGCTCGACCTGTTGTACGTGTTGATCGCCGATGTCCGGGGCGGTGTGGACGCGTACCCGGCCGACCGTGCTCGCGAGCCTGGGCCTTCCCGAACGCGCCCGGGAACACCTGCGCACACGCACCGTGTTGTCGGACGGCACGTATCGTGAGGTCGCATTTCGGTTGCACGTGCGCTACGACCGCGACGGCGGCAAGCGCCCAGAGATGATGATCGCCACCGACACCGCAGGTTACCGCGACA
The DNA here is from genome assembly GCF_009865215.1 of Streptomyces sp. SID3343. Lineage (GTDB taxonomy): Bacteria > Actinomycetota > Actinomycetes > Streptomycetales > Streptomycetaceae > Embleya. The sequence goes on along the minus strand of NZ_WWJX01000966.1, from coordinate 14,764 downwards.
TCGCACACTACCCAGGTCTACTACCGCGTCTCCCACCCGCGCCGAATCGACGCCGTTCGCGCAGTCGCCGCGAAGTACCGCTTCGACCTCTCCGGCGGCCGGATACGCCCGTTCACACCCGAAGCCGACTTCGCTCAGCGACTCCGGGCAGGCGTCGGATCGGTGCCCGTGCCCGCCGGACAGTGCCACGAGATGAACAACGTCCGCGCCGACGGGCACGGCTGCCCGGTCTACTACCGCTGCTTCTCCTGCAAGTTCTTCACCAGCGACTTCACCCAGCTGACCGAGCTGCGACAACTACGCGCCTCCAAGGCCGAACAGCTCACGCGTCTGGGAAGTGGCGGCCGTCCTCGCCGGAAAGCACCGCATCGATACGCCGACGATCGACCCGATCCTGCTGACCGGACAGTCCACGTGACCACGGCCGCCGGCGAGCCCGAAGCACGCAACCCACCGGACTACAAGCGAACCCGGACAGCCGTCCCGGACCGCAGCCGCGCAACCGCCGTCCAACAGCGCCGAACGGAAAGTGAACGCTGCCGCCGGCGTGTGCTCGACGTCCTGTCACACATGCGCAAGAGCCGGGCGCCACTGTCCGACGCGGAAGTCACGCGCCGGGCCGGCGTCAACCCGCAGTATCTGCAGCGGCACCGCAACCTCAAAGTCGAAGCCAAGGCCGTCCGCGCCCACCTCGCAGGTGACCGGCCACGCGCCGCCGCGGCGGCCAACTCCCGCAGGGAAGCAGCGCTCCGAATCGAGAACCGGATGTTGCTCGAACTAAACGCTGCTCTGCGCCGGCAGCCTGAGCGAAGCCCAAGCCGAGCTGCGAGCGATCCGGATCGAGCAACTCGGAGCTCGTGCTCGCGACGGCCTGACCATCCCGCACGGACGCAACGTGGAACTGGACGACACGAGGAAGCAGCGAGACGCCGCGCCGGCCGGCAGCCGTCGCGCCGAAGCCGACCTTGCAGCTCTTCGCAACCTCGACCAGCGCCTCATGGTAGAGAACAGCCGCCTCCTCTGAGTCACAGCGGCACCATGCGAAAGTCGGACCAGCACACGCTTTGGGGCAGAGTACATAGTGTGCTCATGGACCGATTCGTGGGCTCGGCACGTCTTGAATGGTGGGCTCATCAATCGACCTGCCTCGGTGAGTATGAGATCGACATCACCGTTACGGTCGATGCGGCGGGCGCATGGCACGCGTCCGGCCGGCATTCCATCGCGCTCGACACGACTGAGCGTGAGGGCTGGGAATTCCTCATCGGGATGGATCCCCACTTCTCACTCGCATTTCCCGGCGAGGATCGCGGCGGCCTCATGGTGCGGGTCGACGAGGCACGGGATGGAGCGCTCACCCTCACGGAGGCACAAGACTGGGATGGTTCCGTGAGCGTCACGTTCGGTCTCAGCTGAGGTCAGCCCTGAGACCACGGCATGCGTCTTCATCAGTCGGCGACCCCTGCTGCCGGACGATTCACCGTCACCGTGAAGGCGGACCGACCGGCAGCTCGTCGATAGGTGGAAGCGTCGCCCTGCTGACCAGCCTGCTCCGGTTCAGGTACACCCACTCAGCAGTCTGAGCCCTCGCTGCCAGTCGATCACGTCATGGATTCACCTGGCAACGAGCTCTCAACCTGCCAGAACAGCTCTCCCCGCTGCGTAGAACGGCCGGAACTCCAGGTCCCTGCACATCCCTCGATCTCGGCGTCGCGCAATTCCTCGGCAACCCGAGAAGTTTCAAAGCGTCGCAGCGCCGAACCGCTTCACTCCGCAGGCGGGTCCGGTGATGTCTGCCGCGCGAACCCATCGGGTTTCACAGCGCCTTGAGGACACTGACCTGCGCCGGTTTCATCAACGGGCCCCGTCGTGAGGCGCTCGCGGTCACGCGCCCTGTCGCGCGCTCCCGGGCCCGGCGCACACTGGTGGGCGGCACCCGTTCCGTCGAGCGGTCGAGTACCGGAGGACACCCGTCACAACCGAGCACCACGTCCTCGCACGCGCGTCGGCGGCGTCCTGATGGAGCTGCCCGGACCGGGGATATCGAAGACCACACCACACTCCTGGAAAGGTCGTCCTTATGAGGATTCTCCCCCGCACGCTGGTCGCGCTGACCGGCTGCGCGCTGGCCGCGGCCGTGTTCACCGCTCCGGCCGTCGCTGCGGCGCCGTCCGTTCCCCCTGCCGGCGCCACACTCCGCAACAGGGAGACCGGTCGTTGTCTGATCGACAACGGCAGCGCGGCGACACGGACCGGGCCGTGCACCGCGGACACCGCGAACCAATGGGACGTCATCGGACCCACCACCGCGCGCCAACTCCGCAATCGGGAGTCCGGCCAGTGCCTGACCGACTACAACCGTAACGTCCGGACCGGACCCTGCACCGGGGACGCCGCGAAGAAGTGGACGGTGAGCGGACCCGCCACCGCGCGCCAGTATCGGAACAACGGGACCGGTAGCTGTCTGACCGACTATGGCAGCGGGGTGGGGAGCGGACCCTGCACCGAGGCGATCGCGAGCCATTGGATCGTCACGAACTGACCCGGCACCGGGTCCGCCCGCGCGCCGGCGCGCGGGCGGACCCGACGGCAGCTTCGGCGGCGGGCCCGGGCCGCTTCCGGTAGGCCGTCGTCGCCGGATGGGTCACCCAACACCTCGTATCGGCGGGTGTTGGTGGTCTCCGTTGTCCGCGTCCAGGGCCCGCCGTGGTGCGGCCACCTGAACGAAGGGGCTCGGGAGCTTCGTGGCCTGATACCCCGTGACACCGAATCGCGTCCGAAGTCCCCTCACTCGAACGGCACAAGGCCCCCGCTCACCGTGCCGCCACACCACCCCGGACCCCCGCCAACCGGGCGGCGGCGGTGCCCAGGCCCGTCGGGCCGTGCGGCCGGCGCGGGGCTGCGGCCGTCTCCGCCGGCAGGGGGGATGGTCGTCGGGTCAGTGGGTGTCCCGGTAGGCGCGCGGCTCTGGGGCTGTTGACGCCCTCGCCGACCTGCCACGGGAACGGGACGAGCGGCTTCGGGTCCGCGTAACGCACGCAGTCCTGGTGCCACTTCAGGATCGCCGCCATCCAGTCCCCCAAGGCCGCCGCGTAGCCGTCGAGGGTCGTGCGTGACGGGCCGTCCAGCTCCAAGTCGTCGTACATTGCCGGTAGTTCGGTCGCCACCACCCGCTCGAACTCGTGCATGCGCGTGGTCATCAGGTCGTTCACGATCGCCAGCGCCTGGGTGAAGTCGCAGTCGAAGAAGTTCTGTACGACGTAGACGAGGTTGTGGATCTCGCCCTCGACTTCGATCTCCTTGCGATACGAGAAGACGTCGTTCATCATGCACGCGTAGTCGGCGGCCGAGTTCTCCATCGCCTGGACCGCCCGCGAGCGATACGCCTCGGCCGGCACCACGTCGCCGTGCGAGAGACGGGACAGACTCATCGTCAGATCCGAGCCGAAGGTCTTGCGCCGCATCTCGATGTAGTCGACCGGATCCGGGATCCGGCGCGCCGCCATGTTGGCCAACTCCCACAGCCAACTGTCCAACATCACCTCGATCGTGCGGCGGAACTTGTGCCGGGACTCCAGCGGCATCGGTCCCGCCGTGCGGGCCCACAGGTCGACCAAAGCCCGCTCGATCGGGTCGGTCGGCGCCGGCGTGACCTCGCCGTCCACGGACATGAACGTCTTGAGCCGTTCCGTGTAGACCTTCGCCCCGACCGAGTCGAGCGAACGCCCGAACACCACCGGGTAGTAGTCGTCGCCGTACGTGCCCCACGTGAGCCACGCGGACGCGAGGTCGAGCTGTTCGAGCGACACGTCGGGGGCGATGCCGGACGCGCACAGCGGCAGGTCGAAACCGCGCAGATCCTGTTCGTCCCACAGCCCTTGCCCGGTGATCCCCATCCGCGCCGACCACTCGACCACGTTCTCCCGCGCGGCGTCCAGGTGCGGGTTGCTCCGCGCCGGGAACGGCAGGTAGAAATCGGGGAGTTCGTACGGCTCGACCTTCGCGAACGGCACGTGCGCGTAATTGCGCAGCCCGTTGCGCAGTCCGGCGACCAGGCCCGGCAACACCCGCGCCGCCGCCGTCCCCAACCCCATCGGCCCGGACAGCACGCCGCTGACGGCAGGCACGCCCAAGCCCCCGGGGGCGCCGAGCCTGCCGTCCCAATCGGCACTGCCGCCGTCGCCCGCCCCGTTCATGTACCGGCTGGAGCGCATGTGCCACTCGTGGCCGCCCGACTGCCAGTCCTGGAGCCCCTTGACGTACGCGAGCACGTCCATGCATTCCTGCGGGTCCAGGCCGTGTTCGAGGAACAGGGGCGGGAGTTCGCTGAACGTGGTGTGCTCGAACTGGTGCAGTCGAGAGGTGAGGAGTTCGTTGACCGCCGTCGCGGCCTCCTGGGTCGTACACCCCAGGAAGTTCTCGAAGACGAGGACCGCGTTGGCGAGTTCGCCCTCTTTCTCCACCTCGCGCTGGTACGAGAAGAGGTCGTTGCGCAGGTGGACTCCGTCGGCGAAGGTGTCCTTGAGGACCCGCATCGGCCGGGACGCGGCGATCACCGCGGGCACTTCGGCGCTCGCCACGTACTCCACGAGGTTCGCCGACCACGGCGCGCCGCCGACCTTGCGACGCATCTCGATGTACTCGACCGGGTTGGAGACCCGTCCCTCGTTGATGTTCGACAGCTCCCACAGCGACTCTTCGAGCAGCGCCTGCGTACTCTCCGCGAATCGCTCGCGCCACTGTCGCGACATGCTCGGGACGGTTCGCGCCCACAGGTCGGCGAGCCCCTCCTCGACCTGATTGGTCGGCGTCGGGGTCGGGCCGGTCGGATCGACCGGCATGAAGGCACGCAGGCGCTCCAGGTAGGTCTTGGCGCCGGCCATGTCGTGGGTGCGTTTGAAGATGTCCAGGAAGTGGTCGTCGAAGAAGAAGACCCACACGTACCAGTCGGTGACCAGGTCGAGTTGCGGACCGGTGCAGTCGGGATGGGTGTACGCGCACAGCAGCGCGTAGTCGTGGGAGTCGAAGTCGTGCTCGTCCCAGATGTTGGAGCCCTCGATCATCCGCATCCCGCGTGCCCACGCCTTGGAGTGCTCGCGCGCGCCTTCGAGATGCGGATTCAGCCGCGCGGGATACGGCATGTAGAACTGCGGGAGTTCGAAGGGTTGAGACATTCGGTGCGCCCCTTTCGCCACGGCACACCGTAGGTGGGCCGGTCACGCCGGAGGCGGTCTCGGCTCGGTTCTCGCTCGATCAGGTGAAAGCGGATGGTTGGTGCTTAACGATCTTGATCGGCTCTCGTCGATGGGGTCTCGTCGAACGGCTCGCGTCGATGGGCTCTAGTCGATCGGGTCTCGTCGATGGCCTCTCGTCGGTTGCCGCTCGGCCGTTGCCACCAGCGCGGCCACGAAGCCGTCCACCGCGTCGGTGCTCATCGGCGACCGGTCGGGGCGTCGGCGCAGCGCCGCGTACACGCTGCGGCACGGCGGGTCGGTCAGCCGACACACCGCCAGGTCGGCCCGCAGTGCGCGCAGGAGCAGCCCCGGCGCGAGCATGACGCCGAAGCCGGCCGCGACGAACGCCTGTTTGCCGAGCCAGCCGCCGCATTCGAGGCCGATCCGCGGGGTGAAGCCGGCCCGCGCGCACGCGCCGGTGAGTACCGCGGCGGCGCCCGCGTAGTCCTCCACCCAGGTCTGCTCGGCGAGTTCGGCCAGGTCGAGCGTGTCCCGGTGGGCGAACGGGTGCGCGGTGGGCAGGACGGCGTACAGCTCGTCGTCGAGCACGTGGCGCAGGGACAGGCCGGCGTGGGTGGGCAGGCCGGGCGGGTAGTCGGTGACCACGGTCAGGTCGAACTCGCCGTCGAGCAGGCGCGGGATCAGGCGCGACGAGAAGTCCTCGGCGAAGGTGACCCGAACGGTCGGGCGCCCAGCCGCGAACGCGGTGAGCGTGTCCGGTAGCAGCGTGGCGGCGGCGGTGGGGATCGCGCCGACCCGGACGACGGCCGCCGGGTCGTGTTCGGCGGCGCGTACCTCCTCTTCGGCGCGCTCGGCTCGGGCCAGGATCGCGGCGGCGTGTTCACGCAGGACCTCGCCCGCGGGGGTCGGTCGCACTCCCCGGGCATGGCGCGTAAGGAGGGTCGCGCCCAGGCTCGCCTCCAGGCCGGTGATCTGTCGCGACAGCGCGGATTGCGTGTAGCCGAGTGCGTGTGCGGCTCCGCTGATCGAGCCGTGCCGGCACACCTCGTGGAACGAGCGCAGGGCGAGGAGGTCCATGGGCGGCGAGGATAGTCGAGCCATGCGGATCCGGTATGGCTGCCCTGAGGAACATGCGTTGGTGCGATGAGTGTGGCGCACGTGAGGATGTGCGCATGACAACGAACAGCCGATTGACGCACCTCCCCGCACCCGCCGGCGTACTGCCCGGCAACGGGTACACCCAGGTCGTGACCGGTCCGGGCCGGCTGGTGGTGATCTCCGGTCAGGTGGCCGCGGACGAGCACGGCACGCTGGTGGGCGAGGGCGACCCCGGTGCGCAGGCTCGGCAGGTGTTCGAGAATCTACGGCGTTGCCTCGCGGCGGCCGGCGCGACGTTCGACGACGTCGTCAAGCTGACCTACTTCCTGACCGACGTGGCGCACCTGCCGGCGATCCGGGCGGCCCGGGACGAGTTCGTCGACGTCACCCGTCCGCCGGCCAGTTCCGCGGTGCAGGTGGTGGCGCTGTTCAAGCCCGAATACCTGCTGGAGATCGAGGCGTTCGCCCTGGTCGGCGGGAGTGATGCGTAAACGGCCGGTGACCCTGGTGCAGCGTCGAAAAAAGCCCGCCGAACGGTCGGGAGACCGATCGGCGGGCTCGCGTACACGTGTCGCATGTGCGTGTCGCACGTGCCGTGTACGCACTCGGTTGCGGAGGGTCGGCGGAGGGTCAGACGAGGGCTTCGGCCGGTGTCTCGGCCGGTGCTTCGGTGGGGCCGTCGGTCGGCGCGGCCACCGCGGTGGTGATGACGCCGGCCGTACGAGCCTCGTCGAGCCATTCGGGGAATTCGAGCAGGAGTTGGTCGTACAGCTCTCCGTCGGAGAGCACGCGCGGGTCGTGGCCCGCGTGGAAGAAGCCCGCGTTGTCGACGACGCGCTGGGCAGGCACGGTGAGTTCGTCCAGCTTGCGCAGGAAGTCGAAGCCTTTCGCCTCGGGGTCTCCGAATCCGACGAACTGCCAGAAGATCGGCAGTTCGGCGGCGTCGCACAGGGCTTTGGCGGCGGCCGGTCGGCTCGTCGGCGCGCCGTCGGTCTGGAAGATCACCAGGGCCGGGTCGGTACTGCCGGACGTGCGGTAGTGGTCGACCACCTTGGCGATCGCCCAGTGGTAGTTGGTCCGGCCCATGTGTCCGTAGGAACCGTGCAGTTCCTCGATTCGGCCCGCGTGGTTGGTGGGATCGAGGTCGGCGACGCCGTCGATGTCCGTCGAGAAGAACACGAGCCGCACGGTGGCTTCGCCGAGTTGTGCGGACAGCGCGAGCGTCTGGTCGGCAAGGTGCTGGACCGTGCCGTCCTTGTAGTAGGACCGCATCGAACCGGACCGGTCGAGCACGAGGTAGACGTCGACGCGACGGCCTGCGAGGCCGCACTTGCCGACCGCGGCGGCGGCCTCGGTGGATCGGACGGCGAGGCCGGCGTCCTCGACCCGCGCCGGGGGGACGGCCGCGAGGGACTTGGCTACCGGCTCGGCAACCGGAGCGGACGTGGCGGCGGGCGAGGCCTCGGGCTTCGGCTCCGGCTCCGGCTCGGGGTCCGTGACCACAAGCGGTTCGACCACAAGCGTTTCGACCACAGCCGGTTCGACCACAGCCGATTCCACGGCAGCCGATCCGACCGCGACCGGTTCCGCGACCGGCGGTGCCACCGCGGCCTCCGGCTCGACCTCGGCCACCGGCGTGAACTCACGGTCGGCGACCGGCGCTTCCACCGAAGCCTCTACGGCAGGCTCGCGCACCGGCGCGTCCACCGTCTCGCCAACCGGCTCCGCGACGCCATCCGGCAGCACGGGAGCCACCGGCACCGCAGCGGCATCCACCGACCCGGCATCCTCCGCAGTGGCCTGGACGAACTTCGGTTCCGCAGGCCGACCTTGTACCGGAATGGCGGTCGACACCGGTTCGGCGGACCCGGTATCGGCCGGAGTCGTGGTCTCTCCGCGTGATTCCGGGATGCTCACCGGCTCCGTTTCGACGGCCGCCGGCTCGGCCGGTTCCACGCGTACGTCCGCCGTCTCCGGGGTCTCCGCCGCCTCGCCGGATGACCGCGAACGGAAGACGTTGCGCAGCAGACTCCTCAAACCCATCGGCGAATCCTTAGCTGTGTGAGGGACGCATCCCGATGACCAGGACGGTGACGGTAAGGCTAGTCACCGCCCACCCACACCCGTGGCCGACCCGCGCGAACGACACCCCGAGGGCCCCCGAACAGCCGAAGCCGCTCCCTCGTACGCGCCGTGGGCCCGACGAATCCCGCGCCGACGCGCCCACTCGGCCGAGTCGCGCCCACGAAACGGGACTTCGGCGACCGCCGCGCACCGCCGCACTCACAGCGACGAGCCGCAACGACGAGCCGTGCCGACCAGCCGTGCCGACCAGCCGAAGCGCGCGGCTTGCGCATACATTCGACAGCCGCTGCGGCACCATGGACGGATGAGTGATCGAACCACGGCCGCAGACATGCAGACTCGGGTCCTCGACATCCGCACCGGGCATCGCGAACAGGTCCACGACCTCACGGCGCAGTGCGCACAGTTCCTGCGTGACGTGTCCCGCGGGCGCGACGGACTGCTCAACGTCTTCGTACCGCACGCCACCGCCGGTATCGCCGTGTTGGAGACGGGGGCCGGGAGCGACGACGACCTGCTCGCGGCGTTGCGCGACCTGCTCCCCGCCGACGATCGCTGGCACCACCGGCACGGCAGCCCCGGCCACGGCCGTGACCACGTACTGCCGGCGCTCGTACCGCCACACGCCACCCTGCCCGTGATCGCCGGCGAACTCGCTCTGGGCACGTGGCAATCGGTCACCCTCGTCGACACCAACCGCGACAATCCGGAACGCACGGTCCGACTGTCCTTCCTCGGCTAGCCGGGCCGGACGCCCCGAACGCGCCGGACGGCCCGATACGCCTGATGCGCCGGACGCGCCGAAAACGCGACCGGAAGCCCCCACCCGTTCTCGACCACACCACCCCGGGCCCGATTTCATCGCGCCGGCCACGACCCACACGCGGGGGCGAGCGGATGTCTCCATCGGCCGCCTTCCGGGAAATGAGTACTGGCAACATGGACCGGTACCTACTCATCGGTAAGTGGAGGAGATGTACATGGCTCGGCAGTACAACTGTGGTCTTGATGCCGCCATGGATGTCATCGGAGGCAAGTGGAAAGCACTGATCCTGTGGGCGTTGCACACCGAGGAACTGCGGTTCGGGGAGTTGCGGCGGGCGGTGACCGGGATCAGCGAGAAGATGCTGATCCAGCAGTTGCGCGAGATGGAGTCGCGCAAGATCGTGCATCGCGAGGTGTTTCGGCAGGTCCCGCCGAAGGTGGTGTATTCGCTGACACCGCTCGGGCGGTCGCTCAACGAGGCATTGTTGCCGCTGGGAGCGTGGGGACAGGACAACGTCGAACTTCTGGAGTCCACCGCTGCCCGAGAGCCCGCGGCCTAGGGTTTTTTCGGGCGAAGTTCACGGAATTCGCGCGCCGGGAATCGAACAGGCGCCGCCCCGCGATTTCCGGCACCGTCGGTGAGTTGTTGTTGACTTCTCGTAGCGCTCGCGGGAATCATTTCAGCAGCGAAAATCCGGATTGTCTGCGACATCTTCGTCGAGCCGCCTGGATGTGAATATATGACCGAATTCGTCCGAGTATCCGAACAGCTTGCGCTGCCGAAAGGTCCGGGCGTACCGATCATGGCGTCCGCCCGTCGCCTGGACACGTATCCCGTGCACGTGTGCCTCGACGAGGCCACCGCCGTGGCGCGGTTGTGCGACGAGATCGCCGGGCGACGGGTCGCGCTCGTCACCGACGACACCGTGTTCGCGGTGCACGCGCGCCGGCTCGGCGAGCGGTTGACCGCGACCGGCCTCGACGTGGTGAGCACGTCGTTTCCCCCCGGCGAGGCCAGCAAGAGCCTGCCCACGGCGAGCGCCCTGCTCGACTGGCTGGCGGGCACGTCCTTGGCCCGGCGCGACGTGCTGCTCTCGGTCGGCGGCGGCGTCGTGATGGACACCGTGGGCTGGGTCGCGAGCGCCTACATGCGGGGCATCCCGTACATCAACGTGCCCACGACGCTGCTCGCGCACGTGGACGCCGCGCTCGGCGGCAAGGTCGCGATCGACCATCCCTCGGCGAAGAACCTGATCGGCGCGTTCTACCAGCCCAAGGCCGTGGTCTCCAACGTCGGCTACCTGCGCACTCTCGACGGCCGCGGACTGCGGGCCGGGCTCGCCGAGGCGATCAAGACCGGGATCATCGCCTCCCCCGATCTGTTCGCCCTGATCGAGGAACGTCACGCCGCGATCCTGGCCGCCGAACCGGCCACCACCGCCGACCTCGTGCACGCGTCGAGCGTGATCAAGTGCCGACTGATCGCCCGCGATCCGTACGAACACGACCTGCGCCGCCCGCTGAACTTCGGACACACCGTCGGCCACGCGGTCGAGACCGCGACCGGCTACGGCCCGGTCCTGCACGGCGAGGCGGTCGCGTTCGGGATGGCCTGCGCGGCGCGCATCGCCGAGCGGCGCGGACTGCTCGACCCGGCCCTGTGCGCGCGTATCACCGGGCTGCTCGATCGGGTCGAATTGCCCACCACACTGGCCGGGTTACCCGCCCGGCTCGATCCCGCGACGACCGTCGCGGCTCTCGGGCAGATCCGCAAGATCCGGGACGGCCGGCTGCGGTTCGTGTTGCCCACCGCGTTGGGCGAGACGGTGATCACCGACGACGTGAGCGACGCGGAGATCCACGCCGCGCTCGTGGTCGCGCCGTCGGCACCCGTGTCACGCGCGCGTTCGAACGGAAGTGGCGATGCCTGAGCTGGACGTTTTCGTGGCCGGCGGGGTCGGCGTGGACACCATCGTGCAGGTACCCGAACTGCCGCTGCCGATACGGGATTCGTACAAGGTCCCGCCGATCCGGCAGTACGTCGCGCACACCGGGAACGGGGTCGCGATGGGGTGTGCCGCGCTGGGCCTGCGGACCCATCTCGCGGACGTGATCGGGGCCGACCCCGAGGGCGACTTCGTGCTCGCGCACTACGCGAAGGCCGGACTCTCGTTCGACCACGTCACGCACCCCAGCGGCACCCGGCGCAGCGTGAACCTGGTCGATCCCGGCGGTGCCCGGCTCTCGCTGTACGACGGCCGCCATCCCGACGACCTGGTGGTCGACCCGGCGCTGTATCGCGAGGCCGTCGGGCGCAGCCGGCACGTACACGCGTCGCTCGTGGACTGGTCGCGGCACGCGCTCGCGGAGGCGATCGAGGCGGGCGTGCCGACCTCCACCGATCTGCACAACTGGGACGGCAAGGCGGCGTGGCGCCACGACTTCGCGTACGGCGCCGACGTGGTCTTCATGTCGGCCAACCTGCTCGGTGATCGGGTCGAGGAGGTCGCCGACGACGTACTCACGCGCGGGCGGGCCCGGGCGGTGGTGACGATGGCGGGCGGCGACGGGAGCTATCTGAAGCTGCCCGGCATCCCGTTGCGGCACGTTCCGGCGCTCACGCTGCCCCGGGAGCGGGTCGTGGACACCAACGGCGCGGGCGACAGTTACGTCGCGGGCTTCCTGTACGCGTATCTGGCCGGGCGTGACTGGGCGACGTGTGTCCGGGCGGGCACCTACGCGGGGGCACACGCGGTGCAGACCGCCGGGACGCACACGTCGTTCGTCAGTGCCGAGGAGTTGGTTCGTGCGTTGGCGTGAGCACGGTGCCGGTCGGGGTGACGATCGCGTCGCGAATGGTCGCGCCGGCCGGAACCTCGGCGCCGGGCAGGATCACCGAGCGCAGCACGGTGGCGCCGGGGGCGATCCGGCTGCCGGGGTGGACGACGCAACGCTCGACGGTCGCCCCCGGGGGTATGTCGGCGCCGAGCAGGTTCCCGTCGACGTAGCGCGGGCCGGCGGGGGCGAGTCCGTCGAGGGTGCGCGGGAGCGCGTCGGCCGCGATCGCGTGCGGGTGGTCGAGCAGGCGCAGGTGTTCGGTGCGATAGCGCTCGACCGTGCCGATGTCGGCCCAGTGGTCGGTCACCTGATATGCCGTCACTCGCTGTCCCCGGGCGATCATTTCGGGCAGTACGTCGCGGCTGATGTCGTGTTGCCAGCCGGCGTCGCCGCGCGCGGCGAGGTCGGCCAGGACGGTGCGCAGTGCGTCGATGCGGAACACGCAGAACGCGGTGAAGACCAGGTCGGAGGTCGGGTTCACGGGCTTTTCGACGAGCGCTCGCACTCTCCACTCGTCGTCCACCTCGACCATGCCGAACAGGTGAACATAGCGGCGTTCGATGCGTTGGACGCCGATCGTGACGTCGGCGCCGGACGCGCGGTGGGCGGCGATCATCGGTGCGTAGTCGAACACGTAGACGTGGTCGGCGTGTTGGACGAGCAGGTCGTCGGCGCCGGGGGCGAACACGTAGGCGGCGTTGGCGAGCAGCGCGTCGGCGGTGCCGCGTTCGGCGGGGCGTTCGGGCAGTACGGCGCCGGGTCCGGCGCGGGCCACGTGGTCGTGCGGTCCGAAGTGCAGGCGGGTGCCGGGGTGGTGGTCCCAGTGCGTGACCAGGTGGCGGACCAGGTCGGATTCGCGGTGCAGGGACAGCAGGACGAGTTCGGGCAGGCCGGATCGGACGGCGTTGGCCACGCTGAAGTCGACGAGCCGGCAGGACGCGGCGTAGGGGACGAGGGGCTTGCAGACGCGGGCGGTGAGCGGGCCCATCCGTTCGCCGAGGCCGCCGGCGAGGAGCGCGCCGCGGACCCCTTCGAGGGACGGGCCGGGCGAGGTCGCGGGTCCGGCGGGCGAGGTCGTGGGTCCGGTCGGCGGGGTCGCGACGAGCGCGGCGGGCACTCCGGGCGAGGTGGACGCGGCGGCCGAAGCGGCGCGTTCGGCCGCCGGCGCCGTCTCGGACACGGCTTCCCGCGTCACCACGTCCTCCCCTGTGCCTCGGCGACCGGCAGCAACGGGCGTAGCCGGTCGAGCGAGTTGGCGATGCCCTGTTCGGTCGGAAGCAGGGCGTCCTCGTGTTCCACGTAGATCACTCCCCGGTATTCGTCGTCCAACAGGGCGGCCACGATCGCCGGCCACGGCAGTTCGCCGGCGCCGAGCGCGCGGAAGCGGATCGCGGGACCGGGGCCGTAGCGCGACCAGCCGGCGCCGCGGGGCGTGTCGGGGCCGTGCCACCGCTGGAGGTCCTTGGCGTGTACGGCCGCGAGTTCGCGGCCCCAGCCGCGGACCGCCGCCACCGGGTCGTGGCCGACCGCGGCGAGGTTGGCGGGGTCGACGCACAGGCGAACACCGCTCACCGTCGAGAGCAGTGCTCTCGCACTGGCCGGGTCGTAGGCGACCTGCTTGGGATGCGGCTCCACCACCAGTTGCACTCCGAGGGCGTCGGCCAGTTCCAGGACCGGCCCCGCCGCGAGCGCCCACGCGTCGATGTTGTCCTGCCAGGTCACGTCGCTGCCCCGCCAGGACAGCCAACGCGCGAGGTCGGGCACGCCCAGCATCACCCGCGCCAGCGGCGCCCCCAGACCGGCCGCGAGCCGTATCGTGCCCAGCGCCGCCCCCATCCCGTACGCGCGCTTGGCCGCCGCAGTCCCGGCGAACACGGGATCGGTGTGCGGGCCGTGCGGGCCGAGCACGAGTTGGGTGTCGCGGCTGTTGCTGACGCACCCGACCTCCACCCCGGCCGCGGCGCAGCGCTCGCGCAGGTCGCGATGGTGGTCCGGGTCGTCGAGGCGCGCGGGGTCCACGAACGCGAAGCCGCTGTCGGCGGGCAGGTCGACGACGTCCACCCCGGCCCGCCGGACGGCGGCCAGAGCGTTGTCGAGGCCGACGGGGGCGAGCGCCGCGAGGCACAGGCCGAGTCGGATGGGTCCGTTCGTCGTCACGGTGTCTCCCCCTTGGCCAACGGCACGAGCGGCACCGACGGTGCCGGCGACCCGAGCAGCGGGATGCGCCACAGCCTGGATATTCGGGGCGTCAGGTCGGTCCGGCGCACTCGGTACCTCCGCTCGGTCGGGTCTCTTCCCCTGTCCCGCTCCCCCCACGGCATCCGAATGCCGCCTTGCGCTCACGACGTCCGGATGCCGTCAGGCTCTCGTGGCACTCGGATGCCGTCCGGCGCTCACGACATCCGGATGCCGTCCCGCTCTCGTGGCACCCGGAAGCCGTCTTGCGCTCACGGCGTTCGGATCCTGTCTTGCGCTCACAGCATCCGCACGCGCCCCCAGCCCTTCGGCGGTCGGCCCGCGTGGGCCACCGCCGCGGCCAGTACCGCTCCTACCGGATCGGCCACCACCTCCACCGGCCCGGCCACCCCGAGCTCGTCCCTCAGGCGTTCCCCCAACGCGGCCGCGTACTCCGAACTCCCGCGAAAGACGCCGCCGTTGAGCACCGCCGACCACGGCCCGTCCAACCCTGCCGCGTTCCGCGCCGCCCGCACCGCCAGGACGAGTTCGTCGAGGCCGGTCCGCACCACCGCCCCCGCCACCGCGTCGCCCGCCTGCCACGCCGC
>NZ_WWJX01000965.1 GCF_009865215.1 Streptomyces sp. SID3343 | reverse complement strand
CGCGCCGCTGAGCACGGCGGCGAGCACGGGGCGCCGCGTCGTCGCCCGAGCCACCCGGGTCCACAGCCGACTGTCCACCCGGTAGGCCCGCCGCGGCACATCGAGCCGCCGGCCCCACGAGTACAGCACCACCGGCAGCAGCGTCAGCGTGACCGCGACGCTCACCAACGGAATCAGCAGGCCCGCGAAGCCGACGCTGCGCAGGAACGGCACCGACGGCACCACCAGCGCGCCGAGCGACACCGCCACGGTCGCACCGCTGAGCAGGACCGCGTGCCCGGCGGTACCCATCGCCCGCTCGATCGCCCGCACCCGCGCGGCCGGGTCGTGCGGATCGCTGCCCTCGCTCTCCTCCCGCCATCGGGTCACCACGAGCAGCGCGTAGTCGATGGCCACCCCCAGGCCGATCAGCGCGATCAGGAACTGCACCACGAACGACACGTCCGCGATCCGGGTCAACCCGCCGACCAGCAAGAACGTGGTCGGGATCGCCACCGCCGCGATCAACAACGGCACCAGGGCCAGCCCACTGGCGAACACCAGCCCCAAAACCACGAGCGCGCCCAACGCCCCGAACAGCGTCTCGGCGATCGGACTGCGCTGCGCCCCGTTGTCGCGCCCGGTCAGCAGCGGCCGGCCCGTCACCCGCACCGGCGCCCCCGCGACCTCGGCGCCGGCCAACGCCTCGCGCACCCGAACCAGCGTGTCACCGTACGGGTTTGGGCCCTCCCCGCCGGGCGGGTACACCAGCGCCACCGCGGTCCGGCCGTCCGCGGACAGCAGCGCCGGATCGCCGGATGTGCTGCGCCCGCCGGCCGGAGTCACTCGCGCGACCACATCGCGAAAGGCCGTCCGTACCTCGTCGGTGTCGGCCCGCCGCCCGAGCGGCACGGTCACCTCGACCAGGAGCGGCGCGTTGACCCCATCGGTGTGGCCGAACCGTTCGGTGATCAGGTCGTCGGCCCGCTGGGACGGCCGATCCGGCAACCGGGTGCCCTGCGCGAGCCGATCGATCGTCGTGCCGGCCGTCGCGGCGCCCGCCACCGCGAGCACCACCCACACCCCCACCACCCACCACCGGTGGCCGAGCACCCATCGCGTCACCGCCGCCATGGCCCCGCCCTCGCCGGCGCTAGCCGGCATCGGGGATCCTGGTGATCTGGTCGATCCGGCACAGCCGCCCGTCCGCGGCGAGCCGGCCGAACATGTACACCTCGGTGTCGAGGATCTTCCCCTTCTTGGTGAGCGCGTGCATGGTGAACCGCGCGGACACCCGGTCACCCGCCACCATCGCGTCGTGCACCGCCACATGGGCGGTCTCGACCCGCTTGCGCACCGGTACCACGTGGGCCGCGAGCTTCGCCCGGTCCAGGCACAGGCCGTCGGTGTACTGCTCGAAGTCGGGGGTGTAGTAGCGGTCCATGATCACCTGCGGGTCCTCGTCCTCGAATCCCATCTCCCGGGGAAATTCGGTCAGATAGGCGACGAAGGCCTTCTCGGTGGTCAGTGACCTGGGCAGCGTGGACATCTCGCTCCGTACGTTGTCGGGTGGCCCCCACGGGGGCGGGCCGGTGGTCGCGGCCCACGCATCCAGCATCGGCGCGTGCCCGCGGCGGCCGGCGTCCCGACCCCGGACTCTCAAGAAGCTCACAGACAACACCCCGGAAAACCGCAAGCGGCCCGCGATACTCGGTGGATGAGTACGCACCACGGCCGCGCCGACGGCCCCACCGTCCTGGTCGTCGAGGACGAGGCGAGCATCGCGGACGTACTCGCCATCACGCTGCGCTTCCACGGCTTCGCGGTACTGACCGCAGCCGGCGTGCACGCCGCGATCGACCTTGCCCGCAAGGCCCGTCCCGACGTGCTCCTCCTCGACATCTCGCTGCCCGACGGCGACGGCCGTCAGGTGTGCCGGGTGCTGCGCGCCGAACGCCCGGAACTGGCCGTGGTGTTCCTCACCGCGCGCGACGCGCCGGCGGAAATCGTCGGCGGCCTCGCACTCGGCGGTGACGACTACGTCACCAAACCGTTCAACATCGACGAGGTGGTCGCCCGCATCCGCGCCGTACTGCGCCGCGCGCGTCCGGCGAACCCGGCCGCCGAGCCCCTGCCCAGAGCGGCCGCGCTGCGGCACGGCGACCTCGAACTCGACGAGGCCACCTACACCGCGCGTCGCCCGGGCGGCAGCGCCGAACTGACCCCGACCGAATTCGCGTTGCTGCGCCACCTCGTCCGGCACGCCGACCGCATCGTGCCCAAGGAGCAGTTGCTCCGGCACGTGTGGCACTACGAACACGCCGCGGAATCCACGGTGGTGGAGACGTACATCAGCTATCTGCGCCGCAAGCTCGACCCGTTGGGCCCACCGCTCATCACCACCCGGCGCGGCGTCGGCTACGGCCTGCGCTCCCCCGCGCGCTCGGGTGGCGCCGCGACGGAGTCCCACAACCCGGTCGAGGGGCCGTGAGAAAGCGCACAGCCGGCCGCAACCCCTCCCTGCGCGCCAAGCTCACGGTAGGCAGTATCGCCACCTTGACCGTCGGCCTGGCCATCCTGATCGCGGTCAGCGTGATGGGCATCCGGCACTAGCTGATCACCGGCATCGACAACGAACTCATGGCCTCACGAGAGGAGTTCGAACGCAGCCGGCTCACGGGGCTCACCGGCCGCGAAATCGCCGGCCAGAACGGCTTCGCCGCGCTCCTCGACACCGGCGCCCCGGTGGCCGATCGGCCGACCCTGTGCGCGGTGATCGGCGTCGACGGCACGGCACAGGTCTTGGCGGGCGTGGTCCCCAACCGCGTGCAAGTGGGCCTCGTCGCCGCTGTCCGCGATCCGGCCGGCCTCGCCGCGGCCGACGCGCCTCGAGGCGTGACGGTGCTCGGCCACGCGTATCGGGTGACGGCGATGCGACTGGGCGGTGGGGAGGTACTGCTGACCGCCACCACCACGCAACCGGTCGGCGATACGGTGCGCCACGTCGTTCGGCTCGAACTCGCCGCCGGGGCGAGCCTGATCGTATTGCTCGGCACCTTCATCTTCTTCGGCGCGCGGTGGCGGCTCCGGCCGCTGGAGGACATGGTCGAGACCGCGTCGGCGATCGCCGAGGGGGGACCGGGTCGACCGAATCTGTCGCGGCGGATGGCGTCCCGCGGCCGGCCAGGGCGTGAGGTGGAGCAATTGCGGGTCGCGCTCAACGCGATGCTCGAACAGGTCGAGGACGCGTTCGTGGCGCGCGAGCACGCGGCCGCGCATCTGCGCGGCTTCGCCGCCGACGCCTCGCACGAGTTGCGCACCCCGCTCGCGGCGATCCGCGGCTACCTCCAGTTGTACGAGCGGGGCATGCTGGTCGACGAGAGCGAACGCTCCCGCGCGTTGTCCCGAATGGGCGCCGAAGCGGAGCGGATGACCCGCCTGGTCGACGAACTCCTGGCGCTGGCGCGCCTGGACCAACGCCCGCTGCTGCGCCCGCTTCCGGTCGACCTCGCCCGGGTGGCCCGCGAGGCGACCGCCGACCTGCGCGCCCAACAGCCGCAGCGGCCCGTGCACGTGACGTCGCCGGACACGTGTCTGGTACTCGCGGACGAGCCGACGCTGCGCCGAATCGTGGGCAACCTGACGACCAACGTCCGGGTTCACACGCCGGCCACCGCTTGCACGCACATCTCGATACGACGTGCAGGCGGGTACGCGGTGTTCCGGGTCGCCGACGCGGGGCCCGGCATGCGCCCGCAGGACACCGGCCGCATCTTCGACCGCTTCTTCCGGGCCGCCGCGGCCACCACGACCGCCACGACCGCCCCGGGCGCTGCGGGCAGCGGCCTGGGCATGGCGATCGTGCGCGCGGCGGTCGACGCCCACGACGGCACGGTTCGGGTGGTCTCCGCGCCCGGGGAGGGGTTGACCGTCACGGTCACGCTGCCGCTGGCGACGGAACTCTCCGGTGGGTGAGGGGGACCGCATACGCTCTCATGCATGACCGTCCAGGACTGCCATACATGCGCCCAGGAAGCCGAGTTCGCGGAACTGCCGCCGCGTGAGCGGATCGCGGCCGACACGTATTGGCGGGTCGCGCACAGCTTCACGACGTCGCTCCCCGGCTGGTTGGTGCTGGTCCCGCGTCGCCACGTCACCGCGCTGCACGACCTCACCGACGACGAGGCCGCGGCGCTCGGACGGTGGCAGGTCCGGCTGTCCCGGGCGTTGCGGGCGACCACGGGCTGCGCCAAGACCTACGTCGCGCAGTTCGCCGAGGCCGAGGGCTTCGCGCACGTGCACTTCCACATCGTGCCGCGGCCGGTCGACCTGGCCGAAAGCCTGCGCGGGCCACGGGTGTTCGGGCTGCTGGACGAGCGGGGGCGGGCGGTGACGGATCCGGTGAGCACGGATGCTCTGGCGTTGCGGATCCGCGCGCACCTGGCCGAGGATGCGGGGC
>NZ_WWJX01000964.1 GCF_009865215.1 Streptomyces sp. SID3343 | reverse complement strand
ACGGCCGCAGCTCCCCGTCGCGGGCCAGGGCCCGGCCCGCGTCGAAGGCCGCGAAGACGCCCGGCTCCACCAGGTGGCCGGCCGCGACCACCACCCGGGGGTGCCGGCCGGAGGCGACCAGGGCGGCGGCGTCGGCCACCGCGGTGGCGGCCGCCACGCACGCGCCGGTGTAGACCCGGGTCACCCCGGGCAGGCCGAGGGCGGCGGTGCCCCTGTTCACGGCCTCGGTCACCTCGCCGGTGCGCAGATCGCTGTGCAGGGCGAGCAGCAGCGGCGTGTCACCGGGCCAGGCGGGCAGCCCGGACTGGTGGCACGCGTCGGCGACGGCGCCGAGTACCGCTCGGGCGAGCGTCGGCGGTTCGAGCAGCAGGGCTGCACGTCGGGTGCCGCGGCGACTGACGTCGAAGCGGGTCACCTCGGTGAAGCCGGTCCTGCCCTGTACGGTCGCGGCCGTCAGCGGGGCGAGCCCGGGGCCGAAGGCACTGAGCACCCCGAGACCGGTGAACACCGGCCAGACGTCCGGCGGTGCGCTGGCGCTCACGACCGCGCGATCCCACCGGTTCCGGTGACCTCGGTGGCCGGGGCGGGGGCGACGGCGAGTACGGCTTCGCGTAGCACCGTGACGGCGTCGTCCACCGTGCGGACAGCCTCGAACTGATCGTCGGAGAGTTCCAGTACGACCGCGTAGCGCTGCTCGAACTCGGCTGTCAGCCAGGTGAGTTCGAGTGATCCGAGGGTCTCCGGGACGCTGCCGGCGGCGCGCTGCCCGAACCTCGCCAGCATCTCCACGACCTCGGCCCGGTCCGGCAGCACGGGCGTACTCACGCGGGGCTGCCGGAGGCGGTCGGGGCGGCGGCGACCTGTCGGGCCACGTCGGCGGTGAACTGGTCGAGGGTCATCAGCGCGGTGGTCTCCATCTCGTCGAGGTCGAACTTGACCCCGAACTCGTCCTCGACCTGCACCGACAGGTCGGCGAGTGCCAGCGACTCGAGGTCGAGTCCGGCCGGGCCGAGGTCGGTGTCGCCGGTGACCTCGGAGACGTCGTAGTTCATCTCGTCGAGTGCCGCGAGGACGAACTCGCGGATGCGCTCCTGCATGGTGGTGCTCCTCGTGCTGGGTGGGGGAACCGGTGCGGTGTGCGTGCGTCGGATCAAAGTGCGGGCGCGCCGGCCGCATCGGCGGGGGGCACCGCGGCGCGCAGTGCGCTGGTGTCGCGCACGAGCTTGCCGGTGGCGGTGCGGGGCAGTGCAGGGAGGAACGAGAGCTGTCTGGGCCGCTTGTAGGAGGCCAGTTGGCGGGTCAGGGCGTCGCGGACGGCGGCGGGGTCGGCGGCAGGCTCGGTGGCCAGGTAGGCCTCGATGGCTCCGTTCTCGAACACCACCACGGCCTCGCGGACCTGCGGCAGGGCCGCGAGGGCCTGCTCGACCTCGGTGAGGTCGACCTTGAGTCCGCCGATGGAGACCTGGGAGTCGCGCCGGCCGAGTACGGTGACCCGGCGGTCCTGCGGGTCGACCCGGGCGGCGTCCCTGGTGTGCAGCCAGCCGTCCGACCAGCGGGTGGGGTCGGCGAGGCCGGGATAGGGGGAGCCGGCCATGGCGATGTGCAGTTCACCGCCGTCCTCGCGCAGGTCCAGGCCGTGCACCGGTTCGGCCTGCGGGTACAGGCTGCCGTCGAGGTCGGTGGCGATGACACCGAGTTCGGTCATCCCGTACATGGTGCCCAGGGGCACGCCGTAGCGGGCGGTGAAGGCTGCGGGCAGCCCGGGGCGGATCGACTCGCCGGCGACGATCATCCGGCGCAATTGCGGCAGCGGCGGGGAAGCGCCGGCGCCGGCCAGCAGTTCGGCGTGGAAGGGGACGCCGATCACCGTGGTGGGCCGGTCGTCCTGGCCGATCGCGGCCAGGATCCCGGCCGGCGTCATCCGCTCCGGGATGGTCAGCGGCACATGGGAGTGGAGGCTGTTGAGCAGTCCGCCGACCAGGCCCAGGACGTGCACGACGGAGGAGAGCAGGACGACCCGCTCGCCGGCCTTGGGGAAGAGTGTGAGCCGCCGGTAGCAGTCGAGTTCGCGCAACAGGTCGGCGGCGGTGCGGGCGATCACCTTGGCGGGGCCGGTGGAGCCCGAGCTGAGCTGGAGCAGGGTGTGGTCGGTCGCCGCGGGGCGGCCACCAGGACGGGCGCGCGGCACGGGGTCGGTCTCGGCGAAGCCGCGCAGAGCCGCTGCGGGGCGGTGCGCCGACTCCACCAGCACCTGGGGGGCCAGCCGTTCGAGGGCAAGCCCGACTTCGTGGTCGGTGAGCCGGTGGTCCAGCAGGACCACCTGGGCGCCCAACTGCCAGCAGGCCAGCAGCGCGGCCGTGTAGCCGAGCGAGGGCGCCAGCCGCAGGGCGGCGGTGCCGCCGGCCAAGAGACCGGCGCCGCGCAGCCGTTCGGCCTGCTCGGCGACGAGTGCGCGCAAGGTTTTGCGGTCGACGGGAGTGCCGAAGTGGAGGCACTCCTCGTCATCGGGGCCGACCAGGAGGAAGTGATCCACCCAGTCTTGCGGGGCCTTGGCATTCGAGGCCCCGGCCGGCAGGGGAGCAAGGGAGGCAGAGCCGGTCAACGCCACTCCACGAAGGGGGAGGTTGTAGGGAAACCGTTCGCAACTGACGGGGTAGGTTCGCTACTTGACGATTGCACAGGCGATCAAGCGAATGCAAGGTCTAGACCAATGGACGGTCGGCCTCCTACGCTGCCGAGGTGGAGCCGGCCCGAACGAGGCATGCCCGGGAAGGAAGCTTTGTGGGGCCACTCGAACTGGCGGACATCGAACGCGCGGCCCGCACCCGACTCCCGGCCGAGGTCTGGGACTTCGTCCAGGGCGGGAGCGGCGCCGAACGGACCCTCGCCGCCAACCGGGCCCAGTTCGAACGCTGTTGCCTGCGCCCGCGCACACTCGTCGACGTCTCCGTCACGGACCAGGGCCTCACCCTGCTCGGGAGCCGCCTGCGAACTCCGATCGGCATCGCACCGATGGCCTACCACCAGCTGTTCGACCCCGAGGGCGAGGTCGCCACCGCTCGTGCGGCCGGGCGGGCCGGGGCGCTCCTGATCGCCGGAATCTTCGCCGGCCGGACCCTGGAATCCATTGCCGAGGCCGCCACCGGCCCGCTGTGGCTCCAGTTGTACTGGCTGCGCCGCCGCGACGCGCTGGCCGCGGTGATCGAACGGGCCGAGGCAGCCGGCTTCCGCGCCCTGGTGCTGACCGTGGACGCCCCCCGGATCGGCCGCAGGCTGCGCGACGCCCGCAACGGCTTCGCCATCCCCACGCACATCCGTGCCGTCAACCTCGACCAGAAACTGATGGCCGCCAGCCACCGTGCCGGCGAAGGGAGTTCAGGCATCGCCGAGCATG
Source organism: Streptomyces sp. SID3343 (assembly GCF_009865215.1). Lineage (GTDB taxonomy): Bacteria > Actinomycetota > Actinomycetes > Streptomycetales > Streptomycetaceae > Embleya. Next base: position 1,911 of record NZ_WWJX01000964.1, on the reverse strand, counting down.
CCAAGGAGCAGTTCGACCCCACCCTGACCTGGGCCGATCTGTCCTGGCTGCGCGAGCGCAGCAGCCTGCCGATCGTCCTCAAGGGGATTCTGACCGCCGAGGACGCCCGGCTGGCCGCCGAGCACGGTGTCGACGCCGTCGTGGTCTCCAACCACGGCGGCCGCCAACTCGACAGTGCCCTGGCGACCCTCTCGGCGCTGCCCGAAGTGGTCGCCGCGGTACCGCCGCATCTGCCCGTTCTTCTGGACGGCGGTGTACGAACGGGCACGGATGCCGCCCTCGCGATCGCCCTCGGCGCCCGGGCCGTCCTGATCGGCCGCCCGATCCTGTGGGGCCTGGCCGCCGACGGCGAGGACGGCGTCGCCCGGGTCCTCGATCTTCTGAAGACCGAACTCGACGATACGATGGCCCTGTTGGGCCGGCCACGGCTGGCCGATCTCGACCACACCGTGGTCGCCCGGCCGGCCGACCACTGAACCATCCGCCGACCGATCCACAGGACACCCCTTGCCCCTGCACCCCCAGGCCGAGGCCCTGCGCGAACAGCGCTCCGAAGCCGGTACGCCCCCGCTCTACTCCCTCACCACGGCCGAGGCCCGCGCCGCGGACCTCGCCGACATCCAGGCCTCGGCGGGCCACCCGGAACCGGTGGGCGCCGTGGAGGAGTTCACCGTCCCAGGCCCCGGCGGACCGCTGACCCTGCGGGTCTACCGCCCCGCCGCGGACACTGTCCCGGACGGTCCGCTGCCCGCTGTGCTGTACCTGTTCGGCGGCGGCTGGACCCTGGGCTCGCTGGACACCGGCGACGCGATCTGCCGTCGGCTCACCAACTCGGTCGGCTGCGTGACCGTCGCGGTCGGCTACCGGCTCGCGCCCGAGCACCCGTTCCCGGCAGCCGTCCACGATGTGGCCGCGGCTGCTCGCTGGACCGCCGGGCACGCCGCCGAGTTGGGCCTGGACCCCGGCCGGCTGGCCGTGGCCGGTGACAGCGCGGGCGGCAACCTGGCCGCCGCGCTCACCCTGTTCGCCCGCGACCAGGGCGGCCCGGCCTTTCGCCACCAGCTCCTGGTCTACCCCAACACCGACTGCGACGCGGACACCCCGTCGGTGCGCGAGCACGACGACCCGCTGCTGTTCAACCGCCGCTCGGTGGCCTGGTACTGGTCCCACTACCTGGCCGACCCGGCCGACGGCGCCGACCCGCTGGCCTCCCCGCTGCGCGCCGACGACCTGTCGGGCCTGCCGCCCGCCACGGTGATCACCGCCGAGTACGACCCGCTGCGCGACGAGGGCGAGCTGTACGCCGAGGCCCTGCGCGCCGCCGGCGTCCCGGTGGAGGCCCGCCGCTACGAGGGCATGCCGCACGGTTTCTTCGCCATGGCCGGGGTGCTGGACGACGGTCGCGAGGCCCAGGAGTACGCCGCCCGGCGGCTGCGCGAGGCCCTGCGATGACCACTTTCGACACGAGGGCCCCGGCGACCGGCCCCGGGGTCCCGCTGCCGCTGGGGGAGCTGCACGCCAGCCTCGCCGATCCGCTGCTGGACGCGATGACCTTCCTCAACGAGGTCACCGAGCGCTACCCGGACGCGCTCTCCTTCGCCCCCGGCCGCCCGCACGAGGGCTTCTTCGAGCCCGAGTCGGTCCACACCTACCTGGACACCTACCTTGCCCATCTCGCCGACCGAGGCCTGAGCCCCGGCGCCGTGCGCACCACACTCTTCCAGTACGGCCCGACCAAGGGCATCATCGCCGACCTGGTCGCCCGCACCCTCGCCAACGACGAGGGCCTGGAGGTGGCGCCCGAGGCGCTGGTGCTCACCGTCGGCGCCCAGGAGGGCATGCTGCTGGTGCTGCGCGCCCTCTGCGCCACCCCCAAGGACGTGCTGTTGGTCAGCTCGCCCTGCTACGTGG